>JANNKV010000297.1:0-4312 GCA_031396485.1 Polaromonas sp. | reverse complement strand
CCGGCTCGCCGCTCAGTGAAGAGACGCAGCGCTGGGGGACGGCGCAGTTTCGGCAAGTTCACCAGCACGGCGTTGGTGGTGATGTGTCTTCAACCCAGCAGGGGCCGCGGGACTGGCTTAGCCAGACCGCAGGCGCATCGGCCCCCCTGGGGGACAGGGAGCTACGCGAAGCGAGCGACCGTGGGGGCGACATCTGGTGGTGCAACATATCCGGAGGAACCGACTTTGCCGGCGCTTTTATCGGCGGCAATCGCGAACTGCCTTTGATCCCCGGCGAAATGCAATGCCGCCTGCTCGGCTGCGCGGTCTACGCGTGGAACGAATCCGGCCAGCCGGTCATCGGCGAAGTCGGTGAGCTGGTCTGCACGCAGCCGATCCCGTCGATGCCGCTTTACTTCTGGGGTGACGAGAAGAACGCGCGCTACATCTCCAGCTACTTCGACATGTACCCTGGCGTCTGGCGGCACGGCGACTGGCTGAAGGTGACGGCTTCGGGCAGTTGCATCATCTATGGCCGCAGCGACGCCACCATCAACCGCTTCGGCTTGCGCATGGGCACCAGCGAAATCTACAGTGCCATCGAAGCCTTGCCCGAGGTGCTCGATTCGATGGTGGTTGACCTGGAATATCTGGGGCGCGACAGCTACATGCCGCTGTTCGTCGTGCTGCGCGCGGGTGTGGTGCTTGACGAGGCGATGAAAACCAAACTGAACTACGCCATCAAGACCGCGCTGTCGCCGCGCTTTGTACCCAGCGAAATTTTTGCCGTGCCTGAAATCCCTCGCACGCTCACCGGCAAAAAGCAGGAACTGCCGATCAAAAAATTGCTGCTCGGCCAGCCGATTGACAAGGTCGTCAACCGCGAAGCGATGGCCAATTCAGCGTGCCTGGACTGGTACACCGCGTTTGCGTCCACGCGTGCGCAGGCTGAACGGCTTGACCGACCCACTACATCATGACAAAACCACCCCCACTCAACATCGGCATCCTCGGCTGCGCCAACATCGCGCGGCAGTTCACGACGGCGGTGCAGGCCAGTACGGCCGTGCACATCGCCGCAGCCGCCAGCCGCAACGCCGGCACCGCCGCCGCGTTCACGAAATCGCTCGGCATTCCGCGCCATCACGGAAGCTACGAAGCGCTGCTGGCCGATGCCGCCATCGACGTCATCTACCTGCCGCTGCCCAACAGCCTGCATGCCGAATGGGCCATCAAGGCGCTGCAGGCCGGCAAGCATGTGCTGTGTGAAAAGCCGCTGGCTTTGAACCGGGCCGAGGCCGAGGCGATGTTCGCCGCAGCGCGCGCCAGCGGCGTCATGCTGCTCGAAGGCTTTCCCTACTACTTCCAGCCGCAGACTGGCGACATGCTGGCGCTGCTGCAGGGCGGCGCGATTGGCGACGTGCGCGGCGTGCAGGCCTGCTTCGGCTTCATGCTGCAAAACCCGCAGGGCAACATTCGCCTGAACGCTGATCTGGGCGGCGGCGCGCTGCTGGATGCCGGCAGTTACGCGCTCAGCCTGATTCGACTGGTGATGGGCGCGGCACCGGCGCGCGTGGTGGCGCACCCGCGCTGGGCTGATAGCGGCGTTGACATCGGCCTGATGGCCACGCTGTTTTACGCTGACGGCCGCACCGCGCAGCTCTCGTGCGCGATGGATGTCGCCAACCACCGCCGCGCCGTCATCATGGGCACCGGTGGCACGATAGAAACCGAATACCTGAACCACACCAGCGCGCAAGTGTCCAGCAGTCTGCGTATTCGCCGGGGCACCGCCAACGTGATTCCGTTTGAAGATATTCATTCAGGCATGGGCAACGGTTTCAAATTTGCCGCCGAGGCTTTTGCGAAAGTGATTGCCGCCCAAGACTTCGCCGCCATCGAGCGCGCAGCCAGTGCCAGCATCGACAACGCCGCCACGCTGGAAGCACTGGCGAAGAGTGCCAAGGGCGGTGCTGCGGTGGATGTCGCTACCTGATCCAGTTTTACAGCGAGAAGTTTGCTATTAAAAAAGTAGCTGCTCACGCATGATTTGCTTGGGCTGCAAGCTGGTTCAGGCCTTGTACCCGCCGCGTCGCGCCAACTGCTGCGAGCTTTCTGGCCACATTTCCTGCTGCAATAAGTCCGGTTTGAACGCATATTCCGCAGCATCGCGCCAAAAACGTAACTTTGTGTTGGAATGAAGTTGAGGGACCCTCTGCATAACTCCCTGCGGTCTGTGATCAGACGGGCTCGGGCGGTCTGCGGCGTTGCTTTTCTTGTCAATAGCGGGGCTATTGACAAGAAAAGGCGCCTTGCAGCCCATCCCGATCCGCCTGCCACAGGCCCGCCAGAGTTACGCAGAGGATCCCTAGCGGCTCAACAACACGGAGTGTTCCATGGAATCCACCCACGTCGTTCCCCACGCGCCCCCTTTCACGCTACCCATCGCGAAGGTGCGCAGCGTGTACCAAACCGCCGATGTCGAACGCAAGCTCGACAAGTTGCACGGCAGTGATTCCCGCGACCACGACCACCTGCGCAGCACCTACGAACGCATGCTCGAACGCGGCCCCGACCGCTTTCAGATGAAGCCCAGCGGCATTCCCGAAATGGCCTCGCTGTATGACGCGCTTCCCAACTTCACCGATGTGCTCGACGATGTGCGGCGCCATGTGGCGCTCAGCCACGACAGCGCCGATGGCCTGGAGGTCACGCCCATGCTGCTGCTGGGCAAACCGGGTATCGGCAAGACGCATTTCGCCCGGCAGATGGCCGACCTGATCGGCACCGGCATGAACCTGGTGTCCATGAGTTCGCTGACGGCCGGCTGGCTGCTGTCGGGCTCGGCATCGCAGTGGAAAGGGGCCAAGCCCGGCAAGGTGTTCGAGTCACTGGTGGACGGCAGCTACGCCAACCCGGTGATCGTGATCGACGAGATCGACAAGGCCGCCAGCGACGCCCAGTACGACCCGCTCGGCTCGCTGTACAGCCTGCTTGAACACGACACCGCCTGTGCCTTTGTGGACGAGTTTGCCGAAGTCCCCATCGATGCCAGTCAGGTGCTCTGGATCATGACGGCCAACGACGAGCGCGGCATTCCCAACCCGATTTTGAACCGCATGAATGTGTTTGAGATTGCGCCCCTCACGCCCAGCCAGGCGCGGCACATCGCCCTGCGCCTGTACCAGTCGATTCGCTCTAGCCACGATTGGGGCTCGCGTTTCGACGAGCTGCCCTCCGACGATTTGCTGGACAAGCTGGCTACCCTCGTCCCGCGCGAAATGCGCCGGGGTCTGATGGCCGCGTTCGGCAACGCACGACTGGCCAGCCGCGGCGTGTTGCAGGTGGACGACCTGCCGCGCGGCGCGGCCAGCAAAGGCCAGATCGGGTTCATGCAATAGGCATCTACGCGGCCGGTTCCAGCTTGCGGTTCACCAGCACAATGCCCACCGCCACCGTGGCCAGCGCCATCAGCAGGCCGGGTGTCACGGCCTCACCCAGCCACAACGCGCCAAACAGCAGCGCAAACAGCGGCGTGAAAAACACGAACACCGAAATCTTGGTCGCCGGGTAGCGCCCCAGCATCCACATCCACACCAGGTAGCTGGCAAACGCACCGACGGCGGTTTGCAATGTGAGCGACGCGATCGCAAACGGGCTGAAGCGCCAGACCCACACTTCACCCAGCCCCAAGGAAAGCGGCGGAAACACCAGCGCGCTGACGGTCAGCTGGTAAAAAAGCAGTTTCTCGGCCGACACATATGCCAGGCGGGTGGTGCGAATCACCACCGTCGTCAGCCCCCACAGCATGCCCGCCGCCACCCCGAGCAGGTCGCCGCGCACCGTGGCCGCGTTGCCCGTGCCGAAGCCTTCGCGCAGCGCGAACAGCACCGCCGCAAACGCGCACACCAGCCCCACCCACTGCAGGCCGCGCAGGCGTTCTGACTTGACCCACAGCGGCACCAGCAGCGCGACCCAGAAAGGCGAGGTGTACAAAAACACCGTCAGCCGCGACGCGCTGGTCATTTGCAGGCCCAGGTAAATACAGGCAAATTCTGCGGCGAACAGCCCGCCCGCCAGCAGGCCGGCCCGCAGCGATCCGTCGCGCCTGAACAGCGACACACCACGCCACAGGCACCACAGCCACAGCAGCGCAGTCGCACCCACCAGCCGCAGCGACGCCTGAAACATTGGCGGCACTTCGGCCAGCGTCGCCTTGATCAGCACCTGCTGAAAGCCCCACAGCAGGCAGCAGCCCAGCAGCAGTGAAATGGCCAGCGTGTCGAGGTGGGTTTTGCGTGCGTTCATCGGTGGCTTGTCAGCTTCGGCCTGT
>JANNKV010000295.1:0-7438 GCA_031396485.1 Polaromonas sp. | reverse complement strand
GGGTCCTCGACGTCCAGGAGGGCGCGCGCGGTCTTCTTCGGCAGCCCGCCGGGCATCGGCTTGTTGATGAAGTGGATCACCTGCGCCTTGAGTCGGGATGATGATCAGCACACCCATCACAAACGCCATCAGCGTCGCGATGGCAAAAAACAGTGCGTTGCCCGTCAGCGTGTACATCACCACGTTGGCGATCAGGATCAAACCAAGGATCAGATTGAGCTTGTGCTGCCCGGCAAACTGAACCGGTGCGCCCTGGAACAAGCGGAACTTGTAGGTGCCCGACAGCTTGCCGAACGCAATCACCGAACCGCTGAAGGTGATCGCGCCGATCACCGAACCCAAGGCTAGTTCCAGTCGATTACCCGCCGGAATTGCCATGCCCTTGGCGACGATCTGAAAAGCCCAGGGTTCGACCACCGCCGCAATCGCAATGAACACCGCTGCCAGGCCAATCATGCTGTGGAAAAACGCCACCAGCTCGGGCATTTTGGTCATCTCGACCGTCTTGGCGCGGTACGCACCGTAGCCGCCGCCGACCACCAGACCAAGCAGCACCCAACCCATGCCCAGCGCCTTGCCGCCAGAGAGTTCCACGATCAGCGCGGCAGTCGTCAAAATGGCAATCGCCATGCCGATCATGCCGAATAGGTTGCCGCGAATCGACGTGGTCGGGTGGCTCAGGCCCTTCAGCGCCTGAATGAAACAGACCGACGCGACAAGGTACAGCAAAGTGACAAGGTTCATAGACATTTGTTTACTCCCACGCTGGTCTCATATCCCTGATCGCCCTGAGCCTGTCGAAGGGTGCCCGCCAAGGGGACGCGAGCTTGCTTGAAGCGGTTCTGCGCTGCGCTCATTTCGAAGCTCCTTCAGCAGCAGGTGCTGCTTTCTTTTCTTTTTTCTTGAACATCTCCAGCATGCGCCGCGTCACCAGAAAGCCGCCGAAGACATTGACCGCCGCCAGCGCCACTGCCAGCACGCCCATGGACTTGCCCAGCGTGGTTTCGGTCAGCGCGGCCGCCAGCATGGCGCCCACAATCACGATGGCCGAGATCGCGTTGGTCACCGCCATCAGCGGCGTGTGTAGCGCCGGCGTCACGGTCCACACAACGTGGTAGCCGACGTAGATCGCCAGCACGAAGATGATGAGGTTGAGGATGGTGGGGGAAACTGCGTCCATGATTTTCTCCGTGTCCGTTCGGGCTGAGCCTGTCGACGCTGGTCGATACGTCCAGCGCGAACGGGGTTGTTTATTTTCTTTTGACTTCGCCGCCCTGCGTCATCAGACACGCAGCCACGATATCGTCTTCCATGTCGATCTTCAGCTCACCCTCTTTGGTGATGATGAGCTTCAAGAAGTCGAGCAGATTGCGTGCATACAGGGCGCTGGCGTCGGCCGCAACCAGCGCCGGCACGTTTGTCTCACCTATCAGCGTCACGCCGTGCTTGACCACCGTTTTGCCGGGCTCGGTCAGCGGGCAGTTGCCGCCCTGCGGCGCGGCCAGGTCAACAATCACGCTGCCAGGCTTCATCGACTTGACCATCTCTTCGGTCACCAGCACCGGCGCCGGACGGCCGGGAATCAGCGCAGTCGTGATCACCACGTCAGCCAGTGCGACGCGCTTGGCAACTTCGACTTTTTGCCGCGCCATCCAGCTCGCGGGCATCGGCTTGGCATAGCCGCCGACGCCGGCGGCGGCTTCGCGCTCTTCATCGGTTTCGTAGGCCACGTCGATGAACTTGCCGCCCAGCGACTCGATCTGTTCTTTCACGCTCGGCCGCACGTCGCTCGCTTCAATCACCGCACCCAGGCGCTTGGCTGTGGCAATCGCCTGCAGGCCAGCCACGCCGACGCCGAGGATCACCACGCGCGCAGCTTTCACCGTGCCCGCGGCCGTCATCAGCATCGGGAAAAAGCGCTGGTACTTTTCAGCGGCCATCATCACGGCCTTGTAGCCGGCGATGTTGCCCTGCGATGACAGCACGTCCATGCTTTGCGCGCGGCTTGTACGCGGCGCGGCTTCCAGGGCGAAAGAGGTCAGTTGCGCCGTGGCCATGCGCTGCAGGCCGGTGGCGTCGAACGGGTTGAGCATGCCGATCATCACGCTGCCGGCTTTGGCATGCGGCATTTCCTCGTCGAGCGGGCAGCGCACCTTGAGCACGATGTCGGCGGCATAGGCGCCCGCAGCATCGGTGATTTCGGCACCCACGGCCGTGAACGCGTCATCAGGAACGCTGGCGGCAACGCCGGCGCCCGACTGAATGCGGATGGTGTGGCCCTGCGCCTTCAGCTTCTTGGCTGTCTCGGGCGTGATGGCAACGCGTGTTTCTCCAGCCGTGATTTCGGCGGGTACCCCAATGAGCATGGGTAACTCCTCAACTATTGTTTTCTAGCGGGTCTGCGAGGCCAGCTGTTCCAGCCCCGCAATTTTTCTATCTGTCGGCAAGCTTACATGAGAATTTGTGAACTATTCCTCAGGGCAGTCCACTACGGCGGTGCATGAATTCGAGTGGCGAGACGAGCAGCCCGCTGGAATGATGCAAGCAGAGCCAGCAATGCAACACCAGCTCAAGCCGGGGAACCGGCTTCGCCTAGCTGCAAGGCGAGTCCGTCATGCAAGCTCGAGCCGCGGAACCGGCTTTGCCGGGCCGCAGGCGGGCGACCCCCTCGGGGGGCAGGGAGTTACGCGAAGCGAACGACCGTGGGGGCTCTCATCTTCACCAGCCGGGGCCGCGGAACTGGCTTCGCCAGGCCGCAGGCGCCGGGCTGCGAGACGCAGCCCTACTGCGTGCCGTCCAACCCGGCACTGGCAGGCTTGGAGCCGCGGCACTCAGCCCCCTCGGGGGGCAGGGCGCTACGCGAAGCGAGCAACCGTGGGGGCATCACTTAGCCGTGGGCATCACGAACTCAGCGCCCTTGCCAATGCTTTCGGGCCAGCGCTGCATGATGGATTTTTGCTTGGTGTAGAAGCGCACGCCCTCTTCGCCGTAGGCATGCATGTCACCAAACAGGCTCTTTTTCCAGCCGCCAAAGCCGTGCCAGGCCATCGGTACCGGAATCGGCACGTTGATGCCGACCATGCCGACCTGGATGCGGCGGCCGAATTCGCGCGCCACGTTGCCGTCGCGGGTGAAGCAGCTCACGCCGTTGCCGAATTCATGCGCGTTGATCAGGTCAACCGCTTCTTTCAAATCGTGCACGCGCACACAGCCCAGCACCGGGCCGAAAATTTCTTCCTTGTAGATGCGCATGTCGGGCGTGACGTGATCGAACAGCGTACCGCCCATCCAGTAGCCATCTTTGCAGCCCTCGCCAGCATCTGCGCCCGTAAAGGTGCGGCCATCGACCAGCAGTTTCGCGCCTTCTTTCACGCCGGTGTCGATGTAGCCGGTGATGCGCTGGTGCGCGGCAGCCGTCACGATGGGACCCATCTCGGCATCGAGGTTAACGCCGTTCTTGATCACCAGCGTTTTGGCGCGCGCTTCCAGCATCGGCAGCAGCCGCTCGGCCACATCGCCGACCAGCACCGCAATCGAGATCGCCATGCAGCGCTCGCCGGCCGAGCCGTAACCGGCGCCGATCAGCGCATCAACCGCTTGTTCCAGATCCGCATCAGGCATCACCACCATATGGTTTTTCGCGCCGCCGAGGGCCTGCACGCGCTTGCCGTGGTGCGCGCCGGTTTCGTAGATGTAGTTGGCAATCGGCGTCGAGCCGACGAAGCTCACGGCCTTCACGTCCGGGTGCACCAGCAGCGCATCGACAGCTTCCTTGTCGCCCTGCACCACGTTGAAAACGCCATCGGGCAAACCGGCCTGCTTGAGCAGTTCGGCCATCAGCAAACTGGGGCTCGGGTCAATCGGACTCGGCTTCAAAATGAAGCAGTTGCCCGCGGCAATCGCCACCGGGAACATCCACATCGGCACCATCACCGGAAAGTTGAACGGGGTGATGCCGGCCACCACGCCCAGCGGCTGGCGCAGCGTCCAGTTGTCGATGCCGGTGCTCACCTGGTCGGTGAAGTCGCCCTTGAGGAGTTGCGGAATGCCGCAGGCAAATTCGACGATGTCGATGCCGCGCGAGACCTCGCCCTGCGCGTCGGTGAACACCTTGCCGTGCTCGGCGGTGATCAGGTGGGCCAGCTTGTCCTTGTTCTGATTCAGCAGTTCGAGAAACCTGAACATCACCCGCGCGCGGCGAATCGGCGGTGTGTCTGCCCAGGCCGGAAAAGCCGCCTGCGCTGAAGCCACGGCGGCGTCCACATCAGCCGCACTGGCCAGCGCCACATGGCCCGACACGGCGCCGGTGGCTGGGTTGAAAACTTCCTGGCTGCGCGCCGGCTTGGCGACGCTGACGCGGCCGTTCAGGTAATGGCCGATCGTGGCCTGGGCGGTGGTGGCTGGTGACAAAGACATGGATGACCCCTGGGTAGATGTAGCGCTCAGTCTAGGCCGCACTACCTGCCTTGATAAGCCGGTCAAAGCTGATTACATTGTTCACATTACTGAACAATAGCCAGATTGAAAGCGCTTATTCATGTCATCCGACCAACTCTCCCCGCTGATAGCCGACCTCCATCTGCTCACGGTACTGGCCGCTACGCGCAGCTTCACCGAAGCCGCGCGCCGCCTGGGCGTGTCGAAAGCCTCGGCCAGCATGCGCATCAGCGAGCTGGAGCGCGTGGCCGGCGTGCTGCTTGTGCGCCGCACCACGCGCTCGGTAGGACTGACCGAAGCCGGCCAGCAAATGGTCAGCGGCATGCAGCCGGCCTTTGACCGCATCAGCGAAAGCTACTCGGCTGCGCGCGATCTGGCGGGCACGCCGCGCGGGCTGGTGCGGCTGACGGCGCCGGTCGCGCTGGGGCGGCAACATCTGGCACCGCACATCGCGACTTTTTTAAAGCGCTTTCCCGGCATCCAGATTGAGCTCGAACTGACCGACCGTTTTGTCAACCTCGCCAATGAGGGCTTTGACCTGGCCGTGCGCCACACCAGCACGCCGCCCGAAACGCATGTTGCCTGGGTGCTGTGCGACACCCGCTCGGTGCTGGTCGCCAGCCCGAATTATTTGCAGCGGCGCGGCGTGCCGGCGCATCCGTCCGAATTGACCGCGCATGACTGCCTGCTGTACCTGGGCGATCATGCCGAAAGCTGGACGTTCGTGCGTTCCGCACGTAGCACCAAGTCCAAAAGCAAGCCGGCCGAGCGCGTCGGCGTGAATATCGCCGGCAGCCTGAAGGCCAACAACAGTGAAGTGCTGCGCGACGCGTTGGTGGCTGGCCTAGGCATCGGCCTGTTGCCGGACTTTAGTCTGCCGGTGACCGACGAAATCAACCCGTCAGCGGCGCTGGTCCAGGTACTGCCCGACTGGCAGGTGCAGGGCTTTTTCGGCGAACGCATCTACGCGCTGCGCCCGTGGTCCGCGCAGGTGCCCAAGGCGGTGCAGTGCCTGGTCGAGCATTTGCGCGAGAGCTTTGCAGGCGGATTCACGGCTTGAAAATTTCATGTTAATGCTATGTTATTCATAGCTGCTTGCGCAGATATGACATGGGCTAGAGCCCGATTTGATCTGTAAAACGGCTGTTTCCGGGTTTTTTCGGCCTTTTCTGACGACCGGGCGTGGCCACCGCCTCTCGGCTGTCAACAAGGCCACGCATAATCTGCCCCCATGAATACACGATGGAAACCCAGCGTCACGGTCGCTGCGGTGATTGCGCGCGACTTTGACGGGGTTCAAAAATTCCTGCTGGTCGAGGAAGAAACCCGCGATGGCCTGCGCCTGAACAACCCGGCCGGACACCTCGACCCCGGTGAAAGCCCCGAGGATGGCTGCGCGCGCGAGACGCTGGAAGAAACCGCGCATCACTTCAAGCCCACCGCCGTCGTTGGCATCTACATGTCGCGTTTCGAGCGCGTGCAGGCGAATGGCATCCTGGACATCACCTACCTGCGCTTTGCCTACTGCGGCGAACTGGGCGCGCATGTCGAAGGGCAAGCGCTCGATGAGGGCATCGTGCGCACCGTGTGGCTCACCGCCGACGAAATTCGCGCCAGTGTGGACCGGCACCGCAGCCCGCTGCTGCTGCGCTGTATGGAAGACTACCTGGCCGGGCGCCGTTATCCGCTGGATATGGTGACCACAGACCCATCGGTATTGCTACAAAAATAGGAGCTATTTGCGCAGGTGTTGCCTGGGCTGGCGGCCTATTTGACTCGAAAAATGCGTCACCGCCGTCCGCAAGCAGTCAAAATCAGGGTTGAATAAAGACTTTGGGGAACACCATGAACCTGCAAGACTGGATCGGCCGCAGCGAAACGGTGGAAGACACCGCCACGGCCACGCCGTATGCCGCGCTTTCGGCCACGTTCGACCAGCCCGACACGACGCGGCCCGCCCCCGGCACGCCGCTGCCGCCGCTGTGGCACTGGCTGTATTTTTTACCGATTCACGCGCAGTCAGACATCGGCCCCGACGGCCATGCCAAACGCGGCGGCTTCATGCCACCGGTACCGCTGCCGCGTCGCATGTGGGCCGGCAGTGATTTTAAGTTTCATGAGCCGCTGCGGGTCGGCGATGCGCTGGGCCGCACCTCGACCATCATTGATGTGAAAGAAAAGCCAGGCCGCACCGGAAATCTGATTTTTGTGAAAGTGCGCCATGAGATTCGGAGTAACGGCGCCGAAAAAGTAGCGCTGACCGAGCACCACAACATCGTCTACCGCGCCGCCGCCGAGCCGGGCGACGTGCCGCCACCGCCGCAGGCCGCGCCGGCTGAATCTTCGTGGCAGCGCGCCATCGTGCCAAGCGACGTGCTGCTGTTCCGCTATTCGGCACTCACCTTCAACGGCCACCGCATTCACTATGACCGGAAGTACGTCACCGAGGTCGAGGGGTACCCGGGCCTGATCGTGCACGGCCCGCTGATCGCGACGCTGCTGATGGATTTGTTGCGCCGCCAGCAGCCGGAAGCCCGCGTGCTGCGCTTCGAATTCAAGGCCGTGCGGCCGACGTTTGACACGCATGCTTTCTCCGTTCATGGCCAGCCGTCCGCGGACGGCAAGACAGTACACCTGTGGGGCCGCGACCATGAAGGCTGGCTGACGATGGACGCGACCGCCACGCTGGCCTGAACCACTATTTAAAAAACGGAAAACCCATGCCCGCCTCCATCATCGACTCCAGAATCTTCGGCGACATGTTCAGCGACGCGGCCATGCGGCACGTCTGGTCCGACGAAAACCGCACTGCCAAATACCTCGACATCGAACGCGCGCTGGCGAAAGTCCAGGGCGAGCTCGGCATCATCCCGCAGGAAGCGGCCGACGAGATCGTCAAGCATTGCGAGCTGAAAGACATCGACTGGGTCAAGCTCAAAGCCAAGACCGAACAGATCGGCTACCCGATCATTGCGGTGGTCAACCAGATCAACGCGCAGTG
>JANNKV010000293.1:0-2799 GCA_031396485.1 Polaromonas sp. | reverse complement strand
GCAGGCCGACAAGTCGTTGCAGCTATGGGCTTTGCCGGCGGCGGGCGGGGCGAAGTCGCTCGGCGTGTTGGGCCGCGACCCGGTGATCAGATTGACGGCGGCCAGCAACGATGTGCGTGAAGTACCGACGCTGGCGATCAGTTTGGAGCCGCTGGGCGGGGCGCCGGCGGGCAGCGGGCCGACCGGGCCTGTGCTGCTCAAGGGTGCGTTGATCGAGACGGCGCGGTAGTCATCTTTTAGGTGTGCTATGAAAATAATAGCTTCTTACGCACGTTCTACATGGGCTAGCGGGCTATTTCGTCACTATTTTTAGGTATCTAGGGTAGTTTGCACCGGATGCTGAGCACCGCATTGGGTCGCGCTGAAAGCGAAAAAAAGGAGCGATCAACGCTCCTTTTTTTTTCCACGAAGGCTTAGCGCCAATGGCCCCGATGCCCGCCGTAACCACGGCTGTAGCCAAAATTCAGCGACAGGCCGATCGGTGCGAACGACGGGCCATAGTACGGGCGGCCGTAATACACCGGTGCGCTCTGGTACACGACCGGTGGCTGCACGTAAACGGGTTGTGTGTAAACCGGCTGGCCGTAAATGGGCTGTGGCGCAGACGACTGAACCACATAGCCCTGCTCAACCGGCACCTGGTCCTGCTGCTGAAATGCCTGTGGCTGGCCAGATTGAACTGGCTGTGAGTTCACGCCACCCACCGGCGACACCTGCAGACGCACGTACAGGCCTGGGTCATTGGCCATTTGGGCGTTGTATTGCTGGCCCTGGTATTCGTAAACCACGTTGTAGGAGGTGGTCCGGTTTTCGTAATAGGTCTGGGTGCTGCATTGCTGCACGTTTTGTACCTGCTGGGCGCCGCCGCCTTCAATGCGGTCACCCACCACGGCACCGCCGAAAACGCCAAGCGCCGTAGCGGCCGCACGGCCACCACCGCTGCCAATCGAATTGCCGGCCAGGCCGCCGACCAACGCACCCAGCAGGGCGCCGCCCCCCGATCGGGGTGCTTCGGTGATGTACTGCTGGTTGTTGCAGACCTGCCGCGGCACCGCGACCTGCTGCACCACGGGCGTGCTGGAAATCACGCGGGCCATGATGTCCATGGCAGACGCCGGCAATGCGGCCAGCAGGGCCGCAGTAGCGACGGACGAAATGACCAGTGTTTTTTTCATGATTGATCCTCTTTCGGACTATCTCGGACTATTTGGGACTTTTTGTGCCTGAACTCAAAAGCGCGTTGCATTGCAAGCTTTTCGATACAACGCGCCCGACGGGCCCGGCGGTGACGCCCGGAGCCCTATTTTAATGATTAAGACACTTTTCGGGTGTGGGAGTTCAGGGGGACCGGTAAATCGGCGGTAAAGCTGCCCTCTGCTGAAGTTTGCCGGCATTTTTAAGCGCTTCTTCAGGTCAATCTGTCCGATTTGCGCGAGATGACGCACGGGTTTCCCAGGCTTTCGGATCAAAACCCACCGTCAAGTCGCCGTCGCCCCAGTCAACCACGGGCCGCTTGATGACGCTGGTCTGCGCCTGCATCAGCGCCTGCGCGCTGGCGCTGTCGTGCACGGCCAGTTGCTCTTCAGCCGCGAGTTGGCGCCAGGTCGTGCCTTTGCGGTTGAGCAGGTTTTCCCAGCCGACCGCGTCGGCCCAGCGCGCCAGTTCTGCCGGGGCAACGCCGTGCTTTTTGAAGTCATGAAATTCATGACTTTTGCCACGCTCGGCCAGCCACGCGCGCGCTTTTTTAACCGTGTCGCAATTCGGGATACCGTAGAGGGTGATCATGGCTCATGACGATGAAAATATATATAAAAAGTGGCTCCAGCCCAGGTATTACGTGCGCAAGCAGCTACTAAATTAATAGCGTCAAGTCAATCGACGCGGGCACCCGAAGCCTTCACCACTTTCTCGTATTTCACCAGTTCACTCTTCATGAACGCGCCAAATTGTTCCGGCGTGCTGGCCACCGGCTCGGCCATCAAGGTGGCAAAACGTGCCTTTGCCTCGGGTGAATTCAGTGCGGCCACAAAAGCCTGATTGAGCTTGTCGACCACGTCTTTCGGTGTGCCGGCCGGGGCCACCAGGCCCCACCAGGTGTCGATCTCAAAACCTTTCAGCGTGTCGGCCACGGCGGGAATCTCGGGCAGCAGGACGCTGCGTTGCGACGTCGTCACGGCCAGCGCTTTCAACTTGCCGGCCTTGATGTTGGCCGATGCCGTCGCCAGATTGTCGAAGTTGAAATCGACCTGACCGCTGAGCAGCGCCAGCTGCGCCGGGTTGCCGCCGTTGTACGGAATGTGCACGGCATAAATGCCGGCGCGCGCCTTGAACATTTCACCGGCCAGGTGCCCGGCGCTGCCATTGCCGCCGCTCGCGTAATTGAGTTTGGCGGGGTTGGCTTTGACGTACTGGATGAAGTCAGCCAGCGTGTTGATCTTCAGCCGCGCGGCAATCTCGGCGTTCATCACCAGCACATTGGGCACGCGCAGCATTTGCGTGATGGGCGCGAAGTCGGTCTGCGCGTTGTAGGGCATCTTGCTGTAGAGCCACGGGTTGATGGCGTGCGTGGCGACGGCCGCGATACCGATCGTCAGACCGTCAGGCGCGGCCTTGGCCACCGCATCAGCGCCGATATTGCCACCCGCACCGGGCCGGTTTTCAATGATGACGGTGCCCAGCGAATCCTTGACGCGTTCGGCCATCAGGCGCGCGGTCACGTCGATCGGGCCGCCCGGGGCGTAGGGGACGATGAGGCGGGTTACTTTGGTTTGTGCGAACGCGGCGGTGCCTGAGAACGCC
>JANNKV010000286.1:0-12656 GCA_031396485.1 Polaromonas sp. | reverse complement strand
CTGCGGCAGCTGCGGCAGCGGGTGGTGACGCCGTCTGCGCCTGGGCCTGGGCCGGAGTCTGGGCTTGGGCTTGGGCTTGGGCTTGGGCTTGGGCTTGGGCTTGGGCTTGGGCTTGGGCTTGGGCTTGGGCCTCGGCTAAAGCCCGGGCGTCGGCCTGTGCTTTGGCCTGGGCTTGCGCAGCCGCCCTGGCTTGCGCCTGGGTCTGTGCCCGTGTTTCCGCCTGCGCCTGAGCCTGAGCGGCGGCTAGCGCCTGGGCCCGGGCCTGGGCCTCTCTTCGGCTGGCCTGCGGATCGGCCTTTTTCTCGGCTGCACGGCCAGCAGATGAGGGCGGCGCTCTGTCGGCGGTGTCAGCCTGCGCGCGAGCTGGCGCGCGGGCCGCTGGCGGAGGTGCTGCGGGAGCAGGCCTGATCAGCGCAATGGCCACCGTTTTGTCCTGTACGTTGGCAAGCGCCGGTACGGCTTGCTCGGTCACGAACAAAAGCTGCCCGTTGACCAGTACACGCGCCCGCACAACGTAGCGGCGTCCCGGCCGGATTTGCGACTCTGCAAAGGGAATTGAAAAATTGACAACCGACACGCCCGGAACCGGCCGGCTGGCGGTGCTGACGACATTTGCCGGCGTGCCGGTGCCCGCCACTTCTTCAAGGGTCGCTTCAAACACCGAATTGGCGGGCAGCACCGTGCGCTCAAGAAACCTCGCCGTGCCCGTGATCGCGCTAGTGGGTTTGGGCGGTGGCCCGCCTGCGCCTGGTGCGGGCAGCACGTTCGCGCAGCCCCCGACGGCGATCAGCGTCAGTGTCAACAGGACCAGAAGTGTCCATGAGGCGGCACGCCATGCGCTCTGGGCGCGTTGGAAGCGTTGGACGCGTTGGACGCGTTGGACGCGCTGGGTATTGCAATTTTTCCATGTGTGGTGCGCCAACCGGTTTGCCATATTGGTGTTCTGTTCAAAATACAAGTGCAGCCGAAAAGAGCCTGCGCCACCTGCATGGCGCAAACCTCCAAGTGAAAAATCATGCTGTAGGAAGCGGTTCCGCTGGGCCGCGTCATCGTGTGGGCAAATAACCCGCGCCGGACAACGCCAGTCTGCAAAAAAAGCCGTATTTTTGTATCAAACCGGGCTCTAGCCCAGGATTCACCTGTGCGAACAGCTATTAAAGTAATAGCAAGCTGCGGTGCGTGGGAAACGACAAGCGGGGATATACCTGCTTGCAGTTATTTCAAAATGTCACGGGTGACGTGCGGCCCCCATCAGGATCGGCTCGCCGGACTCAGCGCCAGTAGGACTGCGGCAACGGCGCCAGATCAAGTTCAGGCAAAGCGCTCGCTTCAACTGCGGCATGGAGCGTTCGCCGTACCTTGCCGTGGCGTTTGGCGATGGCCTTGCAAAGCCGGTCGATTCGCGCCGTGGCCGCCTGGCGGTCGTTCCGGCCGCCGAGAACATCCTGCGCCTTCTTCAGCCATTTGAGCCATTTTTCGATGGCTTCGGCGTCGTACCGGCCCGCCGTAAATTCGGTCAGGTAGCGAATTTTCTTGGCGATGATGCGCAGCGCGTGCAGGCGCTCGGGTTTGAGGTCTTTGAGCTGTTGCAGGCCCTGCGCCAGCTTGTGGTGATAGTCGTCAAGCTGCTTGTTCAGCAGGTCGAAACTTGAGGCTGCGGTATCGCCCCCCGCCAGCGGTGTGGCGTCCGCCAGGCATCGGCTTAAAAGCAGCAACACGCGCTGTGTCTCGCGGCTTTCCAGCGCGGCTCTGGCTTGCCGGTGAGCAAGATCCCGCCGCAAATCAATTTCTTCCCGCAGCGCCGTGGTCACGGCAGCATCTTCCAGGGCGTCCCATAGCGTCGGCCAGGTTTCTTCGATGAACACGTCCCAGTCACGCGCCTCGCCCAGCTGCTGGCCGAGCTGGCGCAGCGGCCCCTTGATCAGCGCCAGCGTCCCGGCCTGCCAGCCGGCCAGCCGCGCGAAAGGGTCGCAGGCTACGCGCAAGCGCCGCACACCCACGCGAAGCTGGTGCAGGTACTCGCTGTCGTAGCCGTCGCCCGAGGGTTGCGACAGAAAACCGGCCTCGTTGGCTTGCCAGTGGGCGAGGCAGTTTTCAATCGCCAGGCGCGCTGCAGTGGGCGCGTCGGCAGCGGGTGGCAGCAGCAGATCGGCTGCCTTGACGGGCGCAGCCGGCGGTAAATCCCGCGCCAGCGCATCGCCGCGTTCGGCCTTGCTGCAGTTGCTCATGGTCAGTGGGTGGCGCGAGGCGAGTTCGAGGGCCAGTTCAAAA
Organism: Polaromonas sp.; assembly: GCA_031396485.1. Taxonomy (GTDB): domain Bacteria; phylum Pseudomonadota; class Gammaproteobacteria; order Burkholderiales; family Burkholderiaceae_C; genus Polaromonas. Next base: position 10,385 of record JANNKV010000286.1, on the reverse strand, counting down.
AGATCATCGACCGAGCCGCTTTTAAGTTCGAGCTCCAGCTCACAAATCGCTTCACGCTTTCTGGAATTTTTGCCAGCAATGATCTCGCCCTGGTCAATCGCCAGTTCAATCTCGGCGCCCGATGGCCCGGTCAGCCGCCGGATGTCGCGGGTGAACAGGGTACGAAACTGGGCGCCGAGTTGCTGCTGGATGGGCGCCAGCACAGCCTCGAATGCCGTGCCCGTCAGCGGCGCCCACTCCAGCGCCTTGCCGCTCACCGCGAATTCGATTTCTTCCCGCTGGTGCAGGCCGGCCTGCGCGCTGCCACCGCTTTTGACGGTCTGCAGCCAGCGCCGGCCGTCCTTGCGCAGGCGCAGGCCAATGCGCGCCTGCGCCAGCGCATGGTCAGGCGTGTCGAAGTAGATGTTGTCGAGGCGCTTGCGTGTTTTGCGCGCTTTCGCCAGCAAGGGATCCGCCTTCAGCGCGTCTACCGCGGCGGCCGGCAAGCTGAGTTTTAGCTCAATTTCCACAGTTTTTAAGCCCTGTAGCCCAGGTAGAACGTGCGCAAGCAGCTATCAAAACGATAGCGCTCACATTTTGATTATTTCGAGATATCACCCATGCACAGGTATTTCATTTCCAGATATTCCTCCATGCCGTGACTGGAGCCTTCGCGGCCCAGGCCCGATTGCTTCACGCCGCCGAAGGGCACATGTTCGGTCGCAATCACGCCGACATTGATGCCGACCATGCCGTATTCCAGCGCCTCGGCCACGCGGTAAATACGGCCGATGTCGCGGCTGTAGAAGTAGCTGGCCAGGCCAAACTCGGTGTTGTTGGCAGCGTCAATCGCCTCCTGGTCGGCCTGGAAGCGGAACACTGGCGCGAACGGGCCGAAGGTTTCTTCCTTCGCGCAGAGCATGTCGGCCGTCGCTTCTGAAATGACGGTCGGCTCAAAGAACTGGCCGTCCAGCTTGTGGCCGCCGACCATCAGCTTGCCGCCTTTGGCCAATGCATCGGCCACGTGGCGCTGCACTTTTTCAACCGCTGAATCCTCAATCAGCGGGCCTTGCACCACGCCGTCTTCAAAGCCGTTGCCGACCTTCAGCGCCTTCACCTTGGCAGCAAACTTCTCGACGAACTGGTCGTACACGCCGTCCTGCACATAGATGCGGTTGGCGCACACGCAGGTCTGGCCGGCGTTGCGGTATTTGCTGGCCATCGCGCCTTCGACCGCCGAATCGACATCGGCGTCGTCGAACACGATGAAAGGCGCGTTGCCGCCGAGTTCAAGCGACAGTTTTTTCACCGACGGCGCGCTCTGCGCCATCAAAATGCGGCCGACTTCGGTGGAGCCGGTGAAGCTCAGGTGGCGCACGTCCGGGCTCGCGCACAAGACCTTGCCAATGTCGGAGCTGTGCGTGCTGGTCAATACATTGAGCACGCCGGGCGGAATGCCGGCACGCATGGCCAACTCGGCGGCGGCCAGCGCGGTCAGCGGTGTCAATTCAGCCGGCTTGATGACCACCGGGCAGCCTGCGGCCAGCGCCGGAGCCACCTTGCGCGTGATCATCGCCAGCGGAAAATTCCACGGCGTGATGGCGGCGCACACGCCGATCGGTTGCTTGATCACCAGCAGGCGCCGGTTGTTGTCGAACTGCGGCAGCGTCTCGCCATTGACGCGCTTGGCCTCTTCGGCGAACCACTCGACAAAACTGGCGCCGTAGGCGATTTCGCCCTTGGCCTCGGCAAACGGCTTGCCCTGCTCGGCCGTCATGATGCGCGCCAGATCTTCCTGATTGGCCATCAGCAACTGGTACCACTTCATCAAGATGGCATGGCGTTCCTTGCCGGTCTTGCTGCGCCAGGCGGGCCAAGCAGCGTCGGCGGCGGCAATCGCGGCTTCGGCATCTTTGGTGCCCAGGTCAGCCACGTCGGCCAGCTTCATGCCGTTCGATGGGTCAGTCACATCAAAGCGCGCGTTGCCGGCCAGCCACTGGCCGTTGATCAGCGCATCGGTTTTGAAAATACTGGGGTCTTTCAGTAAGGAAATGGGAGAAGTTTTCATGTCCATGGTTTAGTCTCTCAAAAGCGGGTGTGGTTGGGGGAGCGGGACTGGCACAGATCGAACGACTGTAGCGATCTGCAAGCATAGCGTTTACAGGGGCGATGTGCTCGAATCACCCCAACAGCAAAGTTCCACCCGTCTTCAACCGTTTCACTCTCGTCCTGTCGTCTCATCACTCTTCACCAGGCAGCCCATGACATCCACAGACATCCTCGGCCTTGTTGCCACCTGCTTCACCACTTCATCGTTCGTGCCGCAGGTGTGGCGCACCTGGAAGACGCGTGACGTGAGCGGCATCTCGCTAGCCACTTATCTGGTGATCACCGTCGGCCTGGCGCTGTGGCGGGTCGATGGGTTCGTGCGGGGCGACTTGCCGCTCATCGTTGCCAATTCCGTGATGGTGGTGCTGACCGGCGCCATCACGGTAATGAAACTGAAGTTCGCCGTGCCCGTGAAATGACATCTCTTCCGGCCGCATCACCGCGCATCTTCGTCGTGGCCAATTTCGTGATGGCCTGTTGCTGGCGCGTCAGCCGCCTGCCGCAGCCGGGCGAAACCTTTGTCGCCAGTGCCTTGTCGATGGAGCCGGGCGGCAAGGGCCTGAACGTCGCTATCGGCACGCACCGGCTGGGCGCGCAGGTGGATGTGATGCTGGGCATCGGTGATGACGGCGCGGGCCAGCAGTTGCTCGATCTGCTCGCATCCGAAGGCTTGGGAGCCAACTATGTACACAAACTCGGCGCGCAATCGGGTTATGGCGCAGGGATGATTGCCGACAACGGGCAAAACGCGATTGCCGTGTTTCCAGGCCCGAATTTGTTGCTGACGGCCGCGCATGTCGATCAGGCGGAAAGCGCAATCGCTGCCGCCGCGCTGGTCTACGGCCAGTTCGAAACCTCGGTGGCCGCTGTGCAGCGCGCCTTCGAGCTGGCGCGGCGCCATGGCGTGCGAACGGTGCTCAATCCGTCGCCGTGGCAGGCAATACCGGCGTCTCTGCTGGCCGCTTGCGATGTGATCGTGGCCAATGAAGTGGAAGCGGCGCATTTGCTCGGATTGGCCGAGCCGCTGGCCGGCCACACCGCCGCGCAGGTGGGGGCGATGCTGGTGCCGCGAGTCAACGGTTTTTGGGCAGACCATTCTGATCTATGGGTGTGCCCGCCGCTGCTGATCGTCACGCTGGGCGCGCACGGCTGCGTGGCGTTTGAGCCGGGCCAGCCGGCACGGGCACTTGCTGCGTTTGACGTCGAGGCGCTTGACACCATGGGTGCGGGTGATGCCTTCGCCAGCGCCTTGTGCATGGCGCTTTGCAGCGGCCTGGATCTGGAAACGGCTTTGACAAGAGCCAATGCAGCCGGCGCCTGGCTGGCGTCGCATCACGGCGTGCTCGATGCGCTTCCTACCCTGGCCGAGCTGGATTCGTTTTCAGCGCTTCTTCAAGCTTCGAGGCGAATCTTGTAGACGTAGGCGTCGCCGCGAAAGGTGCCTTCGGCGTATTCGATCAACGCATCGCCGGCCGTGAAGGTTTTGCGTTTGAACAGCAGGCAGGGCTGGGCTGATTCATAGCCGAAGGTTTCGGTTTCTTCGGCTGAGCTGAACACGGATTCCACGGTTTGCTCGGCCCACGTCACCGGCACGTTGCAGACGTCCCCCAGGTATTGGTAAGCCGACCCCACCACGTCCCAGTCGGCCAGGGCCGGAGCCAGCGTCAGGTCGTACCAGGCCACTTCGCGTGTCATCGGCTGACCGTCGCCCGAGCGCACCCGCACCAGACGTAAAAACTCCGCCGTCGAGGCGCGGCCGAACATCGAGGCGATGGTGCGGTCGGTGGTCACCGCCCGCTCAATCAGCCGCGTGCCGGGTTCCTTGCCGAGCTCGCGCATTTCGTCCGAAAAACTTTTCAGCCGCCCCATCACCGGGCTGACGCGCGGTGGTGCCGGTTGCACCTGCGTGCCGTCGCGGCCGTTGGTCGCCAGGTGCTTGCTGGCGCGCAGCTCGTCGTAGCAGCGCTTGATGGTCGTGCGCGACAAGCCCAGCGCGGCAGCCAGATCGCGTTCAGAAGGCAGGCTGCTGCCGCCCGGTGTATTGCCGCTGGCAATCAGCAACTTGATTTGCCGCTGCAACTGGCGGTAGTACGGCTCCGACGTCTCATGGCTCAGCTGAAGCGACTGCCAGGGCGTGTCCTGAAGCGGGCTGTCGGAGGTCATGGGCAAGACTGATTTGGGATTCAAGGCAGGCCGTTTGTGTAAAGAAGAAGGTACAAAGGGAAAAGAAGGCCAATAAAAGCTGCTGGCTTGGTATTTTGTGATTTTAGCGCTGGATAAATCTTTCGTTTCAAAGGGTTTTCAGGTAGTCGCCGGCGGTCTTCAGGCCCTGCGGCACTGTGCTTTCTCCCGCAATACCGGGTACGGCCAGGCTGCCTGTCTGCCAATGAGCAGGGCGTTCAGGCCGGCGCTTCTAACGCGGATCGGTTGCAGCGGGAGCGCCCGCCGCCAATGAATTGTCGGGCTGTGAATATTTCGACACATCCGTGTTGTTTAGAGTCATTGGGAATGGTACTTTTTCACAGATTTTTGGCCTCTTTTTGTATTTTATTGGTATCAAAATATTTTATAGTTTGGACGTGGGCGAATGAAAACGGGACAAGAACACAACAGAAAAGCGCGGTGGGAAAGCGGGGGGAGCGGCAAGGCAAAACGTGCATCCAAACGCGCTTTGCCGCCGTAAATCAGGAGCGCTGGAGGACGCGATGAGCGGCACGGGCCGGCATCGCGGACCTGCCAGACCCACAAGGGCGCAGGGCCACGGGAAGCCGCAGACGCTATAAAAATAATAGCTGTTGGTGCAGGTTTTATAGGGGCTAGCGTGCTGAATGCCTGTTAAACAGCAGCTTCAGACGCTGGTCGGTACGCAAAAGCATGTCACACGAGGTCAAGAGGGAAGGAAAACATCATGAAATCAGTTGTCACCGCCGAAGGCACCGTTGATGCCCGGGCCGCGCATCAGCCATGGATGGGCGCTCTGGTTCCCACGACTCCATCGCACGAGGATTTTGCAAGCCAGGTTTACCTGCCAGCCGCCAGTGTGCAGCTCGCCCGGCGCCGGCTGGGAGAGCGTGCCCTGGACGGGGTTCTGGCGCTGATCTTTGTGACCGCCTGCGCGACTCTGGGCTGGGCCGGCGCGGTTTTGCTCTAGCGCCTTCGCCAAAAACTGCCGGGCGCGCCATGAAAGTCTTTTTCTGTACCGCGTGCGAGGCGGGCCTGGTCTTTGGCGACCAGCGCTGCGACCACTGCGGTGAAATCTTCGGCGCCGCCCAGTCGCTTCAGCCTGCCTCCGGCTCACCACCGACGCGCCTGGCCCGCATAGGCGCTCTTTTTGAGTCGCAGGCCGGCCTCAGCCTGACGACGCTGTTGATCTTTCTGGGACTGGGTATTGCCCTGGTGCCGGTGAGCTGCACGTATGCGCGAATGCAGCAGGTGCATGTGCCTGCACCAGGCGCGGGTGCCAAACCACCCACAGGCGCGCCGGTCAAGTGCAGCGGACTGAAGGTTTTCTTTGCAGAAATGGCGACTGTCGGCGAAGTGATGACGCTGCTGGACCAGCTTGATATCGGACTGGTTTCCGGCCCTGATCCGGGCGGTGCCTTCCACCTCGCGGCACCCGCGCAGACTTTGCCCGCAGTCGCTGCGTCGCTGGGTCAGGCTGAGGACACCGTGGCCGGCGTGTTCATCGAACCGCGGTGCGCACCATCATGACCAACCTTGCAGAGTCACCGTCCCGCTGGCGCTGCGCCCTTGGCGACATGTTTGCCGGCTGCTTCACCGCCGTGGTGTTTTACGCCGAATACATCGGCATGGGTGTGGTGCTGGGTCAGGCGCTTCCGGGGCCGGTTGCCAGCAGTGTGGCGCTGGGCTGCACGATGGTGGTGGGCGCCGTGATTGTCAATTGCGTGATGGGCGCAGCGCTGCGCGAGCCGCTTCTGGCCGGGCCGCGCGCCGCCTCGCTGGCCGTGCTGGTGGCTGGCATGAAGTTCTCGGCCGATTACGCCAACGATGATGCAGCCCGCCTGCCGGCTGCGCTGGCTGCGCTGGCGACCATGCTGGTGGTGGCCGCTGCAACGCAACTGACCGGCACGCTGCCGCGCGTGCGGGCATGGCTGGCCTGCACCAGTGTGGCGCTGCGCAAGGGCTTTGTTTTTTCAACGGCGGTCGGCATTGTGGTGGGACTGGCTTCGGCGCAACTCGACGGCTGCCTGCGCGTCAGCCCGGCCCTGACGGCGGCGGTCATGGTGGTCAGCGTGGCTGTAGCATTGGGCTGGTCACGCTGGTGCAGTCGGCCCGACAGCGGGCCGCGGCGCAGGCGCCTGGCGCCTTTTTCATTGATCATCGGCACCGCTCTGGCCAGCGCCGGCTATTACGCGCTACTGGCGCCGTTCGCCCTGGAAGACTTGTGCGCCACGGTCGGCAGTGCAGCGCATGAGGGCGCGTCTTTGCTGCAACCGGGAGTTTCTGCAGCGAATTTCGAGGTGGCGGCGCGCAGCCTGCCGCTGTGGATCTGGCCGGTGCTGGTATTGATCGGTGCCTTGCTGGGTCTGGTGCTGCTGCTGGAAAGCCTGACGGCGCTGCGCGAGACGCGTGAGCCGACGCCGCCGGTGGTATGGGCGGCGCATCTCAAATTACGGGCGCTTGTCAATGTGGCTGCGGCACCGCTGGGCCTTGCCTGCAGTTCGGTGTCGATGGTGCGAACCAATGCGCTCATCGAAAGCGCTGGCAGCACGCGGTTGGCGGTGCTTTTCCATGGCATGGCGCTGATCGCGATTCTGCTTTTTCTACACGACTGGATCGGCGCCCTGCCGCAACTGGCGGTGGCTGTGGCCTTGATGCTGCTGGCGATCCAGATGATCGACGAGGAAACCCGGACTGGCGTCTGGCGCCGGGGCTATGGCCCGAACGCTTCACCAGAGCGTGTGCGCAGTGCCTGGGCGTTCTGGGGCGTGGTGGCCTTGAGCCTTGCCGCCGGGTCAGCGCTGCATTCCCACGGTTGGGGCTTCGGTGGCGGGCCGCTGATGGCGCTGTTTGTCGGCATGGCGTGGACCGGAAAACGATTTTTGCAGCAACGCCGCCAACTGCAGCAATCGCAGGCGTTCGTACGCCAGTCTGGTTGAAAAGCAGACCTGCGACTAGCGGTAGTTGCTATTGAATTAATAGCTGCCAGCACAGGTTTTATATGGGCTAGGGATCTGAATTACTGAAATTGGCAATGTCAGGCCGCCTTCGACACGAAAAGCAGGTCACACGAACGAGATAGCAGGGAGGGAAAACATCATGAAAAACACAGGTAACGCCGAAGGCACTTCTGACACCGCCCTGGACGCGCGAGCCGCGCACCAGCCGTGGATGGGTGCGCTGGTGTCCATGACGCCGCAGGCAGAGAACTTTGCCGGGGACTTCTGGCTGACTTCAGCCCGTGCGCCCATCAGCCGGCCGCAGCCCAGCGAACGCATCTGGGATAGCGTTCTGGCGCTGGTTTTTGTGGCCGCCTGCGCGGCTCTGGGCTGGGCCAGCGCCTTTCTTCTGTAGGTGCCCCAGCATTCCAGCGCTCAGGTGTCCCATGAAAGCCCATTTTTTACCGCCTGCGAAGCTGGCCTCGGCTTCGGCGGGTATTTTCAAATTCGAAGCGGTTGCCGGATCCGCTTCGTCGCTGCAGTTCTTGATATCCGGCATCTGAAACCACGTCTTAACTTTTTGATAAAGGGGAATCATCATGAAAAACGCTATTTGTCTTATGGCCATTGGCGCTGCTGCACTTGCGCAATTTTCGGCGGCCAGCGCCGAGGCTCCTGTGTTCGACTGGGAAAAACCTGCTTACCAGGCATCTGCCGGTTCCGGGCCGTCCCGCGCGCAGGTCATCGAAGAGTTGAACGCGGCGCGCGCCAGCGGCAGGCTTTCAGTCTCAGATCGGGATTACCCCGGCATCCAGGAAGTCGCGAGCACCGACGAAGGCAAGACCCGTGCGCAAGTGCGGGCCGAGGCCATAGAAGCGCGACGTTTGGGTTTAACTTCGCAAGACGATGCGCACATGCCCATGGCCACGCCTGAGCAACTCGCCGCAATCCAGCAGGCTGGATTGCGGGCGGCACAAAAACCGGTCATCACCGCTGGCCAATGACCCGGTTCCGCCGCCGGTTGCTGAACACGTCGACGGTCACGGCGCTCGGGCTCAGCCCGAGCGCCCGCTCCACAGCAGTGGCCAATCGTTGCAGCTGTGGCACTGATCACGCGGCGCCGGCTGTCATACAGCTGTTTTGAAGCGGATGATGCTATTAAATAGATAGCTGCTTGCGCACGTTTTATATGGGCCTGTGGTCACTTTTATATTCAAAGAATGATGTGAGGAGGATGTATGACGACCTTGATCAAACCCATCACACGGGCCCCCGAGCCGCCGGATTGTCGTGCCGTGCGCGCGGGCAGGCGCGTGCTGCCATGGACGCTCTGGCTGGCGTTGATATTGGCGGCCTGCGGCCCGGCGCCGCGCACCGGCCATAACTTGTCTGCGCAACCCACGGTCGCTCCGCCGCCAGCGCCCAAAACACTGGAGTCAACCCTCCGCCTTGATCCGGGCGTCGAGGAAATGCCGTTTTATCCGCAGATCGCCGAAAGCACCCACGGCGACAGCGTGGCGGTGTGGGAGCAGTTCGACGGTGAGCACTACAACATCTGGGGCAACAGCCGCCGCGCCCACCAGGGCTGGGGCCGCGCCAGCCTGATCCAGACCAGCGACACCGGGCATTCCTACAACCCGCGTGTGGCTGTCAACGCCAACGGCCAGGCCGCTGCGGTGTGGGTGCAAATGGACAGCGCCACCGGCCGCTATGCCATCTGGTCCAGTCGCCTGGAGCCCGGTGCGGGCTGGGGCGCAGTGGTGCAGGTCGAAACCGGAAACACTGGCCCGACCTACGCGCCGCATGTGGCCATCGACGACAAGGGCAACGCCGTGGCTGCATGGCAGCAATCCGACGGCCGGCGCGTCAATATCCGGGCCAACCGGTATGTTCCGGGCGTCGGGTGGGGACAGGCGAGCCGCCTGGAAAACGGCGAGGGAGACCTGGGCGCGCCGCAGGTGGCAATCGATGCAGGCGGCAACGCGCTGGTGGTCTGGCCGCGGTTTCGGCTCAGCAGGAGTGAACTGTGGGCCAGCCGTTACGTCGCGGGTCGTGTCTGGGACAAGGCCCTGCAAATCGATTCGGTGCACGGTTATGTCCATAGCCCCCGCGTGATAGCCGGTGCTGCCGGTTCACCCGTTCAATTTACCGTACTCGGAGAGCAGCAGGACGGTTTGCGCATCGGACATTCCAGTGTCTGGGCCAGCCACTACCAGCCCGGCCGGGGTTGGCGCACAGCAGAAACTGAATGCGCCGCCAGGCTGCAGGCGCTGACCGCGGCGAGCCCGGATGGCGTCACCGGGGGTGCGGCGGCCAATGTCCCCCGTGCGGCCAAGGCTGATATGTGCTATTGATTTAATAGCTGCTCGCGCAGGTTCTGCCTGGGCTGGAGCCGCGTTTTATATCGAACAAGCCTCCTTTTGGCGATTCTGGCAACTCTGGCGATTCTGGCAACAACTGATGAAAAAGCGTCCGAAACCGTGCTTCAAAACCGTGGCGATACTGGCCTGCATTGCTGCGGTGATGGTGTCAGCCAGCGTGGTGGTGGCTGATGTCGTCATGACGCGGCTGGTGCAGGCCGTGCGGGACGCGCCGGAAGCCGCAGCGCCGCCCGAGCCCGTGGTACCCGCGCCCCCGTGAACCGCACACCCGCGAATCATTCGGGGGCAAACTTATAATCGGCAAGCCGTCGCATCAAGGGTGATGCCGGAAAAATTATCAGTTCCAGCCCGCACTAGGGCTGCGCACCCCCCGTCAGATCCCCAGCCGCCCGCCATGACCACACCCAAATTCTCCGTTGCCGACATTCGCAAAAGCTTTCTCGACTTCTTCGCCAGCAAGGGCCACACCGTGGTGCCATCGAGCTCGCTGGTGCCGGGGAACGACCCGACGCTGATGTTCGTCAACTCGGGCATGGTGCAGTTCAAGGACGTGTTCCTCGGCACCGACAAGCGCGCATACGTGCGTGCGGCGTCGGTGCAGGCCTGCCTGAGGGCCGGCGGCAAACACAACGACCTCGAAAACGTCGGCTACACCGCGCGCCACCACACGTTTTTTGAAATGCTCGGCAACTGGAGCTTTGGCGATTACTTCAAGCGCGAGTCGATCCAGTGGGGCTGGGAGCTGCTGACGCAGGTGTACAAGCTGCCGCCCGAGCGCCTGCTCGCCACCGTGTAT
>JANNKV010000069.1:0-29663 GCA_031396485.1 Polaromonas sp. | reverse complement strand
TAGTCCCAGCCGGCCAGCTCCAGCGCCTTGGCTTCGGCCGGTTTCTTGCCGTGGGTGGTGGTGGGGTCGGGGTTGCCGCCGTCGGCGCACACCAGCCGGTCAATCATCAGCTTGAGCGGGCTGGGTGACTGGTACCAGTACACCGGTGTCACGATGATGACGCCGTGCGCAGCAGTCCAGCGCTCGTAGATGTCGGCCATCCAGTCGCTGGTCTGCCCCATCGCATGGTTGGGGTAGCAGCTGCACGGCCAGTGGCACAGCGGCATCGCGGTGGACGCGCAACCTTTGCAGGGGTGAATGTTCAGGTGGTAGCTGGACGTGAGCAGGCTGAGGTCCAGAAAGTCCACCTCGACACCAGATTTTTCCAGCACCTCCTGCGCCCACTTGACCATGCGGAAGGTTTTCGAGATTTCGCCGGGGCAGGTGCCGTCATTGCGGGCCGATCCACAAATCAGCAGCACCCGGCTCTTGGTGGCGACCTTGCCCCAGCTAGCTTGCGCTTTTTCAATCCTGTCTTTGGTCGCCAGCCATTCGACCGACATGTCGTAGTCCGGGTCGGTGTAACCGGGGCCGGCCTTTCGGGTGATGGGCGCCTTGCGGCCTTCTTCATAGGCTTCCCAGGCAATCGCCTCGACCCGGGAGATCGCTTCGTCTTCGGCGCGAAAGGCCGGATCCATGAAGGATTCGATGAAGCGTTGATGAAACTCGCTGCGCGATAAAACGGCCGGCGCCTGGCCTTTTCGGATTTCAGTCATCGAAACACTGTAGCGAGCGTGTCAGCATGAAATCGGGTTCTGGATGTCGTCCTACGGTGCTTTGCGGTGCTGTCTGTAAAGCTGAAATCTGAAGCCAAATAGGCCTCTAGCCCAAGAAATACCTGCGTGAGCAGCTATAAAAAAAGGAGCGACCATACTTGTTGCGAACGGAGTTGATCACCTGCGCCGGCCTTTCGCGCGGGTGTACCTTCAGCCCGGCCGGCAGGGCTGCTGCATAGAATGCGTTCAATCCCGGGCGCGGCCTGGGGAGGAGCTGACGATGTCGATGACTTATCTTTATCTGATTGCAGGCCTGCTGTTGTTTCTGGGCGTGCATTCAACGCGGGTGTTTGCTGACGACTGGCGCAACCGTACGCGCGCACGGGTCGGCGCAGGGTCTTTCAAGGGCATCTATTCACTGCTGTCTCTGGCGGGGCTCGTGCTGCTGGTGTGGGGCTACGGCGTGGCGCGCCAGCAGCCGGTCGTGTTGTGGAACCCGCCCACGGGCATGCGCCATCTGGCGGCGCTGCTGACTCTGCTTTCTTTTGTGTTGCTGGCAGCGGCGTATGTACCGGGCAATCAGATCAAGGCCCGCCTGCATCACCCGATGGTGCTGGGCGTGAAGGTGTGGGCGCTGGCACATTTGCTGGCGAATGGCACGCTGGCCGATGTGCTGCTGTTCGGTGGTTTTCTGGTCTGGGCCGTTGTGCTGTTTGCGGCGTCGCGCCGGCGGGACCGCCGCGAGCACACGGCGTACGCGCATGGGAGCGCCGGCGCAACCGGGATCACCGTCGTGGTGGGGGTGCTGGCGTGGGCGGCGTTTGCCTTCTGGCTGCACCGGGTGCTGATTGGGGTGGCGCCGTTCGGCTAAGCGGTCAGGCAGCTGTTAAAGCGAGAAGGGAAGAAAAAAGGGCCTGAAGATTCGGGCCCATTTTTATATGGCGCGGTTTGACGTTTTATAGACACCGCGCGCTGTTTTCAGGGCTCAACCCCTGCGATGCTCCATACCGCCGTGGTGACCACCCCCGTGGCGGCCGCCCCGCATCGTGTGCTCGGCATCAAACACCTTTTGCTGTTCTGGGCTCAGGGCCGCATAGAACGTTTTGGTGGCGTCCATGCGTTTGTCCATGGCGGCCATGCGCTGGGTGCGCATTTCACGCATCTTGTCGATGCGCTGCGGTGTCGTCAGCTTGTCGAGTTCGGCACGTTGCTCCGGGCCGGGGCGGCCGCCCATCATGTTGGCGGGTGGCTGCATCGATGCGGTGAAGGCCGTCCACGCGCCTTCCTGCGCCGGCGTGATCTTGAGCTTGGCCTTCATATCGGCCTGGCGCTTGGCGATATAAGCCTGCATTTTGGCCGGGTCGTGACGGCCCATGCGCTCGCCTTGCAGGCGGGCTTGTGGCGCTGGGGCGGTTACGCCGGCATCGCCTTGCGGGTTGGTAGAGGGGGTCTGCGCGATGGCGCCAATGCCCGCCGTGGCCAGCAGGCCGGCCAGAACAAGGCTGTTGACGGTGAACCGTGATTGACGTGCGAATTTCATGGAAAACTTCCTTTCGAGAAGAGGTAAAAGAGTAGAGCCTGTTGGCGGTCACCTCACTGTCGGGTTCGGCTTCAGGTTGAGAACAAGTTTGCCGGCCGCGTGTATACGGGCCATTTCACGTGCGTGATGACATGTAAAGTTTGGTGAAAGCGGCGTTGCGGCGAGCGGGCGTAATTAATGGCAAATAGTGCTGCTAGCCCACGCGTTACCTGCGCAAAGCGCTATAAAAAAACTAGCAGACTACGATGAACATCGCCGCCGGGCAACGATCGGGCCTGGGTGCCTGCCGCTTTTGCCAGAAGCCGGGCCTGCGCGTCTCGTAGACTTCCAGCCCTCGGCTTCACGCCTTCAATCTCTCTTTAACGGTTTTCACTGTCCAAAGGTATTCGTGTTTAAAAACGTCATGGTGTATCGCCTCGGCCCCGCGTGGTCTGTTTCCCTGGAGCAACTGGAGACCGCACTGCAGCCGGCCCAGTTCGTCGAATGCAGTTTGTCGCAGGAAAAAGCGGTGGGCTGGGTGCCGCCGCGCGGCCAGGACAACGGCGCACTGGTCGAATCGGTCGGCGGGCAGTGGTTGCTGAAGTTGATGATGGAAAGCAAGGTTGTTCCCAGCTCGGTCATCAACCGAAAAACCAAAGAGCGGCTGGCCGAAATTGAAGCCACCACCGGCCGCAAGCCTGGTAAAAAAGAAACCAAAGAGATCAAGGAAGACGCCCGGCTGGCCTTGCTGCCGATGGCGTTCACCAAGCAGGGGTCGGTGCTGGTGTGGATTGATGCCGACGCACGGCTGCTGATGATTGACGCTGGCAGCCAGGGCAAGGCCGACGAGGTGATGATGTGCCTGGCCAAATCGGTCGATGGTCTGGGTGCGGTGCTGGTTCAGACCGCGATTTCGCCGGTGGCGGCCATGTCAGACTGGCTGCTGAGTCAGGAACCACCAGCCGGTTTCAGCGTGGACCGCGAATGCGAGCTGAAAGCCGGCGACGACTCCAAGGCGGTGGTGCGCTATTCGCGCCATGCGCTGGACATTGAAGAGGTCCAGCAGCACATCACCAACGGCAAACTGCCGACGCGCCTGGCGCTGACCTGGGAAGGCCGCATCTCGTTCGTGCTGACGGAAGGCCTGCAGATCAAAAAGCTGGCGTTTGTTGAGGGCGTGTTTCAGGACGATGCCAGCAGCAGCAAAGACGACCGCTTCGATGCCGACGCGGCGATTGCGACAGGTGAGATCAGGAAGCTGATTCCGGATTTGCTCGAAGCGCTGGGTGGTGAGATGCAGATTGGCGTCGCTGCTGCGCCCAAGGTGCTGTCGGCTGAAGAGCTGGCCGAGGCGCCGTTCTAAACCCTTTCGCCGTCGCTGCAGCGGGTTTGCAGCATCGGCGACGTCTGCGTACAATGAAAACAGCTTGTCGGGGTGCCAAAGATTTTTTGATCTGCGGCTGAGATCGCGCAAATCCTGCAAAGGATGCGAGACCCGCTGAACCTGATCGGGGTCATCCCCGCGTAGGGAACAACGCAACTTGGCTCCGGTTTTTTGGTGGCACTTTGAAAATAGCGCCAAAATAAATTCCCGGCTCCCCAGGCAGGCATCCCTTCACGGACCTTCTGGAGACATCAAGCCATGGCAAAAACCCGCCTCACCGTTGACACCAGCGACCTCACCAGCCGCATCACGCGCGCGCCGTTTCCCGGCTCCGCCAAAATTTACATCGAGGGCAGCGATCACGGCTACAGGCCCGACATTCGCGTGCCCTTTCGTGAAGTCACGCTGACCGACACGCTGGTGGCCGAGGGCACGCAGACCCGCCGTGAAGCCAACCCGCCGCTACGCCTGTATGACGCATCAGGCATCTACACCGACCCGGCGGCGCCGATCGATATCACACGCGGACTGAGCCCGCTGCGCGGCGCCTGGATCAACGAGCGGCAAGACACCGAAGCGCTACCCGGCATCAGCAGCGCCTACGGCCGCGAACGCCTGAACGACCCTGCGCTGGCTGACCTGCGCATGGCGCACGCGCCGGTGCCGCGCCGCGCCAAGGCAGGCATGAATGTCTCGCAGATGCACTACGCACGCAAAGGCATCATCACCCCCGAGATGGAATACATCGCTGTGCGTGAAAACCTGGTGCGCGCGCAACTGGCCGAGCGGCTGGCCACCGAGCGCATGCCGAAGAAAGGGTACTCCTTCAACGCATCGATTCCCGAGCAGATCACCGCCGAATTCGTGCGCGATGAAGTGGCTCGCGGCCGCGCTGTGATTCCGAACAACATCAACCACCCGGAGAGCGAGCCGATGATCATCGGCCGCAACTTCCTGATCAAGGTCAACGCCAACATCGGCAACTCGGCGGTCACGTCGAGCATCGAGGAAGAAGTCGACAAGCTGGTCTGGTCGATTCGCTGGGGCGCCGACACGGTGATGGACCTCTCGACCGGCGACAACATCCATGAAACGCGCGAATGGATTTTGCGCAATTCGCCCGTGCCGATTGGCACGGTGCCGATTTACCAGGCGCTGGAAAAAGTCAACGGCAAGGCCGAAGACCTGACCTGGGAAATTTTCCGCGACACGCTGATCGAGCAGGCCGAGCAGGGCGTGGACTACTTCACCATTCACGCGGGTGTGCGGCTGGCCTATGTGCCCCTCACCGCCAATCGCCTGACCGGCATCGTCTCGCGCGGTGGTTCCATCATGGCCAAGTGGTGTTTGTCACACCACAAGGAAAGCTTTTTGTACGAGCGCTTTGAAGAGATCTGCGAAATCATGAAAGCGTATGACGTGTGCTTCTCGCTGGGTGACGGCCTGCGCCCGGGCTCGATTGCCGACGCCAACGACGAAGCCCAATTTGCCGAGCTGCACACGCTCGGTGAGCTGACGCAGATTGCCTGGAAGCACGACGTGCAGGTGATGATCGAGGGCCCCGGCCATGTGCCGCTGCAGCTGGTGAAAGAAAACGTCGAGAAGCAGCTCGAGGCTTGCTTTGAAGCGCCGTTCTACACGCTCGGCCCGCTGATCACCGATATTTCGCCCGGCTACGACCACATATCGTCGGCGATGGGCGCAGCCAATATCGGTTGGTACGGCACGGCCATGCTCTGCTACGTCACGCCGAAAGAACACCTCGGCCTGCCCAACCGCGACGACGTGAAGCAGGGGCTGATTGCCTACAAGATTGCCGCGCATGCCGGCGACCTGGCCAAAGGCTACCCCGGCGCGCAGATGTGGGACAACGCGGTCAGCAAGGCACGCTTCGAGTTCCGCTGGGAAGACCAGTTCCGCCTGGCGATTGACCCCGACACGGCGATGAAATACCACGACGAAACGCTGCCGAAAGAGAACGCCAAGGTGGCGCACTTTTGTTCGATGTGCGGGCCGAAGTTCTGCTCAATGAAGATCTCGCAAGAGGTGCGCGAGTTCGCGCGGTTGAATCCTGCGACCACGACGCTGGCTACTACGCCCGGCGTGATTGCGATCAAACAGATTGACAGCGGCTTTGAAGAAAAGGCGAAAGAGTTTCGCGAGGGCGGCAGCGAGATTTACTCTTGACCGTATACCTTTCATGAGCCCCCTCCACATCGGCATCGCAGGCGCAGGCCTGGCCGGGCGCACGCTGGCCTGGCGTTTGCTGCGCGCCGGTTGCCGGGTGAGCCTGTTCGATGTGCGGCGGCGCGATGACCTCGCCACCGCGTCGATGACGGCGGCGGCGATGCTGTCGCCGCTGGCGGAACTGGCGGTGTCTGATGATGCCGTGTTTGCACTCGGCCAGCGGTCGATGCAGCTGTGGCCGCAGTGGATTGCTGAACTGTCTACCAGCGGCGAGGCCGTTTACTTCCGGCAGGAAGGCACGCTCGTCATTGCACACGCGCAGGACCAGGCATCGCTTGAACATTTCACCAGTCTGCTGCACCACAAGCTGCCCGAAGCCTGCCGTGCGCAGGTGAAAACGCTCGACGCGCGGGCGCTGGCGCAGAAGGAACCGCTGCTGGCCGGGCGCTTCAGCGGCGGCCTGTATCTGGAAGGTGAAGGCCAGCTTGCGAATGACCAGTTGATGGCCGCGCTGGCGCTTGAAATCGACAGGCTCGGCGGCATCTGGCATGAAGAGCAGATGGTGCAGGCGCTGGAACGGAACCGTATCGTGTGCGCAGACGAGTCACATCCGGTTGATGTCGCGGTCGATGCGCGGGGCGTGGGCAGCAAGGCGCAATTGGCAAATCTGCGCGGTGTGCGCGGCGAGGTGCTGCGGGTCGAGTGCCGCGGCGTGACCTTGCAGCGGCCGGTGCGGTTGATGCACCCGCGCTACCAGCTCTACGTGGCACCACGGCCGAACCATGAATTCGTCGTCGGCGCGACCGAGCTGGAGTCGGAAGACGCCGGCCCGGTCACCGTGCGGTCGGTGCTGGAGCTGGCGAGCGCGCTGCACAGCCTACACCCCGCGTTTGGCGAGGCGCGCGTGCTGCGCATGAGCGCGGCGCTGCGCCCGGCGCTTGATGACCACCGGCCGGTCGTGGTCGAACGGGGTGGCGTGTGGCACATCAATGGCCTGTACCGGCACGGATATCTGTGCGCGCCGGCGCTGGTCGATGAGCTGGCGCATAGACTGTTGGGAACACAATGATGACTGTGATGAATACCCTTGAAATTTCGCTGAACGGAAGTCGCATGGCGACCGACGCGACGACTTTGCAGCGGTTGCTGGAGATGCGTGGCTATGACTTCAAAAGTGCGTTTGCCTGTGCGATCAACAGCAGCTTTGTGCCGCGCCCGCAATGGCCGCAGCGCGAACTGCAAAACGGTGACCGTATCGACGTGGTGACGCCGATAACAGGAGGCTAGCTTGTGATGAGTGACGCACCCCGTTCCGCCGGCATCGCCCACGGCCCGCCCTGGACCGTGGCGGGCATCACCCTGAAGAGCCGCTTTTTTCTCGGCACCTCGCACTACCCGTCGCCGCAGGTCTTGAGTGATGCAGTAGCGGCGTCGGGCACCGAAGTATTGACGGTCGGCTTGCGTCGGCTGCAGCCTGAAAGCGGCGGCGGCAACAGCTTCTGGCAGCGCGTACAGGCGATGAAGTGCCACATCTTGCCGAACACGGCGGGCTGCCACTCTGCCTCCGAAGCCATCACGCTGGCGCAAATGGCGCGCGAGATTTTCGGCACGACCTGGATCAAGCTCGAAGTGATTGGCGACGACTACACGCTGCAGCCCGACACGCAGGCCACGCTGCAGGCGGCGAGCGAACTGGCGCGTGATGGTTTTGCAGTGTTCGCGTACACCACAGATGACCTGGTGATCGCGCAGAAGCTGCGTGACGCCGGTTGCGCCGCAGTGATGCCATGGGCCGCACCGATAGGCACCGGCCGCGGTCCGCTGAACCCCTACGCGCTTGAAACCATGCGCCGCCGGCTGCCCGATGCGGTACTGATCGTCGACGCTGGCCTGGGCCGGCCCTCGCACGCCGCGCAGGTGATGGAGATGGGTTTTGACGCGGTGTTGCTGAACACCGCCGTGGCGCAGGCCGGTGACCCGGTGCGCATGGCGCGCGCCTTTGCCGACGGCGTGGCGGCCGGGCGTGCGGCGTATGAATCAACGCCGATGCCGGAACGGGCCGCCGCGCAGGCGTCGACGCCGACAGTGGGCGTGCCGTTCTGGCATGCGCCCTGAGGTGCTCATCAATCCAATTATCGGGCGCACGGCGGCGTGAGTGCGAACGAACACGCTGCTTTCGGCGGTGCTCGGAATCCTCATGCAGGTTATTGGGGTCAGACGCTAATGACCTCCCCCGCTCCGGGCGCCTTGCCCTGCATCCCGGCAGTTTGATTTCTGGGCACCTAACCAATGCGGCAACCATCATGACCGACTCAACTGCTTTCCCGCCACTCATCGCCCCCATCGGCTTTTACCCCGTCGTGCCCACCGCCGACTGGGTGCAGCGCCTGCTGGTTTGGGGCGTTCGAACGATCCAGTTGCGGGCCAAGGCAATGGACCACAGTGCCGAAGCACTGCAACGCGAGGTGCGGGCAGCGGTCGAGGCCGGTCGTGCCGTGCCGGGGGCCCAGGTGTTCATCAATGACCACTGGCAGCTCGCGCTCGGTACGGGTGCCTACGGCGTGCATCTGGGCCAGGAAGACCTGGACACGGCTGATTTGAAGGCCCTGCGTGCCGCCGGTATTCGCCTGGGCCTCTCCACCCACACGCCCGCTGAACTGGCGCGCGCGCACGCGGTGCAACCAAGCTATCTGGCGATAGGCCCGATCTACCCGACGACGCTCAAAGTCATGCCCTACGAGCCGGTCGGGCTGGAGCGCCTGAAGGTTTGGGTGCCGCACGCCGCGCCATACCCGGTGGTGGCGATCGGCGGTATCTCGCTGGAGCGCCTGCCGGGCGTGATGGCGTGCGGCGTTGATGGCGTGGCGGTGGTCAGCGCCGTCACGCTGGCGGCTGATCCGCAGCAGGCGGTGATGCGGGGAATTTCACTGGCCTGCTGATGAAATAGAGCGCCCCGAATACGGCCGCAACGCAGCCTTTGTCACGGGCAGCGTTGATCTGGATCAAGGCACTGCAGCGCGCCGGGTGAGAGGCTTGAGGGGTCAGTCATTCCATTTCCAAATCATCCGTGCACTTTGTTGGCTTCGCTAGCCGTACGTCTGTACTGCACGCCCCTTCGCCTTCACGTTCACGAATGATTTAGAAACGGAATCAGTCCACCGAACTCACCCCCGCAGGAAAGACCATGGCCCCCGCAACCATTCGCATCATTTTGGACGAGCACGCTGCGCTGTCGGCGATGCTCAAGTCGCTGGTGATGATGCTCAACCAGGGGCCGGGCGATGTGCAGCCCGAGGTGTTTTTCGATGTGCTGCGCGCCATGCTGTTCTACATCGACGAGTTCCCCGAGCGTCAGCATCATCCGAAGGAATCCAACCTGCTGTTTCCGAAAGTGGCGCGTGTTGCGCCGGACACGCTGGCCACCATCGAGCATCTGGAAAGCGACCACCACAGCGGCGAGCAGCGAGTGCGCGCACTGCAGCACCAGCTGGTCGCCTGGGAATTATTCGGCGAGCCGCGCCGGGCGGCGTTCGAGTCGGCGGCGCGCACGTATGTGAAGTTTTATCTGGAGCACATGCGGATCGAAGAGCAAGTGATTCTTCCCGCTGCAGAAAAGGGCCTGGATGCCGCCGACTGGCACGAGCTGGACGCCGCCTTTGGCACCAACCGTGATCCGCTGACGGGCCGCTATCCGCGCGACGAAGCGTACGACCGCCTGTTCACCCGCATCGTGATGAAGGCGCCGGCGCCGATTGGCCTGGGGCCTTCTGCCGGGGGCGCCGGGGACGGCGGGAAGGCGACTCCAGGATAAGGAGCACAGCCTCGCGAATCAGGTGTTTGCAGGCGGCTCCCGGGCGGCTACCTGGAGGGCGTCGGAAGGGGTACGGAGTGTCGGTGGAACGGATGAGGCAGCAGATTCTTCGGCGATGGCTGACCACCAGCGTGGCCGTAGCAGTAAAAGCATCAGCATCGCCATCAACGGGCCTGCCAGCCAGCCAAAGCTGCGCTGTTCAATGGCACCGAACAGCCATCCACCTACAGAGGAGCCCAGCGTCTGGCCGATGCCCGCGGCTGCGGCCAGTCCGCCCATGGCGACACCGAGTTTGTGGGGCGATGCGCCAGCGGCGAGGTAGGCGATGACCGGCAGCACCACACCAGTACCGGCCGCGGTAAGACTGATGCCGGCGTACATCCATGCGTCGGTGCGATGCTGCGTCAACACGGCAAGCCCGAGCATGGCCAGAATCAGCCCTGCGCCCATGAGCTTGCGTGCCGGGACTTTTTCCAGCAGCGCCGTGAAAAAGAGTAACGCGTTGACGCCCAGCATCACGAGACTGCACTCGGCAAACATGATCGATACCTCTTGCGCTGATACACCCGGGTGCTGCTGACCTTGCAACAAGATGCCCAGCTCGAAACCGGCCAGCACGAACATGACGGCTGCATTGAGCCCGTACAGCGCAGTCATGCGGTCTTTGTTGTTGGACTCCGCCATGCGGTTGCTCGTTGGGACAGGGCTGCCCGCTGCGGGCAGTGTGGCGGCCAGCCCCAGCATGGTCACTGCACCGAGCAGGGCAGACAGCACGATCGCAGCCTGTGCCGAGGGTACGTTGGAGGCCGCGATTTCGCCCGCCAACCGCGCCAGCCAGTCGGCCACTGCACCGAGCCCGGGACCGAACAGGAAACCAAGCAGGGAAACAGCGCTCAACCATGCAAAGCGCCGGGCGCGCTGCTTCTCGCGCGTGTGCCCGGCAACCAGCGCGGACACCACCGGGATAACCGCCGCCACGAAGAATCCGGTTGCGAAGCGCAGCATATACATTCCCGATACGCCGGCCACTGCAGGAGATAAAAGGGCCAGCAGGCTGGCGACGTAGCCAACCAGTCCGATGATGAGGATGCGACCTCGCCCAACGCGGTCCGAGACGAAGCCCCACAAAGGAGCTCCGACCAGTACCCCGGCCGCATACACCCCGCCGAGATAGCCGACATGGCGGGCAAGGTCGGCGGCGCTGGCGATCGGCATTATTGACTTGAGCCAGCCGGGCAGCAATGGCATCAGCGCGCCATACCCGGCCGAGACCACAAAAACCGCCGCCGCCAGCCAGGCGAGTTGTGCCGGCCGCAGTCCGGCAGACTGTGCTTCAGGTATGGACCGGGCCGTTTTGCCTGGCGGATTCACGTTGACATCCCTCGCGCAACCCAGTGGTGGGTAATAAATTTATGGATACGCACGAACCGGACTCCACGGTCGATACCGTATACATCGCATCGAAGGTTCGCGATCAGCTAGAGCAGGAACGCCACAAAGCGACCCACTTTTTGGTGACTTGAGGGGTTTGATCATTGATTTCTCCAGATGAGAAAGCAGTTTTTTTGTCATCGGACGCGGATGCTGGTGTGGTGGCCCACTGATCGCATGTCAAGGCCATGTAGCCTGGCTCACGCCGCCGTGGGCGAAGCGTTCAAGGGCGTCGTCAACCATCTGCTGTGTGCACCATTTTGCGTAGTACCGGCCAAACAGGTGGCCCAGCCAGCGGGCAGGCGCACTTTCCGGCAGCGCGTACTCGACAAAGACGCGGAGCATCGAACCATTCGCGTCTGGTGTTAGCTCAAAGCCCATCCGGTAGTGGTCGATCACAAGAAGTTTTGGCGTGCCGGTGGTCTCCCAGACCTTGTGATGCGGAGGATCGCGTTCCTTCACAATCTCATCAACTGAAAGCTCAATACCAAAGACTCGCCCTGATAAACGGATCCGCGAGCCGACTTTTTGTCCCTGGCCGTCGTCGAGCTCAGTTTTCATGCGACCCCCTCCCATCTTCCAGGACGGCTCGTCCATGTGCGACGAAAGTCGCGTGTGATCATCCAGATGCGCAAAGACTTGCTCGACTGGTGCTTTAACAAAGCCACGTGTCTCATAGCGAAGGGGCAACATTGGCGCCTCCTGTCAACGGTGCGTAGACAAACAGTTGTCGGTTAACTGACTGCGCTTGCGCCCGCGCATTGCAAAATGCATGTAGATGACTGCGCTCAGCAGCGCTGCAAAGAAGCACCACACCGAGATGAACCAGGTCGTGTAGAAATAGTAGGCCGCGCCAAATGACAGCAGCGCCAGAGCGCCGAAGACTTTCACGACACCGTGCGTGGACAAGAGCGGGCTGACCGTGGTGGCCAGCAGGTACAAGGTCATCACCTCGGCCGCAAAGAAATGGGGAGACAGGTATTCAATATGCTGACCTGTTGGCCGCGAAACCGCCGGGAAAGCCACCAGCACATAAAGCAGATAGGCGCCCACCGCCGCGCCCGCTGCGACGAAGGTCAGCAACACGCGGTGACGCCTTCCCGGCGCTTCCATCAGCAGCACGGCCAGCGGGATCCAGGCTGGCCACAGCACGTGTGAAAAAAACGCATAGACCTGCGTCATCACCCTGTTGATTTGCGGTGCGTCGTAACGGAAAGTCAGCCAGATCACGCCTTCCGTCAGTTGCTGAACTGCGAACAGGAGCGGGATGGCGGCGAACATCAGTTCGCGCGGGCGACGGGCTGACTTCAGCGTCAGGGCGCCTAGCCTCAAAAGAACGGCTCCCGCTGAAAAGCTCGCTGTGGCCGAGAAGCACATTCAGCAAATTCCTTGCGGACAGGGACGGTCTGATGCCATTTGGCTAACGTCCCTTGATAAAGAGGACAAGACCTGCGGTCCAGACCAGGGCTGGTACCAGCAGCAGCCACCGGAAATCAGACCGGAGTGCAAAGTTGGTGGCGCTCATCAGCGCCACCGTAAGCCCACCAGCAATAACAAGAGCCCAGGACGTATTCTTCAATCGCGCGGGCATGGCCACGGTGGCCACCAGCGCCGTGAGTACACCTGCGCCAGCCATGAATCCACCCATGACGGTAAACACCTTTTGCAGCCAGCCCTCCAGCCCCGGCGCGGCAAGCCGAAGCTGCTCGAGTGTCGTACCCATGAAGCGAGGATCTTCAGGCAAAAGCGGTGGCCGCAGCACCATGAAATAAAGACCCAGCGCCATCAGCCAGACTCCGCAGCTCAGGATCAGCCACGTGGAAGTACGGCGGGTTCTGCTGCCTGCATTCATGCAGATGCTCCGGTGGCCAGCGCTGCATCGGCCGTATGCGTGCCCGGGGACTTCACGGATTTGATACCCGCCAGCCTGGTGCGCTTGAGCAGTAACGCATTGATGGCTACGATCGCCGAGCTACCCGACATCGACAGCGCTGCCAGTTCAGGTGAGAGGGTGAAGGGGTAGAACACACCCGCTGCCACGGGAAAAGCGATGACGTTGTAGCCCACGGCCCACCACAGGTTCTGGTGCATCTTGCGCAGCGTGGCGCGAGACAGCTCGATGGCGCCGACCACATCGTAGGGGTCGCTTTTCATCAGCACGACCTGGGCGCTTTCCATCGCCACGTCGGTGCCTGCGCCAATGGCAAAACCCACGTCGGCCTGCGTGAGCGCAGGCGCATCGTTGATGCCGTCGCCGACCATGCCCACCTTGTTGCCCTGATCCTGCAGCGCCTTGATCTTTTCAGCCTTCTGGCCCGGAAGCACTTCGGCCAGCACGATGTCGATACCCAGCTCCTTGCCGATGCGCTCGGCTGTGGCCTGGTTGTCGCCCGTCATCATCGCCACCTTGACGCCGCGTTCCTGCAGCTTGGCAATGGTGGCCTTCGATGTCGGCCGCACCGCGTCGGCGATTGCGATGAGGCCGATGAGCTGGCCCGCGCGCGCCACATGCACCACCGTGCGACCAGCACCTTCCAGGCGTGTGGCGTCTGCAACCAGCGCCTTCATGGACTCCGGGCTCACGTTTTCCGACTGCATCAGCTTGCGGTTGCCCAGCAGGACGGCGTCGGCACCGATCATGGCGCGCGCGCCCTGACCGTCGATGTTGGTGAAGCCCGTGGCGACCTCGATGGGGGCGGTACCAGCCCGCTTGAGCACTGCCAGCGCCAGCGGATGCTCGGAGAACTTTTCGACGGCCGCTGCCACGGCGAGCAGTTGTGCTTCGGTGACCCCGGGCGCGGTGATCATCTCGACCACATCGGGCTGCCCGACTGTGAGCGTGCCGGTCTTGTCGAAAACCACGACAGTCAGCTTGGTGGCGTTCTCCAGTGCCGATGCGTTCTTGAACAAAATGCCATTCATCGCCCCCAGGCCGGTGCCGACCATGATGGCCATCGGCGTTGCCAGCCCGAGCGCATCGGGGCAGGCGATCACGAAGACGGTGATCGTCAGCGTCAGCGCAAACAGCAGCGGCTGGCCCAGCACCCAGAACCAGACCGCGAAGGTGAGCAAGCCGATGGCAATGGCGGCCAGCACCAGCCACTGGGATGCCTGGTCAGCCAGCAATTGACCCGGCGCCTTGGAGTTCTGGGCTTCCTGCACCAGCTTGACGATCTGCGCCAGTGCCGTGTCGGCCCCCACCTTGGTCGCCTTGTAGCGAAAGCTTCCGCTTTTGTTGATCGTCGCGCCGATGTCCGGATTGCCGACCACCTTCTTGACCGGCATCGACTCCCCCGTCAGCATGGATTCGTCGACCTGCGAGCTGCCCTCCGTGATTTCACCATCCACCGGAATCTTGTCGCCCGGTTTGATGACAACGATTTCGCCCGCCAGGACTTCCGCTGTGGGAACCTGGGTCTCGACGCCGCCGCGCACGACCGTGGCCATTGCCGGGGCGAGATTCATCAGGGCGCGAATCGCGTCCGAGGCGCCCGCGCGCGCCCGCATTTCGAGCCAGTGCCCGAGCAGGATGAACACCAGCAGCACCGCCGAGGCTTCAAAGAAGACCTCGCCTTCATAGAGGAAGGTGGCGCCCACGCTGAAGATATAGCCGGTGCCGACGGACAGCACGATCAGCGTCGCCATGTTGGCTACGCCGTTGCGTGCCGCGCGCCAGGCCGCCACGACGAATGGCCACACCGGATAGGCAATGGCGGCGGTCGCCGTGATGAAAAGGAAGAGCTTGCGGTCCATACCGAAGGGCAACGCAAAGTCACCGAACATGGCGCCCATCGGCGAGTACAGGAAGACCGGCACGGCAAATACCAGCGCTACCAGGAAGCGGTTGCGCATGTCGTTGGCCATGTCCTGCATCGACATGCCCGGCGCATGGCCCATGTCGTGCATCATGTCGGCTTTGTTTGCGGCTTGATCTCCGGCCAGCGAACCGGTTCCTCCGTCTGTGTCCTTATGAGCCGCATGACCTGCATGGGGATCTTTCGCTGTCCTGGCCGACTCCCCTGCACCCTTGGCGGCACTGGCACCTGGGCTCGTTGGAAGTGCAGGCATCGCGTGCCCTGCGTGGCCCCGGGAAGCGTCTCCGCCCGCCTTGTGATCAGCCGAGTCGCATACATGCGCCGGCACCAGCTCGCCCCGGCAGTGGTAGCCACAATCGACCACCCGCTGGCGGATGGCGTCCAGCGTGACCTTTGCTTCGTCATAGTGCACGGTCGCGCTGCCGGCCACATAGTTCACCTCGGCATGGTGAACGCCCGGCAACGTGGCGAGTTGCCGGGAAACGCCCGCGGCGCTCAGTGTAGAGACCAGTTCTCCGACTTCAACGGTGCTTGTTTTCATGGTTATCCCTTTGCAAGGGGTATCAGCTTGTCAGCTGCCCCGCGTTAACGCCATCAAGCGTGAAATTCCATCCAGTCCCTGTGTCGGACTTGAGGAGCTGGGGCTTCTTCTCGTCGATGTGCGCGATCCAGTCGAAAAGGTCAGCGTGCCACAGTGATTGCGCGCCCATCTGGCAGTGTTCCGCACCGCCTGAGTTGCGGTCGTAAACAATCTGGCGTACGCTGCGCGCGGCGGTCAAGGCCCGGACAAAATCGGTGGACTGCTGCGCAGGGATGAAATGATCATCTGCGCCGACCAGGACCAGCACGTCCGCCCTGATGCGGCCAGCGACCTGCGCGAGCGTGTAGCGCCCGAGTACATCGATGGTTTCCATCGGACTCGCGGTACCCAGCACCCATTGCGAGTTGGCGAGGCTCCACGCAAAACCTGGAGACAGCCGTGCCTTGGCGGCGATGAGTGCATTCAGTGCGGCGTCAGCATGATGAGCGTGTAACCAGAACGCCAGCGCCGGAACACTCTGCCTGGCGATCGCGCCGAAATCGAAGAGCACGTCGAAGGCGACGACGCCGTTGATCCGGTGGTCGAAAGCCGCTGCCCGCGGCGCAAGGTAGCCGCCCATGCTCATACCGATCAGCACGGTTTTGGCCCGCCAGGGGTGCGACGTGAAGTGGGCATCGAGGACCGCAGCTGTGGGTCGCTCCCACTCGGGCGTGAAGGTGAGCCTCTGCTCCCTCAGCACCGCGCCTTGTCCGGGCCCCTCGAATGTCAGGACGGCAAAGCCGCGCTCATACGCTGCGGGCACGAGCACAAAATAAAGCTCTTCGAGCGTCGAGTCAAAACCGCCGCAAAGCACCAGAAGCGGTTTGTCTGCCGAGCCATGCGGTCCTGGGTAGAAGATTGCATTCAGGTGGTTGGCGCCATAGGGTACCCGCGTACGCTGGCGCACCACGCCAAGTGCATCGAGGCCGTCATTGAAGGCGTCGACGTTGCGTCGGTACATGGCGGGTCGCCTGGGGTCAGTCGGCGAGAGAAAAAACTCTGCGGTGCGCAGGTAGTTGTGCGCTCGCAGCAGAGCATGGCCCCGACTGCGCGCATCATTAATGTGGTCTGCACGCTCCAGAACGCGGTTGGCCGTCGCTTCCCAGGCGCGGTGCCAGCTTCGCGTGTTGCCCTCCCGGATTTGTCCAATGGTTTGGAGCACTTCGGCTGTGTCTGCGCCATTCGCGCAGATGTTGTTGAGCACCCGGAGCGTCTGGAAATGAAAAGCCTGATCGCGAAAGTAGCGCGGGGTTGCGCGTCGCCCGCCGATGAAGCCCGGCAAGCGGGACTTCCCGCTGGCGAGCGCCGTCCCGTTCATGGACGGACATGCCCATCGTCGTGGTGCGGACGAGCGTGGGCCGGGTAGCCAAGGCGGGTGATTGCCGATTCGATCTGGGCGGGTGTCACGCGGGCAGGATCTGTCACGACCGTGGCGACGCCGGGTCGAAGCGTGACTTCAACATGGCTGACGCCGTCGATCTGGCTGAGGGCGCGCTGCACGCTGCTGGTGCAGCCACCGCAAGTCATGCCGCTGACATCAAAACTGTGGGTTTGCATGGTGATTTCTCCTGGGGTTGTGGAATCGGATGTTGTGGATTGCGGTGGGGTCAAGTAGCGGCTTCGGCCATTCAACGTGGATTTCCTGAAACGGTCAAAGTTGCCAGCGAAATGTTCGCGGCGCAGGTTCACCCTGACGCGCGATCCGCAGCTCAATCGTGCTTGGGCGCGGCGCTGGTACTTCGAATGCCAGCACCCCTTCACGGTGGTGGCCGCCGGCCGGTGCACCCGCCCAGCTCACTGGCTTGAGCGTGCGCCCATCGTTGGTCGTCAAGCTGGCGCTTTGAGCCAGGTCGTCGTTCAGGTCGGCACTGTGTGAGTCAAGCACGATGGCAAATTCCCAGCGCTTGTCGGTTGACCCAACCAACTTCGGGGTTGCTTTGACAGTCACCCCTTGATCGCTCGACGAGCGCGTGGCCGTTGCATCCGCGCTGGTTTGCGCCAGTGCGGCCAAAGGCGCAATGACCGCGCCTAGCGTTGCAGCAAGGATCCAGCCCCCTAGCTTGAAGCGATGGAAGTGTCGTACTGAAAACATGACTTTCTCCTTTTGCATTACGGGGTGAGAACACCCGTTGAATACGGTTCGATGCCAACACCTGGGCGCACAGCACTACGCGTCCCGATCAAGAACCGTCTTGCGTTTTTCATACTCGTCTGTGCTGATTTCGCCGCTGGCCAGGCGACGGCGCAGCACCTCTTGAGATGTCTCGCGCGGTCGATCCTGGCGAGCGGATGATCCACCTCGACCCCAAAAGATCAGCCCGAAAACCACGGCAATCCAGAAAACCCACCACAGGTAGTGCATGCCTATCATGTTGGAATTCATTCCCATCATGTTGTCGTAGAACATATCGCCGCCTTTGTTGTTACAGGCTCAGCCTGCCGTTAAACCTTGACCTACATGGGGAAAAAACCGGGGTGTTCGCTGGACGTAGCTTTCATAGGCGTCGCCGAACTGCGCTCGCATATCCGCTTCCTCGGTGATGGCCAGCCGTCCGTACATCAAAAGCAAAATCGGAAACATCGCCAGCGTGAGCAGCGTGGGCCACTGCAGCAAAAAGCCGAGCAGTATCAGCACGAAGGCGACGTACTGCGGATGACGTATGCGCGCATAGGGGCCGGTCGTGGCCAGCGCGTTGCGGCGCTGTGCGTGGTAGAGAACGTTCCAGGCGCTCGACAACAAATAGAAACCAAAGCCGAGGAACACGTAGCTGGCGATATGCAACATACCGAAGTGCGGATCGCCTTTCTCGCCCAGCAGCGTTGACCACAGGTGGCCCGAGTTGTGGGACAGCAGGTCCAGATTCGGGTACTTGGTCTGTAGCCAGCCCGACATCAGGTAGATGCTCAGCGGGAAGCCGTACATCTCGACAAACAGCGCGACGATGAAGGCTGCGAAGGCGCTGAAGGTTCGCCAGTCACGTGCGGTGTTGGGCTTGAAGAAGCTGAACGCGAACATGATGAAGACGGCTGAGTTGAAGACGACGAGCATCCAGAGTCCGTAGGCGGGGGCGGTGTCAGTCACGGTAGTTCTCCTTTCTTCATTTCCAGGGGCCACCGGTCTGGCTGGGATGCCGGTTGTGCCCGCCATGACCGCGGTGCATGAAAACATGCATCAGCGGGCAGGCCAGCAAAAACAGGAACGGCAGGGCACCGAGGAAATGGGCGCGGTGCTCGCTTAACAGAAAATAGGTAGCGACGGCGGCAAAGACGATCAGGCCGACGGCGTAGCGCGAGCGCCAGAACGGCGGCGCGGCGATCGCGCCGGGCGGGTTTTCAGGTTGATGTTGATGTGCATGATCCATTTGAAGCTCCTGTGGGTTGGACGGATGAAAACCAGGGTTCGGTCTGCGGCCTAGGCCTGCACGCGGAAATTGATCATCATCCCGGCGTCTTCGTGCTCGAGGTTGTGGCAGTGAAACACGTAGGTCTGGTCGCCGGGAAAGTCGTGGCTGAAGTCGAGCGCGATGCGCACTGTTTCGCCGGGCCAGACCAGCACCGTGTCTTTCCAGCCCAGATCGGTGACGTGCCGGCCCTTGCCAAAGCGCGCCAGGCTAGAGAGCTCGGGCGGGCTGTTCACACGCTCAAGGACCTGGAAGGAAAAGCCGTGGATGTGCATCGGGTGCGGCATGCCGATGGCCGGATTGCTGATGCTCCAGATTTCGACCGCGTTGCGCTTCACGTCGAAGGCAATGTCGTCCATGCCAAAGGTGCGCCCGTTGATCAGAAATCGCATCTGGCCCATCGACAACTCGATCTTGCGTTCGGCCGCACCCGCGGTGGCCATCGGTTTGATTTCTGACAACCGGGCGGGCAGAATGGCCGCCACGCGTTCGCCGGCCACCACCGACAGCTTCAACACGTTGAACTCGGCACCGAGCGGAAGCCGCGACGAACTCATGCCGGCCATCATCTGGCCCATGCTGGGCATGCCGCCCATGCCGCTGCCTCCGCCCATACCGCCTCCGCCTCCACCCTCGTTTTCCATTGGATCAAACGCCAGGCTTTTCAGGAAGACATCGGTGCCGGGCTGTGCCTGGCCGGCGTCAAACAGGATGTCCAGACGCTCGCCGGGCGCCAGAAAGGCTTCGGTGGCGGCTTCAGGCCGCTCAAGCAAACCGCCGTCGGTGCCGATGACGGTGAAGCCCAAGCGCTTGCTGCCTGTAGCGAAAGCCAGCCGGTAGATGCGTGAATTGGAGCCATTGAGAAGCCGCAGCCGGTAGGTGCGCGGCGTGACGGTCTGCACGGCATTTGGCGTCAGGTTGCAGAGCATGATGTCGCCCAGCCAGCCCATCATGGCTTCATGCACACCGGGTTTGTAGTGCAACCTGCCCTGCGCGTCGAACTGCTTGTCCTGGATGACGATGGGCAGGTCGGTGACGCCCAGCTGCAGATCAAGCGCCTTTGTCAGCTTGCGCTGGTCATCATCATCGACCAGAAAAAAACTGGCCAGACCGTTGTAGGCCTGCTCGGCCGTCAATTCGTGGGCGTGGGTGTGGTACCAGTACGTGCCGCCGCGGTTGCGCACCGTGAAGTCGTAGTCGTAGCGACCGCCGGGGGCAATCGTGTTGCGCGGATGGCCATCCATGGCGGCGGGTGTGTGCAGACCGTGCCAGTGGATGATGGTGGGCTGTGTCAAGGCGTTGTCCAGCGCGGCTGTGAAGCGCGCGCCGCTTTCGATGCGCAGGATGGGATTCTGGTAGGCCTTGCCGGCGTGCTCGGTCTGGTAGAGCAGAAACGGCGATTCGCGTTTCGGCAGCAGAGGGAAGCTGCCGGCGCCAGCCTTGATTTTTATCGGTGCGGTGACGTCGAGCACACCCAGCGGACCCCCCGCGCCAGGCATGAACAGTTTTTGCTGGAAGTTGGCGGTATCGACTGGGTCCAACGGGTAGTTCTTAAACGGCCCACCGACTTGCGTGGAGGAGCCGCGCTGTCCATAGGCCACCCAGGCGGCACCACCGGCGCCGGCCACGGCGGCTACACCGGCGAACTGAAGCAACTGTCTTCTTTTGAGCATGAGATTCCTTTTTTATCTGCTGGCATGCAGGATTTCCGCATCAAGACAGCGCAGGGCGGATATGCCCGAGCCACCTGGCTTGGGTGCGGGCGGTGCGTCAGCGTGCAAGCGTCGCCGGCATCCGGTCCATCATCATCTGCATCATCGATTGCATCATTTCCATGCGCTTTTCCATCATTTGCTGACGGGCAGCCATGTCACCTGGGGTGCCGCCCATGCCAGGCATGCCTTTCATGTCACCCATTGGGGAGCCGGACATGCCACCCATGCCGCTCATCATCTGCATGCCGTCCTGCATGGTCTTCATGTGGTCGGCCATCAACTTGTTGCGCTCCTCGGGTGTCTTGGCGGCCGCCATCTTTTCGTGCACCTCGCGCATTTTTTTTATCTGCGCATCCATCTTGCTCATGTCCATGGCACCCATCTTGCCCATTTGACCGGGCGCTCCCATGCCTTGGGCAGAGGCGCTCCCCATGGGCATTGACGGTGCTGTGTTACAGGCGATCAAGGTGCTGGCGGCGACAAGGGTGGCAGCGAGGGGGATAAATCGGAAATGGGTCATGACAAACTCCTGATGGGTGAAAGATATGAAAGGCGATGCGCTATGGCGCTATGAACCAGCGTCAATGCAGAGGGGATGGCGGGCTTGCGCGCGCTGCGGTTGGGCCAAGAGCCAATTGCGGCTCAGAGGCGGACGCAGACTGCGGAGCGACAGGCCCCGCGTGGGGGCTAAAGCGCCAGGCGCGAGTAGCGCACCCGTAAAGGTAGCCCGGCGGCAGCGGGCTCTGGGTCGCCTGCCGAGGAGGTTGCCACACGGTCGGTCGCAGCTACAAGCCAGAGTACCCGCACGAGTGGAGCGGGCCCCATATCGGGCTGGGCCAGGCTCAGCTGAGTGGCCAAAGCGTTCGAGCTCTCATCGCACACCTTCAGGCACGGCGCCTTGGCAGCTGGCAATTCACCGCCGCTATCGGCTACGACTCCAGTGTGACCCGCCATGACAGCCGACGTACGCGCGCCCTCAAAAGCCGCAGTGAGGACGTGGGCGTGCGTGGTGGGCGTCTCAAGCAGGCACGCGTTGGCGACGCCGGAGGCCAGCGCAAACAACCATGCCAGCAGTACCATGACTACGGCCTTGCGTTTGGCGAAAGTGTTTGAGATGAGCTTCATGATCGGGTGCGAATCTGAAACTTGATGCTACCGGTGCCATATGAAGCCGCATTGATTTGCATCAAACAAATGCCAGCAGGCAAATTCAGCGCTTCAAGGGCTTCCCCAGGGACCCTCTGCATAACTCTGGCGTGCCGCAGACCGCCAGAGTTATGCAGAGGGTCCCTAGCGCCTGGCCTGCCCCACCAGAAACCCCACCAGCCCCGATGCAATCGCGCTGACGATGCCAGCGGCCCATTTTTTGTCGTCGGCGTTGCCAATGGCAAAGACCCAGACGGCACCGGCAAAAATAACCGTCATCAGCAGCAGCGCAAAGATGAAGAGCCCCAGCGACATGCGCCGTTTCAGGGCCGCGTCGGCGGCTTCCAGGCTGCGCCGGGCGGCGGCGTCTTCAGGGGATTCGTTGCTGACGGACAGCTCGTAGCGGCCGTCGCTGCCGACCATCTGGCCGAGGTTGATCTGCTGCTCGGTCATCAGTCAGGTGCCGGCGATCAGATGCCGACGATCTCGGTCACGAGTTGCTTGTTCTGGTCCAGGATGCCGAAGCGTTTCTTCTCGGACTTGGCCTCGGCGACCACGTCGAACAGCGCAATCGCCTTGCGCAAGACCTCGCTCTTGGACATATGGCCGTTGCTGGCCAGCAGTTCCAGCCGTTCATTGAGTTCGGGCGATACCGCCAGGCTCAGGCGGATGGTTTCGTTGTCGTTGGCCATCAGAAGCTCCTTGGGTCAATCTATCAATAAGACGCAGTTTCTACGCAGATATTACGCTTTTTCTGCGTTTTACAAGTAGGCCATACCCCCGATTTGCCTGCGCTTTCCTCCACAACCCGGACAGACGCTCTTTAATGAATCAAATAAGCCTCCAGTCCAGGTAAATCCTGTGCGAGCAGCTATACATTCAATAGCGTCTCGAATCGCGTTGCGCGCGCCTTCTGGCCCGCCATGAAGACGCTACTTCGCGTCGTCGATCATCTGGATGGTCTTTTTCTCGACTTCCCTGGCGACGGGCACCAGCGCGGCGTCGTGTGACAGGCTCGACAGCATCTTGACCGGCGTGATCAGGCCGATCTTGGTCTTGCCTTTGTCGGTGTAGACAGAAATGCGGCACGGCAGCGCCATGTTCAGGCGCATGTCGGTCTGCAGCACCTTCGCGGCCTGCAGCGGGTTGCAGACTTCGAAAATCTTGCATTGCTCTTCGAAGGCGATGCCTTTGCTGCGCAGCGTGCTGCCCAGGTCATGCACATGCAGCACGCCGAAGCCGCGGTCGATAACGGCCGCTTCTAGGTCAGTTGCCGCCTGGGTGAATGTTTTGGGGGTATCGACGATGTAGTACATGGCGAGGGGTCCTTTGCCGGGGTTGGAGCAGGCCGTTCAGACAAGTTGGCTCAGTTTGACTGTAGGGGCCTGAGCCGACGCGGTATTGATGTGCGTCAAGTGGGCGCGAACCCATTGTTCGACGTGGATGGCCCGCCACCCTCATCGAAACGCAGGAACAGGCTGAAAAGTCGTTTCAAAGCTGTTTTGAGAGGTAAAACAGCTGATAGCCCAGGTAATACCTGCGCTGACAGCTATGAATTCAATAGCATGCAGTATGATGTTCAGGGCGCGGCCGCAGGTGCAACCCACTTCAGCTGCGCCACGCCCTCGATCAGCCGGTTGCGCTCGGCACGTGGCAGCGAACGCATGCCCTGCAGCACCCACTGCGTGCGGGCGATGTTGATCTGGCCGGTGTCCCGCCAGCGCGCGGCCTCCAGCGCCGGGTTGTGCAGCATCGCCGCCAGCCAGGCGGCTTGCGTGGGGCTGAGCTGGTGGGCCGGGCGGCTGAAGTAGTGGCGCGACGCTGCTTCGGCACCGCAAATTCCCGGCCCCCACGGCGCGTGCGCCAGATACAGCTGCAGCATGCGCGGCTTGCCCAGCGTCTGCTCCATCTCGACCGCGTAGAGCAGCTCGCGCAGCTTGCGTATCGGGCTGCGCTCGCCGCCGGTGACCAGCAACTTGGCGAGTTGCTGGGGCAGGGTGCTGGCGCCGCGCTGAGCTGCTTTCTCGTCGTCGGGCGGGCTGGAAAGTGCTGCGCTGATCTCGGCCAGGTCAAAGCCGCCGTGCTCGTAAAAACGCTGGTCTTCGGCGGCGATCACGGCGCGTGCCAGCCAGCTGTCAGTCGTGACTTTGCTGGCGCGCGGGCTGCACGCCGAGCGCGCGCTGGCGAAGGCTTCGGTGCCGAGGCTGCTGACCTGAAAGCCGTCGACTTGCGGCGCCACCGTCAGCTTGCCGCCCGGCAGCGTCAGGCTCGCCTGCAGTGCAAAGCGGCCGTCGATGCGGGCCTGCGCGACTTCGGGAATGACGGCTGCGAACAGCGCATAGCCGTCAGCGATCAGCGTCATCGGCAGCTGCAGATGCAGGCTGATCTGGCGCTGCGACAGTTCGCCCTGCCATTTCGCACGTAGTGCGCCTGATGCCAACTCG
Source organism: Polaromonas sp. (assembly GCA_031396485.1). Classification (GTDB taxonomy): domain Bacteria; phylum Pseudomonadota; class Gammaproteobacteria; order Burkholderiales; family Burkholderiaceae_C; genus Polaromonas. Next base: position 5,475 of record JANNKV010000069.1, on the reverse strand, counting down.
CCATCGATCCGGCCCGCGTTGCGGTGAACCGTGAGCTGCACGTCGTCAAGCGCGAGCGCGTCGTGTACGTCGTCTTTCTGGCGCGGTGACTGAACGCGGCACGGTGCGCAGCGCAGGGTCAGCGTTTGGTCAGCCGCCTGCCACGCCATTTCAATGCGACCGGCGCGGGTGGGGACGCTGCGGCCGTGCAGCAGCGGCCCCATCCACGGCGACGTCGCCAGGCGGATCAGCGACGGCACGCCCGCCTGCATCTGCAGCGGGCCGGCACGCAGCGGCACCGACCATTCGCCGGGCAGCGGGGCCAGCACCGCTTTTGCTATGAAATAAGTAGCTGCCAGCGCAGATAAAGCAAGGGCTAGCGTACCCACCGGCACCCAAAGCGTGATGCGCAGGGCTTTCATCCTAGAAATGGCAGTTGGATGCATTCGAGTGTGCCGTGATTGGCGTGTCAGGCAAGGCGCGACAACGCAGTGGGCTTGTGCCCACAAGGCGGAGCAACGCAGCCTGGCGCGTCAAGCGCGGTGCAATCGGGTGCATAGCGCTGTCACCTATCAGGTGAGTGTGATCGAAGAGAAAATAGTCAATGCGCATGCGGTTTTCCTGAAGTTTGCAAGCGGTCAACTGCCGTTTCTAGGTTCATACGGCTTCGCCACGGTGATCGCCTGCCACGGGCCTTGCGACTGGCCCATCACGGCCGCCCAGTACCAGGCCGAGGTGTCGGTGAAGCCCTGGCCTTTTGCATCGACGATGCGTTCGCAGACGCGCAGGCGCTGGCCACCAGATGCGGCGTTCTGCGTGGCCTCAAAGCATCGCCACAGGTTTTGCTCGCGGTCCAGTTCCAGCTGCTGCGCCGCGATGCGGTAGCCCAGGCCCTGGTAGCAGTCGACAGCCGGGTGCAGCATGCGTGTCGGCTTGTCGACATGGCGTAGAACCAGTACGCGGCTGCCGTCAGATCCCGTATCCGTTCTTCCTGGGGTATCGAAGGGCGTACCCGGATTGGCGGTTTCTACTGAAGACAGTCCGACCGCAAAGCGCGCGAGCGTACCCGGAAAGCGCCGCGCAAATCGCTGCTCCACCTCACTCAGCGCCAGCGGCCGCAGCGGCGCGCCCTGCAACGTGGTGGGGAATTCGCTTGATGCGCGCTGCATCGGCGATGCATCGCCGGGCCGGCTCATCGCCGACACACCCGCCCACAGCAGGCACGCCGGCAGCAGCGCGGCCCACAGCGTTTTATGCAGCACGCGGTTCACAAAACTGTTCTCAAGCATGACCGACTCCAGCCACGTTTTCGGCGCGGCTCATGACAAAGGCAATTGCGCCACACACCACCGCCAGCACCACCAACCCCACACCATCATGCGCCCAACCGGGCAGACGTGGGCCTGAAAATTCAAGTGAAACCAGCACCGTGTTGCGCACGATATTGCCGGCCAGCACCAGCGCGCTGACGGCGGGCAGGCGCGCCAGAAAAGCCCGGTTGCCGCGGCCCAGATACAAGGCGGCCACGCAGGCCGTGAAGTAGCCGAACCAGACCATCTGCACACCCGAACACGGCGCATCGACGATGACCAGATGCCCGTCGACCCGCAGGCTGGTGCCGCTGCGCTCGACCTCGTGCGTCGCCATCAACAGCCAGCGACTGGCTTCGGCCGTGATGACGCGCAGCGGGTAGCCGGCGTAGAACTGCAGCGAGGCCAGCAGCGGCAGCGACAGCACCGACAGGCCGAGTACCGGCGCAGTAGCCGCGCCCGGCGGCAAAAACGCTGCAAGACCTGCCGCCAACGCCAGCAAGGCGACCAGCGACACGGCCAGCGCGGGCAGCACGCCCTGCCCAGCCGTGGCCAGCAGCGCGCCGATGATCGCCAGCGCGAACCAGCCCAGGCGCGGCGCGGCGCGCAGCCGCCACCGGTGCTGCCAGACCAGAACACACAGCGCAGCCAATGCGAGCAGGCCGAGCGGGTCGTCAGAGCGGTCCAGCACCCGTGCACTCATCCACCACCACGTCGGCCACAGCGCCGCCGCCAGCAGCGCCAGCCAAAGCGCAGCGGGTGCTCGGTCGATGGCGATGCCCCAGCGCACGAAGGCGGGTGTGCGGATCAGGCGGATGTCCAAAGTCGAGTGAGCCATGCGGTTTCTCGTGGGTATGCGTGGCACAGCTTCAGGCGGTGAAGCGGGCAAGCGGGTGGCTGCGTGCCCGGCGCTCCCGCCGCGCCAGCAAGGCCAGCACCGACAGCAGCACGATCACCGCGCCCCAGGTGGCGGGCTCGGGTGTGCCGGGCACTTCGGCGCCGATGGCGGCGTTGCTCACGCCCTGCGGCAGCGGCGACGGCTGGTTCACCGTTGGCGTGTCGTTTGGCTGCGTGTTACGCACCACTTTGTCCACCGCCAGAAAGCTGGTGTACTGGGTCAGCAAGTTGTATTGCAAACCGAGTTCGGTGATGCGCGTGCGAAACGTGTCGTTGCCTTCAAGTGATTCCTGATCAGACAGCGCCGCGATTCGATGACGTGCCCACAGGTAGCGCAGCGCGGCGGTGTCTTGGCCGGCGGTGGAGGTGATCGGCAGCACGTTGCGATACGGGCCATTGGCGCTCTGGCCTTCCAGCACCACGCTGCCGCCCGGCTTGCCGCGCCACTTGCCAAACACCACCACCGGGCGCTCGCCCAGCACGTCGGGCAACTGCGTAGGTTCGACGTCATACACATCCAGCCCTTCAAAACGCGCCTTCACGCTGGTCAGCACCGGCGACTCGATCATCTTGCGGAAGCGTTCGGCCTGCGCCTTCGCCTCGGACGGCTGCGTGATGATGAAGGGCTCGCCCATGCCGGCGCGGGCCAGGCCTTCCATCAGGTGCCGGTTGACCGACGAGCCGATGCCGAATGAAAAGACGTTGGCCTTCGACAGATTGCGGCGCACCAGCTCGAATGCCTCCCGCTCGACCGTCACATAACCGTCGGTCACCAGCACCACGGTGCGCGACACGTCGGCGGCTTTCGGCTCGTCATACACGCGCTTGAGCGCCGGAATCAGTTCGGTGCTGCCGCCGCCGCCCATCAGCTCGATGGTGCGAATCGCCTGCTCGATATTGGCCTGCGTGGCGGGCACCGACTTGGGGCTCAGAAAGCGGTTGCTGCCCGAGAACAGCAGCACGTTGAAGGTGTCGCTGGGTTTGAGGTTGCCGATCAGTTCACGCATCAACACCTTGGCAGTTTCCAGCGGAAAGCCGTGCATCGAGCCCGAGATATCGACGACAAAAATATAGTCGCGCGGGCTGATGGTCTGCGCGGCGATCTGCTTGGGCGGCTCGATCATCGCGAGGAAGAAGTTCTCGCCATTGGCCGCGTCGCCCTGGTAGAGCATCACGCCGGATTCGATGCGCTCACCGGCCAGGCGGTAGTCGAGGATGAAGTCGCGGTTGTTGGGGCTGCTTCCGGTTTTTTGAAGCGATACGGCGGCCTGCTCGTCACCGTTTTTCTTCACGTCGATGGCGTGCGTGGTGGAGCGCACTTCCTTCAAGCCAATCGGCGTGGCGAGTTGCACCTTGATGTCAAACGCGGTAGCCGACGCTTGGCCCGCAGCGAGGTAGGGCTTGGCGACCCATTGCGCTTGCGCCTGGCTAGAGGCCGGGCTGTTGTAGCGCGGACCGACGACGGTGGGAAACACAAACTGGTAGTTGCCCGACTGCGGCACCAGCAGCTCGGTGTAGCGCAGCTCGACCTTGATGTCGTCGCCCGGCAAGATGTTGGCGACGTTCATCTGGAACACATTGGGCAGGTGCTGCTCCAGCAGTGCAGCGGTCTTGCCTTCTTTTTTGGCGCTGTCGTATTCAATGCGCGCCTGCTGTTTTTCACGAATGTTCGCCGTGATCAGCCGGTCGGCCAGACGCACGTTCATGCCGTACACAGCGGCGCGCGTCGAGCCCGGAAAAACATACTTCGCCTCGATCGCTCGCTGGCCTTCGTTCTTGTAGTGCTGCGTGACGGTGACGTCAGCAATCACGCCAGAGATGCGGACATCGACGGTGGTTGCTTTCAAAGGCAGTTGGTCAAGCGAGGGGTCGTCACTCTTGATGAAGAAATACGGGCTCTCGGTTTTCTGGCGCGGAGCGGCGCCGTCTCGTGCGTCCTGTGCGTGCACGGGATGGGCCGTCAGCGTGATGAAACAGGTGGCCGCGATGCTGGCGGTAGCGACCCAAAGCCAGCGCGCAGCAGCGGCAGGGTGGGACAGGTTTGACTTCATGATCGGCTCCAGGGCGAACGTGCGACAGTGCACAGGGGCAAGGATCGCGGGCGGACGGGGAGCCGGTTTGAAGGGTTTGGGAAGCTTTTGTGAAGTTGGTGTGAAAGCGGGTTGGTGCTGGCTTTCTCGGTGATGACGGCTCACCACCCGGTTGTCATTGAAAAAAGTTTGGCATAAAATAGATAAATTCCGGATTTATGGGGAATTTGTATGTTGCACATGAAAATGTCAGATGGTGGGCGAGTTGTCATCCCCGTTGAAATTCGGCAGGCCTTGGGGCTTAAAGAAGGTGATGCCGTTTTATGGGAGCTGCTGGATGGCGAGGCGCGCATCACCACCCGTTTGCAGCGCATTCGTCAGGCGCAGGCGCTGGTGCGAAAGCATGTGGCGCCCGATACCTCGCTGGCCGACGAGTTGATTGCGGACCGCCGGCTGGAAGCGTCGAATGGCTAAGCCGGGCGGGTCGGTGGCGGCTCGGACCGTTACCGTTCTGGACGCGTCAGCGCTGCTGGCTTTGTTCAACGATGAGCCGGGTGCTCAAGTGGTTCTGGACGCGCTGGCAGGGGATTGCCTGGTGAGCGCGGTCAACCAGACCGAAGTGTTGACCAAGCTGCTGGACAAGGGTTTGAGCCAAGCTGAAGCCGTGTCCGTGATGGAAGCTGTCGACATTGACGTCGTGGCGTTCGATGAAAGTCAGTCGCTCAACGCCGCCTGGTTGAGGATGGAAACCCGCACCGTCGGTTTGTCGCTCGGTGATCGGGCTTGTTTGGCGTTGGCGCGTGCCCGCAAGGCGGTTGCATTGACGGCGGACCGGCCCTGGTCGCAGGTGGCTGATGCTGTGGGAGTCACGGTTCTTTGCATTCGTTGAGCGGACTGAGTTGTCTGACTCTTTTCCGTTTGCCTGAGACTCGACGATGCAAGCTTGTCGAGATATTGCTTCGAGTCCGCGACCAGGTTTCTTCGGTGAGTCCGGTGCCGCTCTGTCGCCGCGGCGGGCGACCTACATTTCTTTGTCTCGCCAAAGAAACCTAGGGAAAAGAAAGGCGACCCTGGTGTCTGCGTCCCTCCGCTTCGCTGCGGGCAACCTGCGGTGCTTGTATGTTTGAGGGGCTGGGGCAAAAGGGACTCTGCGGTGCATCGGCCACAAGGACCGACTAGTCGAGAACTCTCCAGCTCCAGCAACTCAACGTCGATAAGGAACTGCGCGTTGGCCGTGATTCGAATGCCGCCAAACGCCG
>JANNKV010000153.1:0-13690 GCA_031396485.1 Polaromonas sp. | reverse complement strand
GAATACACCGCCAGCCAGGGGCGCGGCAGGCCGACGGTGGACGCGCATGAAGCTTTCAGCGTGCTGGCAGAAAAAATGGATGTGCTTCGTGCCATGCTGCATGGTTTTGACTACAGCGGCTTTTTGACCGGCGGGCACAAGGCACTGGCGGGCGCGGCCAACCATGTGCTGGGGCTCAAGACCGGGCCGACGCGGGACGGAAAGAAGCGTTTTGCCGATACGGCGTTGGCCATGAGCAAGGCGTTCACGCTGTGCTGCACGCTGGACGAGGCCAAGGCCGTGCGCGAAGAGGTTGCCTTCTTCCAGGGCGTCAAGGTCATTCTGACCAAGAAGGAACTGACGGCGAAGAAGCGCACCGACGAGCAGCGCGAGCTGGCGATTCGCCAGATCATTTCGTCCGCTGTCGTGTCTGAAAGCGTGGTTGATATTTTTGATGCGGTGGGGCTGGACAAGCCGAACATCGGATTGCTCGACGACGAGTTTCTGGCTCAGGTGAAAGACCTGCCCGAACGTAACCTGGCGGTTGAGCTGCTAGAGCGATTGCTGCAGGGCGAGATCAAAAGCCGCTTTGCCGGCAGCGTGGTGCAGGACCGAAAGTTTTCGGAGATGCTGGGCAATGTCATTCAGCGCTACCAGAACCGGTCGATTGAAACCGCGCAGGTGATGGAAGAGCTGATCCAGATGGCGAAGAAGTTCCGGGAAGCTTCGCTGCAGGGCGAAAAGCTGGGGCTGACCGAGGACGAGGTACGGTTTTATTACGCGCTGATCGAAAACGAATCGGCGGTGCGCGAGCTGACAGACGACACACTGAAGAAAATTGCCCACGAGCTGACCGAGAATTTGCGGCAGAACCTGAGCGTGGACTGGTCGGCCCGGGAGAGCGTGCAGGCCCGGCTGCGGTTGATGGTCAAACGCATTTTGCGCAAATACAAGTACCCGCCAGACCATCAGGATGCGGCGGTGGAGCTGGTGCTGGAACAGGTTCAGGCGTTTGGAGACAGTTGGGGCGGGTAGGGCAACCGGCAGGGCTCTCAATGCTGAAAACAACCATTTTCAATGGTCATTCAGGCCGCTAGCCCAAGTAATACCTGCGCGGGAAGCTATCAAAATAGTAGCGTGTTGTGTCAGTACCTGCGCCAGCCTGGTACCACCAACAGGAATCGAACCTGTATCTAGCGCTTAGGAGGCACTCGTTCTATCCATTGAACTATGGCGGCGCTGGTTGGGAGCCAGTGGAATTGTATTCGCAGGCCCGCATGCATGCGGGCTGTCCGGTCACCTGCCGCGATGCTGGCCCATTGCGTTTCCAGTTCGGCGCGAGAGTAGGCGCGCCGCCGCAGACAGTGCTGCGGCACGGCAAGGCGGGGCAACGACCTATCGCGTTGAACTGGAAATGCAATCAGTCGTAGGGCACGGTGTAGATCAGGTCCACCGCGCTTTGCTGGCCGGCCTGGGCGCGCACGGTGAAGCGCTGCGACAAATCGTAAAACACGAACAGCGTGCCTAGCGCACCTGAAATGCTGCGCTCGTAGGCGGCATAAAAATTACTTGAAAAGCGTTTGCCCAGGGTGATGGCGCCTTCGGTGGTGCCGCCGTTGGCGTTGCTGGCTGCTCCGCGAAATGACAGCTCGTCCAGCCCCAGCGACGCAGCCAGCCCGCCCGACATACCGCCGCCCTTGCCGCCCAGCAGCGCGAGCGCCGCTTGCTGCAACAAGGCCGCCTCGGCGCCACCGGATGCGGATGCACGGCCAACGATCAGCCACGACAGTTTCTCGGCGTCGGGCAGTTCGGGTTGCGCATACAGGCGCACGCGTGGCAGCAGGGCAGTGCCGAGAATCTGTACGCCCACACGCTGGGTCACCATGTTGGGGCGAATCGCCAGAATGTCGAGCGTGGGGTTGTCGATGGCGCCGGTGAAACGGATCACGCCTTGCTCCACATCCAGCCGCTGGCCGTAGGCGCGGTATTGGCCACCGTCGGTATTGATGGTGCCCGTCAGGCGCGGGCTTCGCAGCGACTCACCGGCCAGCGCCAGCATGCCGCGCAGGCGCGTGTCGATGCCTTTGCCTTGCACGCGGAAGTCTGGCCCCAGATCGATTTGCATGGCGAGCTTGACGGCGACGGGCTTGCTTTCGGCGGGTGCGGGCTCACTGGTTTGTGCGGGCGCCTTCTGTCCGGCTGCCACGCCGCGCGCGGTACGCACGACCACGTCATCACCCAGCTGCGGCGTGCCTTCTTCGGGCAGGATGATGCGCGCCTGGTCAACCATCAGTTTGCCGCTGATGGCCGCCTGCTTGCCTGCGAGGCTGGCCTGCAGATCGCCGGAAACTGTCAGCTGCCTGTCGGTGCGCAGGCTGGCGCGCAGCCGCTCCAGCCGGGCGTCGAGGCGCACTTGTGGTTGGCCAGCCATCCAGCCGGCTTCGCCCCGCGCCGTCAGCGTGCCGCCCGCACCTTTGTCACCGGCGCCCTGCAGCGTGAACTCGTCGATCAGCATGCGCGTGCCGTCGAGCCGCGCGCGCAGCCGGCCGTTGCCGAACTCGATGCCATCGACCACCGACCGCAGCGCGAGGTCATTGGCCAGCAGGTCACCCGCCAGTTGCGGCGCGGCTTTGGTTCCGCTGATGCGCAGGTCGGTGGCAAGCGAGCCGCGCAGCCGCCAGCCGGGCGGCGCCAGCACCGACCAGACGCCGATGCGCGGCAGTTGGGCGCGTAGCCGGCCTTCGAGCGGGGCGTCAGCTGACCAAGTCCAGCCGCTGGCGCCAGCACCTTCGGCCGCGCGAGTCAATCTTGTTTTGAGTTGCCCTTCTGCCGTGCCGGCGCGTTCGCTGTCCCAGACCAGCGCGACGTTCACATCCTCGCCATTGCTGGTCAGCGACACGCGCGCCTGCTTGATGCCGGCGGCCACGCGAACCGGCGTGCCCTGCGCGGTTTCCGTCTGCACAGTCAGGTCGCCGCTGCTGCGTGCCAGGCTGGCCTTCAATGCCAAGGTGTTGCCGAGCCGGGCGTCCCATTCACCATCGAGCAGCAGGTTGCTCGCTAGGCCCGCACCGGCCAGCTGCGGCCCGGCCAGCAGTTCTATCCAGGCCATCGGCAGGCCTGTGAGCTTGCCGGCCGTGGTGAGTTCACCGGCCTGCCAGCGCACCGGTTGCCAGGCGAGCAGGGCTTGTGATGGCGCAGTGGCTTGCTGTTTGCCGGCCGGGGCGGTCAGTACTGCCTCGCCAGCGCCGCTTTCGAACGCACCGCCCGCTGCCGTAGCGCCCTTGGGCGGCGGCGTCCACTTCAGCGGCACGTTCCCGCGCGTGGCCAGCCGCCAGGCGCCCGCACCCAGGGCCGGGTCTTCGACTGCCACACTCAATTGACTGATAAGGCCTTGCCAGGTCGATTCGCTGCGGCCCCCTTCGGCGGCGAGTTGCAGCGCGTAGCGGCGTGCGCCCATCTCGACGCGGGCCACCGTGCTCAGCCGCGGCTGGCTGAGTCGCCCGCTGAGCGTGGCTTGCAGGGCGCGGATTTTCAAAGTCTGCGATTCGCCGGCGGGCGCAGGCGTTACCGGATCGGGGCCAGCGGAGGTTGCGCGGGGCGTTGAAGCCTGCCAGTCCAGCGAAGGCACGTCGAGCTTCGCCTGCAGCGCGGGGTCGCGCCAGCCGCCTTGCCAACTGGCTTTCAGTTCAGCGTTGCCACTGGCCGATGCGGTCTGCAGCGCTGCGGGAACGCCCGGCAGCTTTTGCAGCCAACGCAGCGCTTGTGCCGTATCGTGGCCGCGCATCGTCAGTTCGCCGCTGCCGCTGGTAGGTCGAAGCTCGCCTTTCGCCTGTGCGCCGAGGCCGGGGGCCGTGAGTGACAGATTGCCTTTGCCGCCCTGCGCCCTAGTCTGCACTTCGAGTTGTCCGCTCAATTCAGCTTCGTCGGTTCGAACGCGCAGCGCTGACAGCTGCAGCGTGCCGCCGGCCTGCTGGGCGTTCCAGCTGCCGGTGGCGCTGGCGTCGCGCAGGCGCAGTTCGGTCAACGGATTGCTTTGTCCGGTACGTGTTTTGGGCAGCTTGCTGTCCGGGCCAGACTTTGTTTTGACACCCGCTTCAAAGGCGATGGCCGCGCCCTGGCTTTGCGCACTCGCTTCGCCGTCAAGCGGCAGCGCCGCCAATTGACTGTGAAGCAGGGCCGGGTTGATGTTTTTCAGCGTGGCCTGCATCTTCCACGCTGGCGCCGCGTCTGATGTAGCGCCGGTGGTGGTGCCAGCCCATTCGCCGCTGGCCACGAGTTCGCCGTTTCCCAGCGTTGCTTTCAGTGCGCGAACCAGCGCTGTACCGCTACGCCATTCGCCGCTGGCCTCAAAGCTTTCGAGCGGCAGGCGCTGCCGGTCCCACGGGCCGGGCAGCTTGTTGGTGAGATTTGTTTGCAGTTGCCAGGCCTGTTCAACCAGTGACTTGCTGCCTGAGCTGGATGACAGCGGCCGCACGCTGGCGCTGCCAGTCAACTGCGTTTGAGGAAATTCAGGCCAGAGCGTTGCCACATCCAGGTCGCGAAAATTGGCGTCCGCTGCGGCCAGTGGTTGCGTCGCCCACGGCAGGATGCGTGCCGTGGCGGTAGCCTGAGGCTGGAGCGCGGATTTGCTTTTTCCCGCTGCTGCTTGCGGTGCCATCTGCAGCTCGGCGTTCGCCAGCAGTTCGGTGATCGGGCCGCGCGCCGTCGCCTGAAAGGCCAACGCCAGCGGTGTGGTACTGCCCGGCACCGCAGTTTGCAGCGCGCCCGACAGACGCGCATCCAGTGTGAGCGGGCTGCTTGACGACAACGCAGCGCCCCCGCTGTAGCGACCGGTGGCAACCTGCGCATTCGCCAGGTCCAGCCGATGCAGCAGACGATCAAATTCGTAGCGGCCTGCAATCGCCGTCGCTGAAAAAGCGAAGGGTCGTGTCAAGCTCAGCTGCCCTACAGCGAAGTTGTCGATGACCACCGCCAGCGGCAGGCCCAAGGCCGTCGGCGGCTTCGGTGGCTCTGTAGGGGGCGGCCTGGCATCGTTCACGGTCACGCTGTCGGCGGCGAGTTGCGTGAGTTGAAGCTTGCGCTGCAGCAACGACCACGGCTGCCAGACGACGGCCAGGCCGGTGACCTGCACCGTCAAGCCGTCTTGCTGCCAGGTCAGTTGCTCGACGCGCCCGCCGGCGCGAAGCGATCCGCTGGCGCGCTCAAAGCGCAGGGGTTGCGATTGCCCAACCCACGTCAAGGCGCGCGCCAGAGAGCCGTCAGTGCCCGCCCACCACCACAACACCGCGACGCACGCCACCAAAACGATCGCCATGCTGCCGATGCCAATTGCCAGTACTTTCAGCCAGCGGTTGCCGGGCCTGGATGCTGGCGGCTGCGGCTCGGCGCGGTCTGCCTGCGAAGCTCGATTGGTTGACATCAGAAAACAAAGCCCACGCTGAGATGAAGCCGCAACTGTTTGGCCTTGACGCCGTAAGCCACATCGGCCTGCAAGGGACCAATCGGGCTGCGCCAGCGAACGCCGGTGCCCATGCCCACAGAAGGGCGCAGGTCCTGCGGCTTGTCAGCCACTGCGCCCGCATCGACAAACACGGTGTGCTCCCACTCGCTGGGCAGGCCACCACGAAAAATCGGCCGTTGCCATTCAATGCTGCCCACCGCCAGGTAGCTGCCGGGGCCGACGACCCCATTGTCCAGTTTGATGCCGATGTCGCGGTAACCATAACCTCGTACCGTGCTGTCGCCGCCAGTGCGGAATAGCTGCGTCCCCGGAATGGCCGCGGAATCCTTGGCGAGCACCGCGCCGCCTTCGGCACGCATCGCAATGCGGCCGCGCTGCAGCGGCTGGATGCCCAGCCAGCGCCCCACCGCGCGTGTGAAGGGCTCGCGGTTCTGGCCCAGTGTCGTGCCGCCGCCCAGCTCAAAGCCGAGTCCGTAACCTTTCGATGGAAACGGCAGGCTGTCAAAGTAGCGGCCGGTCCACACGTAGTTGGCGCTCAGCGCAGAACCATCACCAGCCTCGGCGGCTGAGTTGGCCCCCAATCCGGCGCCTTGTACCTGGGCCCGGTCGTACTGCAGGTAAATGCTGCGATCAATGCGGTCGCCGGCCTGCGTGCGGCCAAAGCGCAGCCGCTGTCCGCGTGTGATCAGGTCGTCGTCTTCCAGCCGCTCGACGCGGGCGAGCGCGACCCAGCGCCAGCTGGCTTCGTCTGGAATCGACGTCCACTCGGTTTGCGCAAACGGGTCCTTCTTTTCAAGCTGCAGTTTGGTCGCGGCTCGCCAGCCGATGCCCGGTACGCGCTGGTGCGTGTGCTCCACCGACGCGCGCGGCCCGCTGTCGGTCGTGATGCCCACGCCCAGAATAATTTTCTGCAGTTTGGCTTCACGCACCTGCACCTGCACCGGTGCGGCTGCTGGGTCACTGTCAGGGTCGACAAACACGTATGCCGAATCGAAGTAGCCGCTGGAGGCCAGCCGTTGTTGCGCTTCCACGAGCCGGTTCTGGTCATACACCGAGCCTTCGGCCAGGCGCGCCAGACGCGGCACCAGCACCGGGTCGTAGCGCTCGACGCCGGTGACCTGCATTTTGCCGAGTCGGTACAGCGGACCCGAATCAAGCGTGACCGACAAACCGGCCGTGCGGTTCGGCGCGTCGATATCGGCCAGGCTGGTGTCCAGCTTGCCAGCGGGGTAACGCCGCGCCACCAGATCGCGCAATGCCTGCGTTTTGGCGCCGTCCCATGCGCCCTGCGTGAAGTTGCGGCCTGTGGGCAGGCGCCAATTGTTGCGAATACTGTCGCGCTGGCTGACGGCATCCGGATCAATCGACTGGGCAATATCGCCGGTAAAGTCAATGGTGACCGGGCCGATCACGCTGGCCTCGCCCGGATCGATGAACACCACGATCGTCGGGCGCTGGCCAGAGTCGCCTTCGCGCGTGATGCGGATGTCTGGACTGAAATAGCCCAGCGTGCCAACGAGATTGCGCACATTGCCTTCGGCCAGCACGATCAGACGCGCCCGCTCGCTGTCGTCCAGATCGGTCACCGCCCGGTAACGCTGCAACTCGATGTGCCTTTCCACCAGCTCTCGCAGGTCATTGAACTGCGGTGGCGTACGCACGGCAATGTCGAAGGCGGTGATAGCCGAATCTGCACCGGTGGGGCCGATTGCGCCCGGTGGTGTGGGCGGCGCATCGACGCGTGGCGGCGGCGTTGCAAGGGGCGGTACGGTTGGCGCGGCAACCGAAGAAGGGCTGGTGCTGGCGGGCTCGATAGACATCAGCGTTGCCGGTGCTTGCGCGCTGGCGACAGTCGCAGAAAAAATCGCGAGCAGGGCGAACGAAGCGATTAAAACATCGAGGGCAAGCCCTGGGGCCGGGAGTCCTGTCAGTGCGTCCGTGCGCGCGGGGCGCTTGCAGGATGTGGTCACGAACTCCAGTTTACTTTTACTGGGGCAGCACGCGCATGAGATCTTCAAGCCCCTTGATAGCCGGGGGATACATTCGGCAACAGATATACGAGCTGTTGTACGCGCCGTTGATTCGTTTGAGTCCGGAATTTATATAAAAAGTGCTGGTAGCCCAATGATTAATTGCGCAAGCAGCTATTAAATATATAGCAACGCATTCACCATTCTGACCTTCCCTGTACCGGTCATGCCTGCTCGGCAACAGGCCCTTGTCTGCACCCGCAGGGACTTCATGCATTCCTGCGCTGTTCATGTGCCGTTCATTTGAATGCAAGGGCTTGTTCATTCGGTGACCGGCGTGGCGTTCATGTCAGACGCTGAAAATCAAGAAACGGGCGAATGCGCTTGCGATCGCACCGCGAGGAAACTGTCAAGGCGAACCGACAACATCAGTACGACGCTGTACTGCAACCAGATACGAGGAAATTCATGACTTCAGACATCAACCCACGCCGTTCCTTTTTTCGAAGCGCCTGTTGCGGCTCACTGGGGCTTGCAGCGGCGATGGCCGCTCCCCAGGTCTTTGCGGCAGACGGCAAAAAGACGACATTGACGGCCGATCAGGCGCTTGCCACGCTGAAAGAAGGCAATGCCAAGTTCCTGACCGACAGTCCTTTGCGGGCCGTGCAGGGCAGGGAGCGCCGGCTTGAGATCGCGCGTGGACAGACCCCTTTCGCTGTGCTGGTGTCGTGCTCTGATAGCCGCGTTCCGCCTGAAGTTTTATTTGGCCGCGGCCTGGGCGAGCTTTTCATCGTCCGCAATGCCGGCAACACGGTTGACACGGTGGCGCTGGGCAGCATCGAGTACGCAATTGCGGTGCTGGGTGTGCCGCTGGTTGTGGTGCTGGGCCACGAGCGCTGCGGTGCGGTCGACGCTGCCTTGTCCGTCGTAGAGAAGAACACCGTCTTCCCCGGCAGCCTGAACCAGATGATCGAGCCGATTCTGCCGGCCGCACTGATGGCTCGCAGCACGGGTGCAAAAGGCGAAGCACTGCTGGACGCTGCCGTGCGCGAAAACATTCGTCGTGTGGTGACCCGTATTAAAAACTCCGAGCCAGTGCTGATGAATCCGATCAGGGACGGAAAGGTCAAGGTGGTGGGCGCCCGTTACGACCTCGACGACGGTCAGGTGGATTTCTTCGTGTAAATCGGCGTCGGGAACTTCTTGGGAGGGCGCCGCTGACGTACGGAGTTACCATCATGAGGCCATGACCCGACTTCGACTGACCCACGCGCTCACCCTGTCACTCGTGTTGCTGGTGGTTCTGGCACTGGTACAGGGTGCCACCGCCTACTGGTCTTCGCGGGTGGCGACTTTTCACGTGGAGCGTTCTGCGCTTGTCAATCAACTGCTCAGCGGATTCAGCGAGCTGGCCGCAGACAAGCAGCGCCTGAAAGTCTGGATGGCGCAGTCGCTCCTGACCGGTGACCCGGACACCGCGACGCGGGAGCGTCTGTTCAGTCAGATGCAGGCCACTCTGAACGGCCTGCGGGAGGACACCGTGCGCGAACAGCTGTTGCTCAGGGAGCAGGAGCCCGCGCGCGCTCGTGTGGAAAGGCTGGAAACCATTGCAGCGCTGGAGCGCAACTTCGCCGAGCTGAGGGTGCGGCTTGATGGCGTCCAGAAGTTGCCCCCCAACGCCAGCGCCGGGCAGGTGTGGACCGAAGTCATACGTGTCTTTGACATGCAGGAAGGCGTTGACTTGCGACGCCTGATTTTCACGGCCATCCAGGAAGAAAAGCTGGACGCGGCCGCCGCGAGCGAAGCCGCCGAGAAAGCCCTGGCCAAGGCGCAGTTATGGACGGCCGAGGCGGCTATTTTTGCGTTGGTGATGGCGGCTTTGTCGGCGTGGTACCTCAATCGCCGTATTCGTTCGCCTCTGGCAGACTTGATGAGTGGGGCGGAGGCGGTCAGGCAGGGTGACCTTGAAAGCCGCATTCCGGTTCGCAGCACGGACGAGTTCGGCCTGGTCGCTGGCCGTTTTAATGAAATGACCCAGGAGCTGGCGCAAAGGCGGCGCCAGGCCGATGAAAGCCAGGCCCGCCTGGAGGCAGCCATTGAAAGCCGTACCCGTGAGCTGGAGCAGGCGAACGCAACGCTGCGTGCGGTGGATGCGCAGCGGCAGGAGTTTTTCGCGGATATCAGCCACGAGCTACGAACGCCTGCGACGGCGCTGCGGGGCGAGGCAGAGGTCGCGCTGCGCGGTCGAGACCTGTCGATCACGGACTACCGCGAAAGCCTGAAGCGCATCGTCGCGACATCTGTGCAGCTCGGGCAGGCGCTTGACGATTTGCTGACGCTCGCCCGTGCGGAAGGCGACCAGCTTCATCTCAAGCTCGCACCCATCGATCCGCTGCCACCGCTTGATGAGGTGGTCAAACTGATGGAAGGCATGGCCACCAAGGCAGGCGTGACCGTGCAGGTCGAGATTGCCGAACATGAAGCCGGGGCATCTCCCGCAGGGCCACATGTGATGGCCGACGCAAGTCGCCTGCGGCAGATGTTGATGATCCTGCTGGACAACGCCATCGGCTACTCGCGGCCCGGCCAGACCGTGAAGATGTCGGCACGGGTGGATGCGGCAGGCTGCCACTACGCGGTGCAGGACGAAGGTATCGGCATTCCTGTCAAGGAAATTGACAAGGTTTTTAGCCGCTTCTACCGTTCCCCGGAAGCGCGCGAGCATCGCGCTGAAGGCGTGGGGCTGGGTCTGGCGATTGCGCAGATGATTGCGCATTCGCATGGAACCCGGATCAGCCTGCAAAGCAGACCCGGCCGTGGCACGGTGGCGACTGTGACACTGGAAGCGATTTCGTGAATGTACTTGTTGTTGAAGACGATCCGCGGGTAGCTGATTTTCTGGAACGCGGCCTGCGGGCCGAGGGCTACGTCATCACGCTGGCGCGCAACGGTACCAAGGGCCTGGAGCTGGCGCGCGCTGGCGACTATTCGCTCATCATTCTTGACTGGATGCTGCCTGGCCTGAACGGTATTGAAATCACCCAGGCCCTGCGTGCAAGCCGCGTGATGACCCCCATCCTCATGCTGACCGCGATGGGCGCGTTGACTGACCGGGTCCAGGGGCTCCGCGTCGGGGCTGATGACTACCTCGTCAAGCCCTTCGCTTTTGAAGAACTGCTGGCTCGCATGGAGGCGCTGCGTCGCCGAGCAGACGCAGGAAGCGCCGCCAAGCCGCCTGAAAGTCTGATGCTGGCTGATCTCACGCTGGACCGCAACAAGATGCAGGTCCATCGCGCGGGCAAACGTATCGAGTTGACCGCCAGGGAGCTGGCTGTGCTGGAACTGCTGCTCACCACACCGCAGCGCGTTTTCAGCCGTGAGCGCATTCTTGCCAACGTATGGGGCGCTTCCGAAGATCCTTTGACCAACGTCGTTGATGTTTACATCCGCCGGCTTCGGGCCAAGATCGATGAAGGCTTTGAGCCGCCGCTCATACGTACCGTGCGCGGCTTCGGCTACAAGATCGATACCAGCGACTGACCCGATCCGCCCGGCCCATACGACGCGGGCCCTACTTCGAGAGCAGGCGCATCGCCTCTTCAAGTCCCTTGATGGTCAGGGGATACATGCGCTGGCCGACGAGCTGCTGCATCACGCTGATGCTCTGTCGGTATTGCCAGACGCCCTGCGGCTCGGGGTTGATCCAGGCGAATTTGGGGAAGGCATTCGTCAGCCGTTGCATCCACTCGGCACCGGCTTCCTCGTTGTTGTATTCGACACTGCCGCCAGGCTGCAAAATTTCATAGGGGCTCATCGTCGCATCGCCGACAAAGATCAGTTTGTAGTCCTTGTTGTATTTGCGGATGATGTCCCAGGTCGGGAATTTTTCGCTGAAGCGGCGGCGGTTGTTCTTCCACATGAAGTCGTAGACGCAGTTGTGGAAGTAGTAAAACTCCAGATGCTTGAACTCGGACTTCACCGCTGAAAACATCTCTTCAACGCGGTGAATGTGGTCGTCCATCGAGCCGCCCACGTCCATCAGCAGCAGCAGCACTTTCACGTTGTTGTGGCGCTCGGGCACCATCTTGATGTCCAGCCAGCCGGCGTTCGCGGCGGTGGAGCGAATGGTGTCGTCGAGATCCAGCTCTTCGACATTGCCTTGGCGCGCGAACTTGCGCAGCCGCCGCAGCGCGACCTTGATGTTGCGCGTGCCTAATTCCTGCGTATCGTCATAGTCTTTGTAGGCGCGCTGGTCCCAGACTTTCAGCGCGCTTTTGTTACGGCTTTTTTCCTGACCGATGCGAATGCCCTGCGGGTTGTAGCCGTTGGCCCCGAACGGTGAGGTGCCGCCGGTGCCTATCCACTTGCTGCCGCCTTCGTGGCGTTCTTTCTGTTCTTCAAACCGCTTTTTCAGCGTTTCCATGAGCTCGTCCCAGCCCATTTTTTCGATCTTGGCCTTGTCTTCGGGGCTCAGCTCCAGCTCGAGGTTTTTGCGCAACCATTCGAGAGGAATGTCCTTGGTGAAGTCAGCCGTCATCTCCACGCCTTTGAAGTAGGCAGCGAAGGCGCGGTCAAACTTGTCGTAGTGCTTTTCGTCCTTCACCAGCACCGTGCGGCTCAGGTAGTAGAAGTCGTCGATTTTCCAGGCGCCTTCGCCTGTTCGACGGTCCTCGCCTTCGCCTTCGTTGGCAGCCAGTTTTTCGCTGTTCGGCCCCACCACACCGGCTTGCAGCGCTTCAAGCAGCATCAGGTATTCCTTCACCGATACCGGCAGTTTGGCAGAGCGCAGGGTGTAGAAAAAGTCGATCAGCATGGAGGACTCCTCTCAGTTCCCAGTGGTCGTAGTGGCGGTAGTGGACGTAGCGGGCGTTCTTGGCTTGTCCAGCAGGTACACCAACTGCGCCTTCACTTCCGGCCATTCACCAGCGCGCAGGCTGTACATCACCGTGTCGCGAATCGTGCCATCGCGGCGCAGGGCGTGGCCGCGGATCACGCCATCCTTGCGGGCGCCCAGCCGCTCGATGGCGGCCTGCGACGCGAAGTTGAAGTTGTCGGTGCGCCAGCCCACCACATTGCAGCCCAGCACCTCGAAGGCATGGGTTAGCAGCAGCAGTTTGCAGGTCGTATTGACGTGGCTGCGCTGCACCGATTTTGCATACCAGGTCCAGCCGATTTCGATACGTTTGACCGCCGGCAAGATATCGTGATAGCTGGTGCAGCCCAGCACCTTGCCTGTGGCTTGGTCGATCACCGCAAACGCGAACCGGTCGCCCGCCTCGCGCGCTGCAAGCGCCTGCTCGATGTAAGTGCGCGTGCTTTCAGGCTCTGGTACCGAAGTCACGCGCAGCTTCCAGAGTTCGCCGTCGGCGGCCGCTGTGCGCAGGCCAGGTTCATGGGCCAGCGCCAGAGGTGTCAGTTCCACACCGCGGCTGGCTAGCGTGACGGGCTCGACAAGGCGCCGGCTCATGGGGCGCCGCTCTCGTCGTTGTTGTCGTTGTTGTCGTTGTCGCGGCGCGACTTGACGCGGCGCGCCGCCCGCAAGCCGAAGGCCGCTCCGAGCACGATGAGCGCTATGCCGATCAGGGCGCTGTTGCCGAGCTGGGGGTCGTTGATGTCGAGCCCCAGCAGCCAGCCCGCGCTCAGGCCAACAAATCCCCCTGCAAGCACGCCGGCTGCGTCTGTGAGTCCTTCAACGAGCAACGATTTGGTCTGCATGGTTTCGACTAAAAAAACTTGAATTTAACGGTTGTTGCGCTGCATGAACACCAGCTTTTCGAACAGCGTGACATCCTGCTCGTTTTTCAGCAGCGCCCCGACCAGCGGCGGCACCGCCACCTTGTCGTCTTTGCTTTGCAGCGCATCGAGTGGAATGTCTTCAGCAAGCAGCAGCTTGAGCCAGTCGAGCAGTTCGCTGGTGGAGGGTTTCTTCTTGAGACCCGGCAGGTTGCGCACGTCATAAAACGTCTTCATCGCGGCTGCCAGCAGTTCCTTCTTCAGACCGGGGAAATGCACGTCAACGATCTGCTTCATCGTCTCTAGATCGGGGAACTTGATGTAGTGAAAAAAGCAGCGGCGCAAAAATGCGTCGGGCAGTTCTTTTTCGTTGTTCGAGGTGATGAACACCAGCGGCCGGTGCTTGGCCTTGATCAGTTCACGCGTTTCGTACACGTAGAACTCCATGCGGTCGATTTCCCGCAGCAGGTCGTTTGGAAATTCGATGTCGGCCTTGTAGATTTCATCGATCAGCAATGCCACCGGCTCGTCAGCGGTGAAGGCCTGC
>JANNKV010000150.1:0-18380 GCA_031396485.1 Polaromonas sp. | reverse complement strand
CTTGCGCAAGCAGCTACTATTTTTATAGCAACAGCAGCCGTGGCTGATTGGCGGCCGACCAGCCCGTCAGTGCAAAAGATCAAGAAGGATGGCTCGGGTAACGCCCCTGAGCTGTCTTTTGCAGAAAACGAAGACATCCTGGCTGCAGTGGCGCATTCAGAGGCGGCACAAAAAGGCGCCCTGTTTTGCGTCGGCTTTGCGGCGGAAAGCCACGATCTGCTGGCCAACGCCGAGGCCAAACGCATCCGTAAAAAAGTGCCGCTACTGGTTGGCAATATTGGACCCGACACCTTTGGGCAGGATCACAACGCGCTGCTGCTGGTTGATGAGCATGGCAGTACTGAACTGCCGCGCGCCTCGAAATTGTCTCTGGCAAGGCAACTGGTCACGCAGATTGCCTTACGTATTACAGGCAGTGCAGGCAGCACGCGCAGCACAGGCAGGGCAAGTGTGTCGTGAATCACCCGTCGAACACACCACCGGACGGCGATTTTGTGCGCTATATCGAGCAACTCGCCGGTAGCGACCCGCTGGTTGCTCATGAGGATATGCGGCAGCCGCGGGAGGCAGTGCAGAGCGGCGTGTTCCCGGAGAGCGTCGCTTCGTCTGGACAAACTGCGCTGGCGCCTTTTGCGGGAATTGCGTTTGCCAAGCACCTGCGATGGCTGGTTGCCGTGTGGATTGCGACTCAGCTGCTGACGCGATTCTTTTCCCAAGCCGGGTTCCTGATCATCCCGGTGCTGATGGGCTACGTCGGCTGGTTAATTTTCAGAGTCAACCAGAATCTGGGCGGCACCCTGGTGAATCGTTTTCGCGAGTTGGCGGACAAGATTGACACGACGGGTAAAAATTCCCGAAATCCTTTCTAGGGCGCAGATGCGTTCCTCAGCTTTACACAAGAAAACCGATGAAGATTGATATCAAAATCCTGGATACGCGCCTGCGTGAAAATTTGCCAGCCTACGCCACACCTGGCAGCGCCGGGCTCGATTTGCGGGCCTGTCTGGACTCGCCTGTCACGCTGGGCGCCAATGCCTGGCAGCTGGTACCCACCGGTATCTCTATTTACCTGCATAACCCCGGTTACGCTGCGCTGATTCTTCCGCGGTCAGGGTTGGGGCACAAGCACGGGATCGTGCTGGGGAATCTGGTTGGCTTGATTGACAGTGACTACCAGGGTCAGTTGATGGTCAGCGCCTGGAACCGCAGCGATGTGCCGTTCACCATCGAACCGATGGAGCGCATCGCGCAGTTGGTGATTGTTCCGGTCATGCAGGCCGAATTCAATGTGGTGGAAGAGTTCGTGACTACCGAACGCGGGGAAGGCGGCTACGGCTCGACAGGCAAAGGCTGATTCTTCAGGACGTTGGTGTTCGTCAGGATTGTCTTACACCAGTTTCTCGCAACGCCCGACGCCAGTTCAGTCTTCCACCCGGTCGTCCTTTCCCCGGCTGGCGCGTTAAATATACAAGTAGGCTCAGGTTTGCAGGTCCTTTCGGACTCGATTGCAGGCAGCCGCCTTGATGTTTATCCACTGGAGACTCCTATGCGTACCATGACAAATTTCCGTGCCCTTTCGGTTACAGCTTCCGTGCTGATGCTGTCTACCCTGGCTGCCTGTGTCGCGCCGATGCAGACCAGCGATTCGGCCTACCCGGCGCCTTACCCTGCAACGGCTCCTGTCGGAGCCTATCCACAAGGGGTCTACCCGGCTGCAGGCTATCCGGCGCAAAACCCGCAGCGCGCCTACACCGAATACGGCCGTGTCAGCAACGTCGAAGTGCTGCGTACACCTGAACAGGGTCGCGGCTCTGGCATCGGTGCGGTCATTGGCGGCGTGGCCGGTGCGGTCGTCGGCCGGCAGATCGGCGGCGGAAGCGGACGCGATGCTGCCACCGTAGTAGGTGCAGTTGGTGGTGCTGTGGCGGGCAATGCGATCGAAAAAAATCGCAACACCACGGTACGTGAGTCGTACCGCGTGTCGATCCAGCTGGACAACGGGTCGTCCCGGGCTTACGACGTTCCCTCGTATGGCGAGTTGCGCGTGGGTGACCGCGTCAGGATCGAGAACGGACAGATTTTCCGCATGTAGGCATGTCGTTCGGGGAGCAGCAGCCCCGAAGCGAATTTAAAAAGCCGGCGTACATCCCGCGATGTATGCCGGCTTTTTTTCGGGCTGGCCTGGTCAGTGCCGCGTGGTGTTTGCCGGCATCTGCGGCTCCAGTCTGAAAAAGCCGGTTCCCAACGAACCTCGTCCAATTTCATCAATACTGGCCTCGCGCACCGACTCTATTTTCAATGCCAGCCTGATCGCAATCCCAGCCAGAGGATGGTTGCCATCAAGCACCACATGCTCGGGATAAATTTCTGTAGCGGTGTAAATCGTCTCAGCTGGAATCTGCTGGCTGGTGCCAGCAGGCAACGCGGTGCCGTCGAAGGTCATGCCTTCCTCGATCTCTGCAGGAAACAGACTGCGCGGCTCCAGAAACACCAGCATTTCGTCGTATTCGCCGAACGCGTCTTCGGGTTCAAGGTGGAGTTCGAGCGTTTCCCGGGCTTCGTGGCCTTGCAAAGCCTCTTCGATTTTGGCCAGCAGGTCGTTGCCGCCCAGCAAAAACTCAACCGGCTCGTCGAGTTCGTCCAGTACATCGCCCAGTGTGTCTTTCAGCGTCCATGTGAGGGCTACGACGCATTGCGGGGTGATTTTCATCAGACAATTGTCCCATGGATGTAAATCAGCCTTTGGACCTTCTCGCCGGATTGAGTCCGGCGCAATTCATGCGCCGGCATTGGCAGAAAAAGCCGCTTTTGGTACGGCAGGCCATGCCCGGGTTCAAGCCTTTGTTGAGCCGCACAGACTTGTTTGCGATGGCGGCCGACGAAGAGGTTGAATCCCGGCTCATCGTGCAGAAGGGCGACGGCTGGAAGATGAAGCAGGGCCCCATGGCGCGACGCAGCCTGCCACCGGTCAGCCAGCCCGGCTGGACGCTTCTGGTGCAGAGTGTCGATAGCCACGATGACGCGGCTCACGCGCTACTCCAGAAGTTTCGCTTCCTGCCCGATGCCCGCCTTGACGACTTGATGATTTCGTACGCCACCGCCGGAGGTGGAGTCGGGCCGCACTTCGACAGTTACGACGTGTTTTTGCTCCAGGCCAGTGGGCGGCGCCGCTGGAAGATTGGGCGGCAAGCCGATCTGACGCTGCAGCAGGGGGTGCCACTGAAAATTTTGCGGAACTTCGAGCCTGACGAAGAATTCGTTTTGGAGGCGGGCGATATGCTGTATTTGCCGCCCGCCTATGCGCATGAGGGCGTCGCCGAGGCCTCCGTGGGCGCAGATGGGAAAGCTGCGGACTGCATGACTTATTCCGTAGGATTCAGGGCGCCCGCTGCCAGTGAATTGGGCGCCAGCTTGCTACATCGTCTTGCTGAATTCAGCGAAGATGCTCAGGACGATGCGGACGATCCGATTGAAGGCGAGAACAGGAAGGGAAATGCCAGGCGCCTGTACCACGACAGCGCCCAGATGGCTACCGACACACCAGGCGCCATTCCTGCGCAGCTATTGGGGTTCGCAAAGCAGGCTGTGCTCAAAGCACTTAGAGATCCGCTGGCATTGGCATGTGCCTTGGGCGAGACGATGACCGAGCCCAAGCCATCGACTTATTTCGAGCCCCCGACCGACAGTCCTTCGTTCGGTTCTTCAGCGTCACTTCAACACGCGATCCGGCTAGATAGGCGGACTCGCATGATCTACGACAAACACCATATTTTTATAAACGGCGAGAGCTATCGAGCCCGGGGAGCCGACGCCACGCTGATGCGGCGGCTTGCGGACAGGCGTGAACTCTCTGCCAAGGACTTGCGAGCCGCCTCACCGCAGGCGTGCGACCTGCTGGGCGACTGGCATTCGTCAGGCTGGCTTCATCACAGGTCGATTGACGGTTAAGGCTTCGGGGCATCTTTCGTCAGTTGTGTTTGCATCGCACCAAAGGAGAGAAAGTCATGAATTCTGCTGATCTTTCTGCTGCTGATTCTGCTCTGCCGGAAGGACGCTTTAGCGGGCGCACCGAGTTCAGTGACCTCATTCGGCGGGCTTTTCAGGCTGTGGCGATTCAGGGCTGGCGTGAAATCATTATTTGCGACGCCGGCTTTGACGACTGGCCATTGGGTGAACGCGCTGTGACCGACGCGCTCGGCGACTGGTCTCGCACGGGCCGAAAATTGACGATGATCGCCCGGAACTATGACGCTGTGACCCGAAGACATCCGCGCATTGTCACCTGGCGGCGAACCTGGTCGCATATCGTCGACTGTCGCGGCAGCGCTTCGGGGGCGAGCGACAGCCTTCCGAGTGCGATGTGGACGCCAAGCTGGGTTTTCGAGCGTATTGATCTGGAGCGAAGTGCAGGCTATTCAGGCCATGAGGCGTCGCGCCGTGTGGCCTTGAGGGAGTGTTTGAACGAACGGCTTTTGAAAAGCGTTCCCGCATTTCCAGCGACCACGCTGGGCCTTTAAGGCGTGGGTTTTAGGGGAATCTGCAGGGGCGGCCGCCTTCCTTTGGACTGGGTTGGGGGTAATCCCCTTCAGCCCCGGCATATAATTTGAGGCTGGGAAGAAAGTGCTCGAGTCCTTTCCCCGGTCAAGACTACTGGAATGCTAGGTTCGGGTTGTTTTGTCAGTTTCAGGAAAATTGTTTTCTTCAATACATCAAGGATCTAAAAAATGAACAAGTCCCTCGTTTTGGCAGCTATCGTCGCTGCAGTTGCTCTCGCTGCCTGCGGCAAAAAAGAAGAAGCACCGGTTGCTGCGCCAGCACCTGCTGCCGCACCTGCACCTGCTGCTGCTCCGACCGCTGTTGAAGCCGCCGCTGGCGCTGCCTCTGCTGCAGCCGGCGCCGCCATGGATGCTGCTTCTGCTGCCAGCTCGGCCGCTTCGTCTGCCACCGCGAGCGTTGGCGCTGCCGGCGCTGCTGTTGACGCCGCCAAAGATGCTGCCAAAGATGCTGCTGGTGCCGCCAAAGACGCAGCCGGCGCTGCCAAGGACGCTGCCGGCGCTGCCGGTGACGCTGCCAAGAAGGCCGCTGACGCTGCCGCCGCAGCAATGAAAAAGCCCTGAACGTTTGGTTCTTCAGCGCAAGCAAAAGCCGCCCCCTCGGGCGGCTTTTTTCATGGGCATGACCCGTCTTTGACGTTTACAAATCACCCCAGTTGGTCATTCCGCCAAAGCCGGTGACGCGCTCCCACAGGCCCTTCTTCGCGGGTGCGGCAGCATAGAACGCATCCGCACGAATCTGTGCAGAATCAGCGCCGCGCCGGGTGGCCATGTCGACGATGGCATCCACCATGGGCGGCGGGCCGGCCACATAAATTCGGGCGCCGGCCAAGGTGCTGAAATCCTTGGCGACCGCTTCGTGAAGCAGGCCTTGACGGGCGTGATCGACCTGGTCCATCGAGTACACCGGTACAAAACGAAAACCGCTTTCGCCCGCGCGTGCAGCCAGACGCTCACCGGCATACAGATCACGCTTGCCTCTGACGCCGTGATAGACATGAATCTGTTCCGGCGGCATGCCGTCCCCGAGCGCAGCGTCGAGCACTGAAAGAATTGGCGCCATGCCTGTGCCGCCAGCCAGCAGCAACAACTGGCTTGCGCGCGCGCTGTGCGGGTCGTCCCAATAGGCTTCGCCAAAAGGCCCACGTACTTCGACAGACTCGCCGGTTTGAAGCTGGTTGGCCACATACTCGCCAACAGCGCCGCCGGGAACCAGGCGGATATGAAACTCCAGTTCGGAGCCATTCGGTTGACTGGCCATGGAGTAGCTGCGTACCGGCAGTTTGGCAAACTGCAATTTGACGAATTGCCCTGGATGGAAGTCAAACCTGGAATTTTCAGGAAGGGCAAGGCGCACCACGACGACATCGTGCGAGACGTGGCCCACGTAGCTCACCCGCGTCCTGAGCTTGACCATTGGCAGCGGAGCGGCCGCCTTGGAAAGCCAGCGTACATGCACGTCGGTAACCAGGCGTGCGCGACACGCGAGGATCACTCCTTTTTGCCGCTCGGCCTCGCTCAGCGCCTCGGGACTGTACCGGTCCATGGTCACTTCCCCGCTGAGGAGCTGTGTCTTGCAACTCCCGCATTCACCGGTACCACAGCCATGCGGGTACGGGACGCCTGCGTCGAGCGCTGCTTCGAGTACGCGCAGACGGCGAGCCTCTATCGGTGCGGGCCATTGGTCAATATGAATCAGCGCCATGGACTTAAACTTTCACAAATGCGAAGGAAAAAAGGCGTTTCTGCAAAACGAAGAAGCTCGATGATCCGGTGATAGTTTCACTGCAGCGTTAACCGCAGCGGCACAATATGGCGCGTGTGGCGAACCTGATTGTGGTCAAACACTGACACCCACATGAAGTTGCCAGTGGCGATGGGCTGGTCGAATTTGGAGCCCGTGTCAAGCCCGCGCGAGGCCTCCAGCGTCCACCAGCCATCTTTCCACTGGGCGTGCGCGCTGACATCGCCGCGGTCTCCAGTGAACGGTTTGTCATAGACGATCGAAGGAATCACGGTGCCCACGGGAATGGCCGCGTCGGCCTCGGCGCTCCAGGGCTGAACTTCCGCCCGGGGCATGGCAAAACTGCCCATGTCACTGACATTCGGATCAGGATTGAACTTGCCCATTTGCGCCTGTTGTGCAGCAAGGTTTTTCGGCAACACCTTGAGCTTGACGTACGGGCTCCCACCAACTTTCTCGAAGATTTGCTCGAAACCACCGCCCGTCTTGGGATCCTGCGCATAGCCGCCCGTGTAGCGGCCCGGTTTGACATCCATCAGCGCACCAAAGTAGTTGTCGTCGAACTGATTGATGGCACCTGATCGCACGCTCTTCCAGTGCCAGACATCGGCAAGGCTTTCGTCGGTAGACGCATGGAGGCCAAGTCCGTTGGAAGGGCCCGGTTTGTCTGCAAACGGTTTGGAACCCAGGCGCACGGTGTTACCGCCGGCCACAGGCGACTGCGCAATCATCACCGCGAACTTGTCTTCATAGAACTCGTTTTCGTCGTTGTTGTAGTAGTTGGTGTGCAAGAGCTTCCAGCCGCCTTCCGTTTTTTGCAGCGGAATGTGCTTCTGGCTGCGTGTCGCGTCCTGCCAGCGAAACAGGAAGTAGGCTTTCTGGCCGTCGTGCAATGCGCGCACATGCACATCGACTTCACCACCCACCAGGTTAAAACCGCGTGCCGTGTGTACGGTGGCTTCCGGAGCCTGCTTCCAGACCTCGTCATCGCCCAATCCATCGAGTTTCGGAAGTGTGCTGGTTTTGACCAGTGTGAGCGGAATCTGCGCGCTGTTGTCGGCAACGTAAGCCAGGGCTGCACCGCCCAGCCCGGCCATGACCGCAATGCCCGCACCCAGGCCGTAGGCAGCGCGCGGCGTCACAATTTTCAGCAACTGACGGAAGCCGCCCAACACCACCTGCGCCACCACATGCAGCAGCATGTAGGCAACGAAGCCCCACGACAGCCATTGATGAACCGTGATCAGGGGGTTGGTCGGTAAAAGGCCCGGCATAAAATAGACCAGCATTCCGGTAGCCGCAGCGCCGACGAGCAAGGCAAATGCAATCCAGTAAATCAGCCGGTTGATGGCTTGCCATCGGGTATCCCGGTCCGAGCTTTTGAAGCTTGCCCAACGCAGGGAAAGACGCGAACCCAGCTCCATTCGCCACAAAAACACGATGTAAGCCAGAACCAGCGCCGTCAGTGCAGTGGCACTGACAAAGTGCCATCGCAACACATTGCCTTGCAGCAACAACATGTCGAGCCAGCGAAGAATGGTTGAACTGTCCGTCATGCCCGCTATGCGCCAGCCAGTAGACACGCTAATCAGCAGGGCCAGAACCAGGCCCCAATGCATGACTACGGTTGGCAAATCAGTTGACTTGGCGGCACGACTGACAACTTTGTTATTTTTGTACATTTCGTGATACTTTTTTAGGCCCTGTTAATCCGCGAATCTTATCGTTTCCCGGATTCGTCTAGAACTTTTACATTCGTTATGAGAACTAATTCGCAAAAATGCATCATTTTTCGCTCAGGAGCACGGGTTTGGACACAACACTCACGGTTGCGGAAAATAACATCTGGTCCAGAAAGAGGACCGGTCGGTGCGTGGGTGGTCAGGGCCGAATCCTGGGTCAGCCAGCAAATAGCAGGGCTGGGCAGAGGGCGTGATGGTCCTTGCAGGCGCGGTAAACCAGATCTGGCCAGCAGGTTGACCCGCGCGTCGGGCGCCCCCACTGTTTAAATGGCAGGGGACCTTGATGACTTCGGGGGAGTACCCGTCGCTTGCCTGTACCTGCCACTAAATCTGAAGCCAGCGAGTGCCGACATCGGGCCGCGCAACCGTGATGTCGGCCGGCGCACAATCCAGCGTTTCGCCAAGGAGTGTCTGCACCAGTTCAGCCGTGTTGTTTTGCGCACTCAGGTGCGCTGCCACCACATGCTGCAACCGCCGGTTCATGACAGAACGGATGATGTCGGCCGCCGCGTTGTTCGACAGATGACCATACTGCCCGCCGACCCGTCGTTTCAGAAAATCCGGATAGGCTGACTGCGCGAGCATGTCGGTGTCGTGATTGCATTCCAGCAGCAGCGCGCTGCAATCTTGCAGATGTTTCAATACGTGGGCCGTTGCGTGACCGAGGTCAGTCAGAATGCCGAGCCGTGCCGCGCCGTCAGTGCATGTGAGTTGTAGCGGCTCCCGTGCGTCGTGCGGTACGGTGAAAGGCATGACTTCAAGCCCGCCCAGATCAATCGCATCGCCGTCACGCGCAATGCGCAGCATGCCGCCAAAGTCCGGCGCACCAATCGCCGCGTGGGTGCCCTGGCTCATCCATACCGGAATGCTGTGGCGCAGCGAAAGGGCCAAGGCGCAACCGATGTGGTCGCCATGCTCGTGGGTGATGAAGACGGCGTCGATATCTTGGGCCTGCAGACCCGCTTCGCCCAGACGCATCTGCAATTGCCTGATGCCCAAGCCGCAGTCCACCAGCAGCCTGAACGGCACAAGCCCGGAAGATTCAACCAGCGTGGCATTGCCAGTGCTGCCGCTGCCCAGGCTTTTGAATCTCAGCACGCGGGCGTTCTAGCGGGTGGAGTAGGCTGTTGATGGAGTGGCCGCGATGAGACGGCGCACGCCCCTTATTTCAGATCGTCGGCGATGACCTGCACAATGCGCTGCGCGTTGGCGGACGATTCAGCTGCGCCCTGGGTGTTGAGCACGGACACAACCGATGTTTCGCCCTGGCTCTTGACTGTGATGCGGTACTTGAGCGGCGGAATCGCAGATAGCGAAGCACTGAAAAGCTTGCTGAAGAATCCGGGCTCACTCTTGTTGACGACAGGTTCCACATAGCGAACGAAGTAGGTGCCCTGAGCGCGGTCACGGTCTTCGACGGTAAACCCGGTGCGGTCAAGTGCCAGGCCGACCCGGCGCCAGGCGCGTTCGAAACCCTCGTCAATCTGAACCACAGGCACATTGTTGACATTGGCTACGCGTGAGGTTTGCCTGGTCGCCCCAGCCGCGACCAGTGCTTTCGATTGCTCGTTGCTGACGCCGAGCTTGACCATCATGCGGCGCAAAAACTCGGCTTCCAGTTCTGGGTCAGTTGGCCGCGGCTGCCAGACCGTGCTGTCGCCACCGGATGAGCCCGCCTTGCCCCCGGTCACCACTTCGACCATGCCGCGGTGGCTGACGTAAATCTCGGTGCCGTTGTCGGGCCGGCGCTCGAATCGGGTGCGAAACTTGTCGCGTTCGCCTGTCGAGTAGAGCGAATCAAAAACCTTGCCGATGGTGTTGCGGATGAAATCCTGCGGGATTTTGGCCCGGTTTTCGGCGTAGTCGGTTTCCATGATGCCCAGGCTCTCCTGGTCTTGCGACAGCAGAAAACCGCCTTCGAGCCAGAACTCGCGAACCGGCCCCCAGAGCTTGTCGGCCGGACGGTTAACGACCAGCCAGCGCTGGCTGCCAGCGCGCTCAATGCGGACGTCACCGACCGAAGCCACGGCGGTCGAAGCGGTGGGGGTGACCTGGCCGATCTGGTAGCTGCTGGCGGTGACTGCCGTGCCGGGCACGACATAGCGAGTTTCGCGGCTGAGCTGCGTCAGGTCGGGAGGTACATCCAGCGACGGAGCCTTGCCGCCGTTGGTTTTGTAGTCGACACGCTCGCCCTGCATGAGCTCACCAATGGAGGAGCAACCCGCCAGCAGGCTGAGCGCAATGACAGAAGTAACGAGGGTCAGGCGTTGGACTGTGGCCGTGCCTTGAGCGGCGCGAACAAGGGAAGCGGGACGTTGAAACGAGGTCTTCACAGGGTTTCCTTAAAAATCAGATCAGGTTGCAGGCGCGAAGTGCGCTTTCCACAACCGCTTCATTCGATGATTCGAGCGGTGTCATGGGCAGGCGCAGCCTGCCGCCGCACAGGCCCATGCGCGCCATCGCCCACTTGACGGGAATCGGGTTGGCTTCGACAAACAGGTTTCTGTGCAACGGCATCAACTGGAACTGCAAAGCCATCGCGCGTTTGACGTCGCCGGCGAGCGCGGCCACACACAGCTCGTGCATCAGGCGCGGTGCCACATTGGCGGTCACGCTGACATTGCCCTGGCCGCCGCACAGCATCAACGCCACGGCGGTGGGGTCGTCGCCCGAATACACGGCGAAGCCTTCGGGCACGTCGCGGATCAGCCACTGTGCGCGTTCGATGTTGCCGGTGGCTTCCTTGATGCCGACGATGCCGGGCACCTGCGCCAGGCGCAGCACGGTGGCGTGCGCCATATCGGCGACGGTGCGGCCGGGCACGTTGTAGAGTACGCACGGCAGGTCGCCGGTGGCTTCGGCAATCGCCCTGAAATGCTGGTACTGGCCTTCCTGGGTTGGTTTGTTGTAGTAGGGCACGACCTGCAGCTGGCAGTCTGCGCCAACCCCACGCGCGAATTTCGCCAGCTCAATGGCCTCGGCGGTTGAATTGGCCCCGCAGCCGGCCATGATCGGCACCCGTTTGGCGGCCTGCTCGACCGACACGCGAATGATTTCGCAGTGCTCTTCGACGTTGACGGTAGGCGACTCGCCCGTCGTACCCACGACGCCAATGCAGTCGGTGCCTTCGGCAATGTGCCAGTCCACCAGTTTGCGCAGGGCCGGGTAGTCGACGCTGCCGTCCTCATGCAGGGGAGTGGCCAGTGCAACGATGCTGCCAGTAATGGTTTTCATGTCTCTTGCGTGTTGGATGTGAGCGGGCTCTGAGCCCGTTGCGCGGCCGGGGTTCAATGTTTTTGTACGGCGGAACCCGTCAAAAAGCCTATCCCTTATTCTACCTAGACCGGCAGGGCGGCCAGCTGGCTGCCACACCGGACCGCCGTGGGTCGCGCCGGCCAGGTTGACGGGTCGAAAACGGCGGCTCAAACGATTCAATCGGCGCGGGCTCAATGCAGCGTGTACCGGGCAGGCTCGCCCGCTGCGTCGGCTGTGCGGACGGCCGCGATGCGCTGGACAAACCGCGGTGCCGAACCGTCCGGCGCTTGCTGAAAACCGTCTTCAAACGCCACCACGCGCAGGTTGCCGCAGACCGCCAGCAGCTCCCCTGGCCGCAGCAGAAAATCGGGCCGCGAAGGCTTGCCAACGGTCTCGTTGCCCTGGGTAAAGGTTTCGTAAATCAGCACGCCGCCGGGCGCCAGGCTTTCCAGCAGCTTGGGAAAGAGCGGGCGCCAGAGGTAGTTGGTGACGATCACCGCCGCAAACTGACGCCCCGCAAACGGCCACGGCCCGTTTTCAACGTCAGCCACCACGGCTTCACACGCCTCGGCCGGAATCGCTGACGCTATTGAATCGATAGCTGCTTGCGCACGATCTACGAGGGCTACAGGGTGATTTCGCTTGTAAAACCAGCTTGCATGGCGTCCGTGGCCGCACGCCACGTCAAGCACCACGCCGCCGGGCGCGACCAAATGCGACCAGCGCTGCACCCAGGCTGAAGGTGGCTCGGTGCCGTGCAGGGTTGTCATAGCCTTCTTCAAGATGCAGCTACCCAAAATAGCCACCGCGGCCGCCGCGCCGGGCCGCCCCAAGCAAGGCCCGCCCCCTCGGGGGCAGGGAGCCACGCGCAGCGAGCAAACGTGGGGGGCAAATTGTTCAAGCAGGCGCCGCGGAACCGGCTTTGCCGGGCCGCAGGAGCAGCGGCCCCCTCGGGGGGCAGAGAGTTACGCGAAGCGAACGAACGTGGGGGCCATGTCATCGGGGCTTCACTTCGTCTTTGAGCGCCGTCAGCGCCATCGCTTCAACCCGGCCCGGCGCCAGCAACTTGAGCCAGCGCCCGAGCCGGCCCTTGGCGGTCATCACCACCTCACGGTCGCGCGCGGCCATGCCTTGCAGAATCAGCCGGGCACAGTCCTCGACGCTCATCGCACCGTCTTCTTTCAAACTGCTGGTGCCTGCAGCCACGCCAGCGGCGTTGAAGCCGCGGTAACGCGTCTGGGTGGCGACCACGCCGGGGAACGCGGTAGTCACGCTGACGCCGGCGCCCCTGAGTTCCGCGCGCAGCGCTTCAAAAAAACCGGTCATCGCGAATTTCGTGGCACTGTAGGCGGTGCGCCCGGGCACCCCGATCAGGCCCGCCAGGCTGGACACGGCCACGATGCTGCCGCGGCTTTGCTTCAGGTGGGGCAAGGCGGCATGGGTGCACCACACGCTGCCCCACAGATTGACGCGCATCAGCTGCTCGTACCAGCCGAGGTCTTCGGCTTTCACGTCTTCGAACAGCGCATGCCCGGACATGCCGGCGTTGTTGATCAGCACATCGATGCGGCCGAACTTCCGGACCGTGGCAGCGATCAGCTCGCGGCATTGCGCCTGAACGGATACATCGGTTTTTTGTACAACGGTGTTGGTGCCATGGGCGGCGCACTGGCGGGCGACCTGGGCCAAAGATGTTTCATTGCGGGCGGCCAGCACCAGCGCTATTTCACGGCCGTGCGTCGCCGCCAGCTGCCGCGCCATTTCAGCGCCGATGCCGTCCGACGCCCCGGTGATTACTATTATTTTCATAGCTGCTCGCGCACGGTTTACCTGGGCTAGGGGCCCAAACAGTCAATAAACGCAAACTAAAGGGGCCTAAAAACAGGCCCAGACCTGATTGGCGAGTGTGAAAAGAAAATCAGGGCGTGTGTAGAGGGCAAACACCCCCAGCGATGCAGCCACTGCGACAGTCCACAACGTGATTTTCAAGGCCACCTCAGGCTCCCTGCGGCAGTTTGCCGGCGGGCGTGATGCGCGCGATCGGCGCTTCGCGCACCGGCAGGTTGATCAACCCGGCGAACACGCCCAGCGCAATCGCCAGGTACCAGACGATGTCGTAGCTGCCATTGCGGTCATACAAAAAGCCGCCCAGCCAGACGCCCATGAAGGAGCCAATCTGGTGGCTGAAGAAGATGAACCCGCTGAGCATCGACAAATGCTGAATACCGAAAATTTGCGCCACCGCCGCGTTGGTGGGCGGCACCGTCGACAGCCACAGCAAGCCCATCACGGCGGAGAAAATATAGACGCTGGTCGGTGTGAGCGGCGCAAAGATAAAGATGGCAATCACCACCGCGCGCGAGAAATAAATCGTCGCCAGAATGTTCTTCTTCTGCATCTTTTGACCCAGCACGCCGGCCGCGTAGGTGCCGAACACGTTGAAGAGGCCAATCAGCGCCAGCGCGTAACTGGCCACCTGCGGCGACAGGCCCTTGTCACGCAGGTAGCTGGGCATGTGTACGCCGATGAAAACGACCTGAAATCCACAAACAAAATAGCCGGCCATCAGCAGCTGGAAGCTGGGGTACTTGAAGGCTTCGCGCAGTGCTTGGACAATCGTCTGTTCGCGTGGTGCCGCCGCTGCCCCGGCTGAGAACGTGGTTTCACGCAAGCCAAAGGCCAGGGGAATCATCAGCAGCACCGCGCCGCTCAGCACCAGCAGCGCCTGCTGCCAGCCCAGCGTGCTGATCAGAAAGCCTTCGGTCGGCACCATCAAAAACTGGCCGAACGAGCCCGCTGCCGCTGCAACGCCCATCGCCCACGACCTTTTCTGGGCAGAAATATTGCGACCGATCACGCCGTAAATCACGGCATAAGTCGTGCCGGCCTGCGCCGCGCCAATCAGCACGCCGGTCGTCAGGGTGAACAGCAAGCCCGTCGGCGACAGCGCCATGCCCACCAGGCCCAGCGCATACAGCACGGCGCCGCCCACGATGACCCGGAACGCGCCGAAGCGGTCAGCTGCCATGCCGGCAAAGATGCCGAACACGCCCCAGGACAGGTTTTGCACCGCCAGCGCAAAGGAAAAGGTTTCACGTGTCCAACCCTGCGCCTGCGTGATGGGTTGCAGCCACAAGCCAAAACCGTGGCGTACGCCCATCGACAAGGTGACGATCGCTGCGCCGCAGATGAGCACCTGCACCATCGAAAGCTTTTTCACAGAGGTGGTCATGAGGCAAGTCTGGAGGATAAAAACAAAAACGGCATCCGGCGACTGTAACTAGATTGCCGGCGAGGCGTGGTCGCAGGGGCGATTCGGTGGAGGCTGTGTATTTATACAGCTATCCTGGCAGGCCGGACTACAATCCGGCCAAACCACTCATCTGCCATGGCCGAAAAAACCGTCACCGCCAACCTGTCACCAGGCTCCTATTCCGAAGGCTCGATCCGCGTCCTGAAAGGCCTTGAGCCCGTCAAACAGCGGCCGGGCATGTACACCCGCACCGACACCCCGCTGCATATCATTCAGGAGGTGCTGGACAACTCCGCCGATGAAGCCCTCGGCGGCTACGGCAAGAAGATCAGGGTCACGCTGCACACCGATGGCTCGGTCAGCGTCGATGACGACGGGCGCGGCATTCCGTTCGGCATGCACCCGGAAGAAAAAGCACCGGTCGTGGAACTGGTTTTCACCCGTCTGCATGCCGGCGGCAAGTTCGACAAGGGCAAGGGCGGGGCGTACAGCTTTTCAGGCGGCCTGCATGGTGTGGGCGTCAGCGTCACCAATGCGCTGTCGAAGCGGCTGGAAGTCGCTTCTTACCGGGAAGGGATGGTGGCCAGGCTGGTGTTTTCAGGCGGCGACGTGATTGAAAAACTGCAGATCGTCAAAGCCGGTGAGGGCGACCGCAAGTGCGGCACGTCAGTGCGCGCCTGGCCGGACGCCAAGTATTTTGAGTCTACAGCCCTGCCGATGGCCGAACTGACGCATTTGCTGCGCAGCAAGGCGGTGTTGATGCCCGGCGTCACGGTGACGCTGACTGTCGAGAAAACCAAAGACACGCAGGCCTGGCTGTACAAGGGGGGTTTGCGCGACTACCTGATGCAGACGCTGACGGCTGACCCGGTGATTCCGATGTTCGAGGGCGAAGGCTTTGCCGATTCGTCGCACGAAACCTTTGCCGAAGGTGAGGGCGCCAGCTGGGTCGTGGCCTTTACCGAAGACGGCCAGCCGGTGCGCGAAAGCTACGTCAATCTGATCCCGACGAGCGCTGGCGGCACGCACGAAAGCGGCTTGCGCGACGGTTTGTTCAATGCGGTCAAAAGTTTTATCGAACTGCATTCGCTGCTGCCCAAGGGTGTCAAGTTGCTGCCCGAAGACGTGTTCGCCCGCGCCAGCTATGTGCTGAGCGCCAAGGTGCTCGACCCGCAGTTTCAGGGCCAGATCAAGGAGCGCCTGAATTCCCGTGACGCGGTGCGGCTGGTTTCCAGCTGTGTGCGGCCGACGCTGGAGCTGTGGCTGAACCAGCATGTCGATTACGGCAAAAAACTGGCCGAACTCGCCATTCGCGCCGCGCAAACGCGTCAAAAGGCCGGCCAGAAGGTTGAAAAACGCAAGGGTTCGGGCGTGGCGGTGCTGCCGGGCAAGCTGACCGATTGCGAGTCTAAAGACCTGGCCAACAACGAAGTGTTTCTGGTCGAGGGCGATTCGGCCGGGGGGAGCGCCAAAATGGGGCGCGACAAGCAAAGCCAGGCCATCTTGCCTTTGCGCGGCAAGGTGCTCAACACCTGGGAAGTCGAGCGCGACCGGCTGTTCGCCAACAACGAAATTCACGATATTGCGGTGGCCATCGGCGTGGACCCGCACGGCCCAAACGACACGCCGGACATGAGCGGCCTGCGCTACGGCAAGGTGTGTATTTTGAGCGATGCCGACGTGGACGGCTCCCATATCCAGGTTTTGCTGCTGACGCTCTTTTTCCGTCATTTTCCCAAACTGATCGAGTCGGGCAACCTTTACGTGGCGCGTCCGCCGCTGTATCGTGTGGATGCGCCGGCCCGGGGCAAAAAACCGGCGTCAAAGGCTTACGCGCTGGATGAAGGTGAGCTGACAGCCATTCTGGATAAATTGCGCAAGGATGGTGTACGTGAAAACGGCTGGAGCATCAGCCGGTTCAAGGGCCTGGGCGAAATGAGTGCGGAGCAACTGTGGGACACCACGCTCAACCCAGACACACGGCGCCTGTTGCCGGTTCAGCTGGGCAGTCTTGGTTTTCTGCATACCGAGAGCCTGATTACGAAGTTGATGGGCAAAGGCGAGGCGGCCGCCCGCCGCGACTTGATGGAACTGCACGGAGACACTGTGGAGATCGATATCTGATGAACCCTGGGGCGACATTGACGCTCTCACGCAAGCAGCCGGCGCGCTGGCGTGCGCCGGGTCGGCTTGCCGCCGGTCTGGTGCTGCTTGGCTTGCTGGGTGTCGCTGCCGCACCGGCTCGCGCCGATATCTGGGGTTATGTCGACGAGAAGGGTATTCCGCATTTTTCTTCCTTTCAGGTCGATGAACGCTACGAAGTATTTCTGCGAGAGCAGAGCGAGCCGGAACCTTTCCGCGTGCAGCCATTCAACAGTCCGGCTGCAACCGTGGCTGCCCCACCAGAGCCCGAAATCGCGCCGCCGCCGCCCCGCATGCTGGTCTATTTTGAAGGATTGCCGAGCTATAAATCAGTTCAGCACCTGCTTCAGGAAGCGTCGACCAAGCACGGCATCGACTACGCGTTGCTGCAAGCCCTGATCGCCACAGAGTCGGGTTTTGACAGCCGGGCTGTTTCGCCGAAAGGCGCGGTTGGACTGATGCAGCTGATCCCGCCAACGGCCGAGCGGTATGGCGTCAGGGCAGGCAAGAATGCCTCGATCGAAAAGAAGCTGACTGATCCGGTCGTCAACATCCGGGCGGGCGCGAGTTATCTGAGCGATTTGATCAAGATGTTTCCGGGGCAAATCGAGCTGGCGCTGGCGGCCTACAACGCCGGTGAAGGCGCCGTGCAGCGCGCAGGCAACAGGATTCCCAACTACCCGGAGACGAAAAATTACGTCAAAACCGTCATGCAGCTGTACGGTGTTCTGAAGCCGCCATCCGCGAAAGCGCAGCCGGTTACCAGCGGCGTGGCGCCGGGTCGTGTGCGGGTGGAGATGATGGGCGGCAGTACCGGCCGGGGCAACATGCCTCCTTCGAGTGCACCACCCACAGCACCGCTCCGGGCCTGGACCGGGCGGGACTGAGCAGGATGCCGCTGTTTCTCGATCAGGGCGTTTTTGCCCTGGGTGTGGCGGTGGGTGTACTTGGCCTGGTGCTGGCGCTGAGTCTGATAGTTGCCTACGCTTATGAGGAGCCCACGCTGCTGGCGCTGGCGGGCTACCTGTCGGCGATGGTGGCAGCCTCATTTCTACTGGTGAACCTGGACATTCGCGAAACCCGGGTGAGCCAGAGCCTGCTCGTTGCCGGGCCGGCTTTGCTGTCCGGCTTGCTGCTGTGGCTGCTCAAAAACCGTCAGGCCACCTTGCTGTCACGCCTGGGCTTGGCCCTTGTGGCGCTTTCCTCCGCAGTGACAGTTGGCATCCACGCAGTATCCGGTGGTGCGGGCATCGCAGCCGCCGACGTCATGGCGGGCAGCGCCAGTGGGCTCTGGTTCCTGCTGTTATCTGGTTTTTCAATTTACCTGGTGATGAAGTCCTGGCACACCGCCGGTCCCTGGAAGTGGTGGGTGCTGGCCGGTCACGGGGCCGGATTGGCTGTGTCCAGCCTCTTTTTACTGGGGCTGCTCAAAGCGGATCAGGCACATTGGCCGCTGGTCCTGATGCTGCTGCTGCAGGTTCCCCCAATTTACCTGGCGCTGGTGTGGCGCAGCCGCCTGCTCAACGAAAGTCGCTTGCGTAGCGCCTCGGCTGAAACCGTTGATCCGCTGACAGGACTGGCTACCAACAGCGTGCTGGTCGAGCGATTGATGCGGGTGATGTCGCGGGCGCACCAGAGCACCACCAACAGCGCGCTTTTCCTGATCGAAGTCAAGAACTGGGAAGGCCTGC
>JANNKV010000144.1:0-11153 GCA_031396485.1 Polaromonas sp. | reverse complement strand
GTCAGGTCGGCAACGCCACCCGCGCCGAAGGGCACGACGATGCGTAGCGGTTTGCTGGGAAAAGTTTGCGCCGAGGCCGACTGAATCAAAACCACGGTAGCCAACAAACGGAGAGCAGAACGCAAGAAAATCATGGTCTTTCCATATAAAAACAGGCTGCAGCCCAGGTAATACATGCGCAAGCAGCTATTAATTACATAGCGCCCCAATTCAGCGCGCAACACCCAGCAACTGTTCCAGCAATTCTGGCCGTTGCCGCAATTCCAGTGCCGTGCCCGAATGCACGACGGTTCCGCGGTCCAGCACCACAGCGCTGTCAGAGATTTTAAGAATCGCCTGCGGATGCTGCTCGACGATGATCGCCGACAGGCCTTCATCGCGTGTGATGCGCTGGATCGCGCGCAGCAGCTCCTCGACGATGATCGGAGCCAGGCCCTCCAGCGGCTCGTCGAGCAGCAGCAAGCGCGGGGTCTATACCAGCGCACGGCCGACAGCCAGCATCTGCTGCTCGCCGCCCGACAGCTGGGTGCCCAGGTTGCCCTTGCGTTCTGCCAGACGCGGGAACATGCCGTACACGCGCGCAGGCGTCCACGCACCCGGGCGCGCCACAGCGCCCAGGTTTTCGTCGACCGTCAGCGACTTGAAAATATTGCGCTCCTGCGGTACCCAACCGATGCCGGCTGCCGCGCGCTCATGCGAGGGCATGCTGTGCAGCGCCACACCTGAAGCCCCAGCGCCCAGCCTGATGCTGCCGCCGCGCTGCCGCGTGGCGCCAGCCAGTGTGTTGATCAGGGTTGTCTTACCGGTGCCGTTGCGGCCCAGCAGCGCCAGCGTCTGGCCTTCGCCAAGTGTCAGCGAAATGTTGTTGAGCACCACCGCTTCGCCATAGCCAGCGCTTAAGGTGTCAATTTTCAACAGGTCAGCCATGCTGCACCTCGTCGCCATGACCCAGGTACACCGCCTTGACTTCGGGGTCGTTCGCAATCTGCGACGGGTCGCCTTCGGTCAGCACCGTGCCATTGACCAGCACGGTCATACGGGTGGCGAAGCTGAAAACCAGGTCCATGTCATGCTCAATCAGCAGCACCGACACATCGGCCGGCAGCGCGGCAACCGTCTGCAGCAACTCTTCACGCTCACCGGCGGGCACGCCTGCCACGGGCTCGTCGAGCAGCAACACGCGCGGCTCGCAGGCCAGCGCAATCGCAATTTCCAGCAGGCGGCGTTTGCCATAGGGCAGTACGCGGGTCGGCTGCATCATCACGTCAAGCAGATGAAATTGCTCCAGCAACTGCGCGCAGCGTTCCACGACCTGCGCATTGCTGCCCAGCGGCTTCCACCAGGTCGCGCCCAAGCCGAGGTGCTGCGACACGGTGAGTGACAGCGTTTGCAGCGGCGTGAGTGAGTCAAACAGCTGGTTGATCTGGAAGGTGCGCACCATGCCGCGCCTGACGCGCTGGTGCGGCGCCAGCTGCGTGATGTCTTCTCCGAGCAACGTGATGCGGCCTTCGGTGGGCTGCAACACACCCGTGAGCAGATTGATCAACGTCGTCTTGCCGGCGCCGTTCGGGCCGATCAGCGCATGGCGTGCGCCTTTTTTCAAATCGAGCGTGACGTTGTTGGTGGCGGTGATGCCACCAAAGCGCATGACCAGCCCCTGGGCAGACAGCACGGTTTCCTGCGAACTTGAGTTGATCGTCATGCGCCGCTCCGCTTGAACCAGGTCCACGGGCGAAGCAGACGCTCGCGGCCGACCAGCATCAATATGACCAGAAAAAGCCCGATCCAGAACGTCCAGTATTGCGGGGTGATGGAAGAGATCACGTCCTGCATGATCTTGAAGACAATCGCGCCGGCCACGCCGCCGTAAAGCCAGCCGGTGCCGCCGATGACCAGCATCAGCATCACGTCGGCCGAGCGGTCGAACGCAAACACGTCGAGCGACGCGAAGCCGGTGGTTTGCGCCAGCAGCGCACCGGCAGCACCGGCGATGCCGGCCGCCACTGCATAAATCACGACCAGCCGACTGGGGATCGGTATTCCGATTGACATGGCGCGCAGGCGGTTGTCACGAATCGCCATCAGCGTGGCGCCAAAAGCAGAGCCCGTCAGCCGCCGCGCCAGGACGAAAAAGATCAGCGCCACAGTGATGGAATACCAGGCTGAAGTCTTGCCCGCCAAATCGAACTCGAAGCGCCCCAGCAGCGGCCCCATCACCACGCCCTGCAGGCCGTCGGCGCCGCCGGTCAGCCAGTCGAGCTTGTTGGCCAGTTCCAGCAGAATCAGCGCAACGCCCAATGTCACCATCAACCGCGTCAGGTCACTGCCGCGCAGCACCGTCATGCTGCACAGCGCGCCGAGCAGCGTCGATGCGGCAATGGCCACCAGCAGCCCGACCAGCGGATAAGGCATCACCAGCTTGGCAAACAGCGCCGCCACATACGCCCCCATGCCGAAGAACGCCGCATGGCCCAGCGACACGATGCCGCTGTAGCCCAGCACCAGATCGAGCGAAATCGCAAACAGCGCAACGATGGCGATCTCGTTGATGATGAGCGCGTGCGTGCCCAGCACAAACGGCGAGGCCAGCGCCAGCAACCAGAACACCGGCTCCCAAACCTTCCAGCGGGCGCTGGTGCGCAGAGCGTCCTGCACCTTTCGCGTAGCTTGCTGTGTCATTTGGCACCCCTGCGCACAAAGAGCCCTTGCGGACGCCAGATTAAAATCGCGATCATCAGGCTGTAGACGATGAACGCACCCATTTTTGGGATGTAGTACTTGCCCGCCACGTCGGCGATGCCAAGCAGCAAGGCGGCCAGCAGCGGGCCGGTAATCGACGTGGTGCCACCGACGGCGACAACGATCAAAAAGTAGATCATGAATTTCAGCGGAAAGGTCGGGTCCAGCCCCAGCACCTCGGCGCCCAGCGCACCGCCCAGGCCAGCCAGGCCCGAGCCGACGGCAAATGTCGAGAGGAACACCACGTTGACATTGATGCCCAGACCCGCCGCGACGCGCTGGTCATCGACCGACGCGCGCAGCCGGCTGCCGAAGCGGGTCTTGGCCAGTACGTACTGCAACGCGATGGTGAGCGCAGCGCACACCGCGACGATGAAAAGCCGGTAGTGGCCCATGCCGAGCATCCAGGCGCCCTCGCCTATTTCCGTGCGGCCCTTCAGCCATTCAGGTAACTGGATGATCTGCTGCGAAGAACCGATGAAATAGTCCGCACTGGCCACCGCCATGAAGGTCAGGCCGATGGTAAACAGCACCTGGTCGAGGTGCGGTTTGCTGTACATCGGCCGGTACAGAGTGCGCTCCAGCACGCCGCCGAGCAATGCCGAGCCCAGAAACGCGAGCGGCAGGCAGACCAGAAACGGCACGCCCAGCCGCTGCATCAACAGCACCGTGATGTAACCGCCGACCATGGCAAACGCGCCGTGGGCGAGGTTGATGAAATTCATCAAGCCCATCGTCACGGCCAGGCCGACAGCCAGAATAAAAAGCAGCATGCCGTAGGCGATGCCGTCGAAAAGAATGGTGAGCATGTTTTGGCCGGATAGTCAGGAGCTGCTTGAATGAGGCCGTTTCAGGAACGCCGCGGAACCGGCTTTGCCGGGCCGCTAGCGTTGCCCCCTGCAAGGGGGGAAAAGGCTACACGCAATGAGCCTGGATAGGGGTGTGCAATTACTTCGTCTTGCCGGGATCTTTAACGTCCTTGATCACATCAAACTCGACGTTGTGCAGCTGGCCGTCTTTGCGCTCGACCTTGCGCAAATAAATGTTGTGAACCACGTCGCGGGTTTGCGCGTCGATGAACATCGGGCCGCGCGGGCTCTCGAAAATCTGGCCTTTCATCGCGTCCAGCAGTGCGTCGCCGCCGCCATTACCCTTGGTGACGCGCAGCGCTTCATAAATGACGCGCATGCCGTCGTAGCCGCCGACTGCCATAAAGTTCGGGCGCATGCCCTTATTGGCCTTGCCGAACGCTTCGACGAATTTCTTGTTGGCTGCTGACGGGTGCGCTGCCGAATAGTGGTGCGACGTGACCACGCCCAGCGCGCCGTCGCCCATGTCGTTGAGCTGGTCGTCGTCGGTCACGTCGCCGGTGCCGATCAGCTTGATGCCGGCCTTGTCCATGCCACGTTCCAGAAACTGTTTCATCACCGCAGCGCCGGCGCCGGACGGCACAAATACAAACAGCGCATCGGGTTTCAGATCACGCACTTTCTGAAGAAAAGGCGCGAAGTCGGGGTTACGCAGCGGCACACGCAGCGCCTCGGTCACTTGTCCGCCGTTGAAGGTCAGGCGTTCCTTGAAGAATTTTTCGGCGTCGATGCCGGGTCCGTAGTCGCTCACCAGCGTGACGACTTTCTTGATGCCGTTTTTCGGTGCCCAGTCAGCCAGCGCGACAGCCGCCTGCGGCAAGGTGAAGCTGGTGCGTACGATGTACGGCGATGCCTGCGTGATGCTGGA
This sequence comes from Polaromonas sp., assembly GCA_031396485.1. Classification (GTDB taxonomy): domain Bacteria; phylum Pseudomonadota; class Gammaproteobacteria; order Burkholderiales; family Burkholderiaceae_C; genus Polaromonas. The sequence continues at coordinate 6,677 of JANNKV010000144.1, read as the reverse complement.
CGTGGCGGCCGCCATCACGACCTGCGGCGTCTTCGATTGCGTGGCGATCGGGGCTGTGGCCAGCGCCGACGGCGTGATGCCGAAACCGGCCAGCACGTTGACCTTGTCGTTGACCACCAACTCTTGCGCCAGGCGCTTGGTGACGTCGGGCACGCTGGTGTCGTCCTTCAGGATCAACTCGATCTTTTTGCCGGCCACGGTGTCGCCGTTTTGCGCCATATAAAGGCGCACAGCCGCTTCGATCTGGCGGCCGGTGCTGGCTTGCTGACCGGTCATCGGCAAGACGAGTCCGATCTTGAAGGTGTTGCCTTGCGCACCGGCGCTTGCGCCGGCCAGCGCCAGGGTGGTGATGGCCGCAGCCTGGATAAAGGTTCTTTTTTTCATGCTTGTCTCCTGTTGAATAAATCGAAAAATTAGGGGGTGAAGGTCGGTGGCGCGGTGCGGTACTGTAAATCAGGCCCTTTCATGAGGGGTCAAACCTCGGGCCGGTAGGAAGAATCAAGCGTCAGCGCGCCCACCACACGCGAGACGCAGGCGCAGATGCGCGTGTTCTGCTGCTTTTCGTGCTCGCTCAAAAATACATCGCAGTGGTCAATCTCGCCGTCCACCCCCAGCACATCCATAGCGCACAGCCCGCATTCGCCGCGCCGGCAATCCGCCAGTGCCTCAACGCCTGCACTCTCAAGCGCATCGAGAAGCGTGGTGTCGGCCGGCACCATGATGTCGATGTGGTGGCGCGGCACCTGCACGCGGAAGGCCTGCGCGGCAAAGCACCCGCTGCTGCCGAAGGTTTCAAAGCGCAGGTCGCTCAGCGGCCGGCCTGCATCCGCCCAGGCTTTCCTGATCGCCTCCAGCATGGGTACCGGGCCGCAGGTGTAGAGCTGCCCGCCGGCAGGCAAGGCGCTGATGGCAGCGGCAAAGTCGGGAATCTCACCCCGGTCGGCTACAAAGGTTCGCAGCGATTCACCCAGCGCTTCACGCAACAGCGGCAAAAACGCCAGCTCGTCCTGCGTGCGCGCGCCGTACAGCATGCGCAGCGTGGCGCCAGACTTTTTGGCATACGCGGCCAGCTGCTGCGCCATCATCACCAGCGGTGTGATGCCGATGCCGCCAGCGATCAGCAAATAGTGCGGTGCCGACAGGTCGAGCTGAAAATGGTTTTGCGCATCGCTGATCTGCAGGCTGTCGCCCACGGCCAGTTGCCACATGGCGCGCGAACCGCCGCGGCCCCCATCCATCCGTTTGACGGCGATACGAAAGCATTGCCCGTCGGGCAGGCCGACCAGCGAATACGAGCGAATCTGCGACTGGCCGTTGACCAGCACCTGCATCTGCAGATGCGCGCCCGCTTGCCAATACGCAGGCATGCCGTGCGCCGTACGGATCTCAAATTCGCGCACGGTCGGTGTCACGTCCCGCAGGGCCACCAACGTGGCCGGGTACAGGGTCTGGTTGCTTTTCATGATTCGCTAACTGTTGGCATCTGTCTCTTCAAGCCGGGGCCGCGGAACCGGCTTTGCCGGGCCGCAGGCGCAGCGCCCCCTCCGGGGGGCAGCGAAGCACACAAAGTGGCAAGCGTGGGGGCCATATGTCTAGCCGCGCCGGCGAATCAGCTTCATCGCCTTCATCGACTCGGGCATCTGCGCCCCGCCCTGGCCCGACAGCGCCAGGCGCAGGTTGCGCTGCGCCAGACGCGAATGTTCACGCATCAGCGCCTCGGCGCGCGTGCCCTCGCCGCGCTCAATCGCGTCCAGCACCTGCCAGTGCTGGTCTTGCGCCACCACCAGCATGTCGCGCGCCTGCGGTGAGTTGGACTGCACCACCACGAAGGCCGAGGCCGAGGCAAACGGCAGGCTGACCACGCGCTCCAGCTGCCTGACGCTGACGGGGCTGTCGGCCATTTCGCACACCAGTGCGTGAAAGCGCTCGTTCAAATCGACATAGCTGGAGAAAGCATCGTCGCTGAGCGCGGGTTGCGCCAGCACCGCGTCGATCTGGCGAAGGCAGTCCTTGGCCTCGGCCAGCACCACCGCCGGTGCGCCGCGCTCGGCGGCCAGCCGCACCAGCAAGCCTTCGAGCGTGCCGCGCAGTTCAATCGCATCGGCAATGTCACGTTCGGAAAAAGTCTTGACGGCATAGCCGCCGTTGGGCAGCGCTTCGAGCAGACCTTCCTGCTCCAGCCGCATCAGCGCGGCACGTATGGGGGTGCGCGACATGCCCAGTCGCTCGACGATGGCGAGTTCGGCAATGCGCGTGCCGCCCGCCAGCTCGCTAGAGAGGATCAACTCGCGCAGCTTCAACAACGCCCTTACCTGCGCGCTGACCTGCGCGCTGACCTGTGAATTTTCAGTGCCATTTTGGCCCTCAGCCCAGGCAGAATCTGCGCTGGCAGCTATGTTTTTTATAGCGACTGTCATGTTGTTACGCGGCCTGATGAATGGGAATTACCGGCGCGCGCGTGCCACCAACGGGCGTCTCCCGCGCCACCTGCTTGTCAATCAGCCGGCGTGCCCACATCGAACCGGCGTCGATATTGAGGTTGTAGAAGGGGTGGTCGGGGTGTTCCTGCATCGCGATTTGCTGCGCTTCCAGAATGTGCTCGTCTTCACGAAAGATGGTCGCCACGCCTTCGCGCAATTTATGTGTCAGGGCTTGTTCGCCCAGGCAATAGTTACGCGCAAAGGCCCAGAAGTAATGGCAGCTGCCATCCGTCTCGGGCGTGATGGTGTTGAGCACATAGCCATTGACGCCTTTGCTGCGGTCACCCTGCGGCGCGCCGCTGCCCGCCTCAGCCACACCGACATCAATCGTCACCGTGCAAGGCGCTTCGAACTTGATGATCTGCCAGCGATCAACCGGCCCCGCATAGCCGCGCGCATGCTGGATTTGCCCGGCCCAAAACGGCGGCGCCTCAATGTTTTCCATCCAGCGCGTGACAGTGGCGGTGCGGTCGCCGTGCGTAGCCACAAACGGCGCTTCAGCCACTTCGCGGTTGCCGATGCTCGACCCGTGCACAAAAGCCTCGTGCGTCAGGTCCATCAGGTTATCCACCACCAGCCGGTAGTCGCACTTAACGGTGATCAGCTTGCCATCGCCAGCCCAGGCCGGGTCCTCGTTCCAGTGCATGTCGGGCACCAGCGCCGGGTCGGCCTGGGCCGGGTCGCCGGGCCAGACCCAGATGAAGCGGTGTTTTTCAACGACCGGATACGTGCGCACGCAGGCCGACGGGTTCAGCGTTTCCTGGCTCGGCATGTGGGTGCAGCGGCCCTGCGCGTTGTAGACCAGGCCGTGGTAGCCACAGGTGAGCTCGTCCCCATCAAGCCGCCCCATCGACAGCGGCAGCAGGCGGTGCCAGCACGCGTCTTCGAGCACGGCCACGCCGCCGTCGAGCTTGCGAAACATCACCAGTTTTTGCTTGCAGATGGTGCGCGGCAGCAGCGTGCGGGCGACTTCCACATCGTAGGCGGCGGCGTACCAGGCGTTCAGCGGAAATAGAGGCACAGCAGCTTGCATGGATACGGACTGTATACATAAACCGCTAAAAATCAACAAAATAACGCATTAATAGGTTTTTTTACGGATTCGCTGTATTCATTGCTACGCTCTCATGATGCTTTAACATGCAGCCTTCCCGCAAACAACCCCAAGGAACAGCCATGACAACAGCCGCCCCTCACCTGCCCGCCCGTTATGACCACGTCGGCAGTTTTTTGCGCCCCAAATACCTGCTGGAAGCCCGCGAGCAAAAAGCCAAAGGGATGATCACCACCGAACAGTTGCGCACGGTTGAAGACAAGGCGATTGCCGAGATCGTGAAGTTTCAGGAAGACGTGGGCCTGAAAAGCATCACCGATGGCGAGTTTCGTCGCACCTACTTTCACATCGATTTTCTGGAGCAGATCGGCGGCGTGAAGACCGACATTCCCGTCACCATTCAAAGGCCCGACGGCACGCAGGAACTGGCCCCGCCGGTGATGCGCGTGATCGACAAGGTGCGCCATGTCAAGGACATTCAGCTGGCCGACTTTCAGTACCTCAAGAGCCAGGTTAGCGCAGGCAACACGCCGAAGGTGACGATTCCGTCGCCGACGATGCTGCACTTTCGCGGCGGCCGCGCCGGCATCAGCCGCCAGCACTACCCCGAGCTGGACCCCGAGTTTTATCAGGACGTGGCCAATGCCTACGGCGACGAGCTGCGCAGCCTGGCTGCCGCCGGCTGCACCTACGTGCAGATGGACGACACCAACCTCGCCTATTTGTGCGACGAAAAAATGCGCGAAGCGGCCCGCCAGCGCGGCGATGACCCCAACGAACTGCCGCACCGCTATGCCCAATTCATCAACCTCGTCGTCGCACAAAAACCGGCCGGCATGACGTTGGCGATGCACCTTTGCCGCGGCAATTTCAAGAGCACCCACGCTGCATCAGGCAACTACGAGCCGGTCGCAGAGGCATTGCTGAAGGAAATGAATCTGGATGCGTACTTCATGGAATACGACGACTCCCGCAGCGGCGACTTCAAACCGCTGCGCTTCCTGCCCAAAGGCAAAACCGTCGTGCTCGGCCTGGTCACCACCAAGTTCGGCACCCTCGAAGACAAAGACGACCTGAAGCGCCGCATCGAAGCCGCTGCGCATTACGCCCCACTGGATCAGTTGGCGCTGTCACCGCAGTGCGGCTTTAGCAGCACCGTGCACGGCAATGACATTGCGGTGGAAGCGCAGCGCGCAAAACTGCGGCTGGTGATTGAGACGGCGCAGGAGGTTTGGGGTTCGGCTTGATTCTGCAAAAGCGCAGTCAGAAAGCCGCTGGTAGTTGCAGCGGCTTTTTTATGCCGAATTGGCCGCTAGCCCTTAAGACACATGCGCGAGCAGCTATTTTTTTGATAGCGACTTCATTCACACCTGCTCAAATGCAGCATCGAGCAGCCGTCCACGGGTCAACCCAAGCCATCCAGCAACGCCTGCACATCCCTTAACAAAGGCGCAAGGTCATCTGCAATAGCGCTCCACACAATGGCGGGGTCGATCACGTCATATCCGTGGATCAAGACATTGCGAAACGCGATGATGCGGCGGTAGTCGGCGATGCAGGCAGCGGTGTCGGGGTCGTCTTTTTCCAGACGGCGCATGGCTTCACCGATGATTTCAAAATTGCGCTCCACGGCTTGGCGCAGCAGCCGGTCCTGCTTGAATTGCTCCAGCGTCACGCCCTGCGTCGCTACCTTGACAAAATCCGCAGTGCTGCGGATATCTTCAAGCAGCTTGGGCGCGCGCGGATGCATAGACAGATTGGCGGGACTGGTTAACAGCAGCAATGAAATACGGGTTTCTAAGCGCGGAGGCCGTCACCAGATCGATCTTGCGACCAAACAATTGCTCCAGCGCTTCCTGCAGCCCAAAGTAGCGGTGAAACAGGCTACCCGCGTCGTCATGGCTGAACTCGACCAAAAAATCGATATCGCTGTGAGCCGGGTCAAACGCGCCATCGGCAGCCGAGCCAAACACCTCCAAACTTTGCACGCCAAAACGGCCGCACAGTACGGCAACTTCGGGGCGGTGTTGTTCGATGATGTCAATCATGGTGTGCTCTCCTGGGATTATGCCGCCAAGTACCGCCCCTATAGTTTGTCTGGCCCTGGCTTCTGGTGTCATCCGCCCTCCGTTGCCAGCAATTCTAGGGCCAGCACCAGATCGGGCTAGTTTTTGAGCAAAATCGGCCTCTAGCCCACACAGAACCTGCGCGAGCAGCTCTTATTTTGATAGCGACAGCGAGCAACTTCACCTGCATGAAATCGCAGGCCGCGCCGCTTCAAAACTGCTCCGTATCCACCTCGCTCTGCGACTGCGCGTTGTAGCGACCGCCGGTCACGGTTTTCTCGTTGATCAGCGCGTCGAGCTTGGCCATGATGGCCGGGCTGAGTTTCATATCGACTGACGCCAGGTCTTCGGCCAAGTGCGCCAGGCTGGTGGTGCCGGGGATGGGGATGATGTGGTCGCCGCGGTTCAGCAGCCAGGCGAGTGCTAGTTGCGCTGGCGTGCAGCCGGCCTCGGCCGCGACAGCCTGGTAGGCGGGCAGCAGCTGGAGGTTAGCTGCGTAGTTGGCGGACTCGAAACGCGGCATGCTGCGGCGAATATCTTTGGCGTCTAGCGTGGTCACGTCGAGCAGCTTGCCGGTGAGGAAGGCGCGCGCTACCGGGCTGAAGGCGACGAAGGCGGTGCCCAGTTCCTTGCACGCCTGCAGCAGTGCAATTTCGGGGTTGCGCGTCCACAGTGAATACTCGGTTTGCACGGCGGTGATCGGGTGCACGGCGTGAGCGCGGCGCAATGTGGCGGCTGAGACTTCGCTGAGGCCGATGGTGCGGACTTTTCCTTGTCGCACCAAATCGCTAAGGGCGCCCACGCTGTCTTCGATCGGTACTTTCTTGTCCCAGCGGTGCAGGTAATACAGGTCGATGACATCGGTTTTCAGGCGGCGCAGGCTGTCTTCGCAGGTGGCCTGGATGGTCGCGGGGCGGCCGTCGATGACGCGGACCAGCTTGCCGTTGCCATTGACATCGACGCCCTGCAGGCCGCATTTGCTGGCCAGCGTGAAGCGGCTGCGATGCGGGCTCAAGACGCGGCCGACCAGCGTTTCGTTGGCACCAAAGCCGTAGAGCGTAGCGGTGTCGAACAGCG
>JANNKV010000125.1:0-6842 GCA_031396485.1 Polaromonas sp. | reverse complement strand
CGCGCTTTTCCTTGTTCAGCGGGCTGGAGCCCGGGCGCTCCGTGCCAGCCTGGCGCAAGACATGGATCTGGTCCGGCTTGAGCAGTTTTTGCCATTCCGCCGAGGTCCGCGTTACTTCGTACGTCCGTGCGGCTTCCGCGGCATGTGCGGGTGCGGAGCCAAACAGGCCACGCAGGCCGGCGACGGTGGCGGTCAGGGCCCCTGCGCCCAGTACGGTATGGAGGATATTTCGTCGGCTCATCATGGGTTTGCTTTCCGGGTTGACTGGCGCTGCATTGATGGTGTCGCCTGCTGTTGGTCGGCCTTGCAAGCGGTTCCTTACCGTCGCGCTGCAACTGCACCATTTTGCGCGGGTGCCAGCACTTTGGAGTGCGGTTGGCCCGGAAGGTTCAGTGGGGCACCGGCCGAGGGGTGTCGGCGCTGTCGCCAGGGTTGCACGCGCGGGCGTTTTTCAGCGCATAGACTACGGCCACTACAAATTTCCGGGACTATTTCCATGCTTGTCCTCTGCGGCTTCTCCGTTTCCAACTACTACAACAAGGTCAAACTCGCGTTGCTGGAAAAAAACGTGCCCTTCACCGAAGAATTCGTGCACCCCAAAAACGCCGATGCGGCCGTGTTTGCCATGTCACCGCTGGGCAAGATTCCGTTCATTCGCACGTCGCAGGGCGCGCTGTGCGAAAGCCAGGCCATCATGGAATACATCGAGGCGGCCTATCCGGGCACACCACTGGTGCCGGCCGATCCCTTCGCCGCAGCCAAGATGCGCGAGCTGATCACCTTCATCGACCTGCACCTTGAACTGGTGGCGCGTGAGCTGTACTCGCAGGCGTTTTTTGGCGGCGCGGTGAGCGAAAGCGCCCAGGCTCGCGTCAAAAAACAGCTCGACAAAAACATTGCTGCGTTCAAGGGGCTGGTGAAATTCGCCCCCTTTGTGGCGGGCGACACCTTCACGCAGGCCGATTGCGCCGCTTTTGCCGGCCTGCCGGTCATCGGCATGGCGACCAAGGCGGTTTACGGCGAAGACCTGCTGCTGGCGGCCGGCATTGACTACAAGCCCTACGTGAAGATGATCGGTGAGCGCCCGGCGGCGCAAAAGGTGGTTGACGACCGCAAGGCTGCACAGGCCAAGGCTGCATCTGCCTCATCGGCATCGGCCAATTGATGGCGGCGCTGTGAGTTTTGCTGGCCTGATCGAACAGATCGTTTTCTTCAGTTACCGCCTTTCCTCGCACGCGCTGCTGAACTGGGCGGACGACCCGGCGCTGCTGGATATCGTGTTCTGCTAGCACGCCTCCCGCGCCGGCTCCGCCAGGGCGGCTGGCTGGGCTGGCGTTGATCTAGCGCAACTCGCCTGCATTTGTGCGCTCCTACATTCAGCGGATGACCACCCAGCCTGCAAGTCAAATCCACCGGAACGCCCATGACGCGCTGACCAACGTGTCAGAGGCGCTTCTGGGAATTTTGTCGCAGCTGCAGGCGTTTGGGCAGTTGCCTGAGCTGGAAGACGCTGCGGAGCAGGCGCGCACCGTTGCCGCCAACATGCTGGTGCTGTTCAGGCATGAAATGTTTGAACACCATGCCCATGAAGAGCTGGACGTGTTTCCTGTCGTACTGCGCCGCGCCGCAGCCGGGGAGGAACTCAATCGCGTCGGAGCCATGGTGACGCGGCTGACAGCGGATCACCGCCGCATTGAGGCGCTTTGGATGCAACTGGAGCCCACCGTCAAAGCGATCGCCAAAGGGCGGCTGGCGCATGTTGCGCGGGAGGATGTGGAAGCGCTGGTGCAGGCCTATCGGGCGCATGCCGTTTTTGAGGAGCAGCAGTTTTTGCCGCTGGCCGAGTTGGTGCTGGGTCGCCACCGCGAAGACATGGCGGCGCTGACCCTGCACCGCCGGCACGACCGCGGACTGATTGAGGACTGATCGAGGACTGAGCAAGCGGTGGCATCCAAAAACCACCAGGCGCTATAAAATAAATAGCTGCCAGCGCAGGTAATGATTGGGCTACAGGCCGGATGGACTAATATTTCAGGGCAGAGCCGCCGGTGCCGCGCTCAAAGCCCCAACTCGTCAAACACCCGCATCGCCGCATAGGCATCGTTGGCGGCGTAGATGATCTGCGCCTCTGTCAGCCGCGGGTTGGCCCAGTTCGAGGTGGTGGCTTTTCTGGACTTGATGAAGCGTCGGTTGAACAGCACCGCCACTGCGCCGCGCACGCCCATGTCCTTGCGGTATCCCTGCTCCCTGAAGACGGTGTTGAGGTCGAGCACGCCCTGCAGGTCAACGCCCAGTTTGCTGGTGATGCGCTTGCGGTCGTCGCCCAGGCCGAAACCGGCCTTGATGATGGCGGGCGATTCGAGCAGCACGGCCACGGCGCGGCGGCACTCGGCGTCTTGCAGCTGGAAAATCCACGCCTTGCGGACGGTGGAAAGCTGGACGATATGCGGGCCGTCGGACGCTTCATTTCTCGCAAAAGTCGGTTTTGATTCGGTGTCGAAACCCAGCACCGTGGCGCCTGCCAATTCGGCCAGGGCCGCAGACGCGTGCGCGGGGCCGGAAACCACCTGAATCTCGCCCAGACCCAGCCGGTCAAAGGGCTCCAGCAGGGCGATCTGTTCTTTGTCGGGGGTTGGGCGGTGTTCGGTCATGGGGTGCTTTGTGATGCAGCAGAATACAGCACACCCGCTTATCTTCCCGTTCACCCCTGAGGCACGCAAACAATCATGGCCGTTCAGATCACCGAAGACGGGCTCTACAAGCTTTTCCCGTCACCGCGCAACCGCCACCGCAGCATTTTTGAGCACCGGGTGTTTGTGCCTCACCCCTACATGCTGATTGACCTGGAAAGCTATGGTTTTGCCGGCAGGTTCAGTCTGTTTGCCGCCTGCCGGCTGACGGACATGAAAATGGGCCAGCTGGTAACGCTGGAGACCGCCGCAGACGAAGCCCGGTTCAACGACCGGTTTGTAGCAGACTAATCAGTTTTGCTATATAAATGATAGCTGACTGCGGAGATTTTGACTGGGATGGCGGCTCTCTTGAGCATCAAACCTGCCTGTTTGGCGAAAATTCTTTGAGTTTCTGAATTTGTCCATTCGTATTTCGGAAACTCGCGATGTAGGACATCAGTCCGACAGCGTGTAAGCTGTGGCACTCAAATCATCAGCTGCGCAACTGCATCGGAAGCAATTGGTCAAACTATTCCTGTTCGCCCTCACGGTTTTGGGTAGCCACCCTGCTTTCGCGCAGACGCAGTGGCTTACCGTGACCGGCGACGCCACGGACCCGACTGCGGACACGGTTCAGGTCGATCCGGTGACCTTCAATCGCGCGGGTGCCTCGCGCACGGTTCGTCTTCGGGTCAGTCGCACCACCGAGCGCAGAAGCTGGGATGGTGTTGTCTACCGGTCATATGACTCTGATGTGCTGATCGACTGCGTGGCCCGGACGGGGCGTTATGTGTCAATCGAGTTTTTCGGTGAACCCCTGTGGCAGGGCGAGCCCCACGGAAAAACGGCTTACTCCAAACGGGAGATTCGCCCCATGCTGTTTCGGGACATGGAGCCGAACCCGACCGCTCGCCTGATTCGCGCCGCCTGCCAGACCGAAAACGTCAAGTCGAAATAAAACCCCGAAAGTTTCGCAATTTCCGCACGGAATCGTCCGGAACGTCGCAGCAGCGCCCGCAGAACTTGTGCCATACATAAAGGGCCGCTACGATGAAGTGCCATCCATAGTCGGCCCAGTCCGGCACCGTTTATCAGGGAAGTGTCCATGCCTCAACTTATCGCCTCCGTAGAGGGCGTCGAAATCATGCGGATCAGCCTTAAAAAGCCGAAAACCACGCTGGGCCGCAAACGCCACAACGACATGGTTTTCGACAACATGGTCGTCAGCGGCGAGCACTGCGTTTTCGAACTGCAGGGCGCGTCCGATGTCTATGTCGACGATCTCGGCAGCACCAACGGCACCTACCTCAACGGGCACATGATCCGGTCGCGCGAACTGCTGCACGACAAGGACTCGATTGGCGTGGGCAATTTCCGGGTCGAATATCTGGCCAAGGAAACCGTCAAGCCGCGTGCCGTGGCCGACAACACACGGGCCATGTCACTGGATTCGATCGGGTTTCCGGGCACAGGCGGCGTGCGGCTGGCCTGCCTGAAGGTATTGAACGGCTCGTCGGCCGGGCTGGAAGTGCCGGTGGTCAAAGCGGTCACGACCTTCGGCCAGCCGGGCGTGTCCGTGATTTCGATTTCTCACCGCCGCGACGGCTACTACGTCACCGCGATGGAGGGGCAAACCGCCGCGTCGCTCAATGGCAAGGAACTGGGCAAGGACGCGCAAATGCTGGCTGACAACGACGTGCTGAATCTGGCTGGCACCAAAATGCAGTTCATGTTTGCCACGGTCTGACTGCGCGTTCTCGCCGCGTCAGCCGTTGGTCTGCGCGAACCTCAGGCGACCGAGTCGCCAGTGAGATAAAACGGACGAATCTTTTGAGCTGGTGCAGGGGAAAAGCGGGCTCGTAGCGCCTGCGCCAGCGAGGCCAGTTGCAGGCTTGACTTCAACCGCTGCGGCGAAATGCCGGCCCGGGTCAACTCCGACGCACTGGTGCCCATGCGCGTGAAATGGAGTCGCTGCATCAGCGATGCCGCAGGCCTCGCCCGCTTGCGCCGCTTTTCATCGGCGTGCGGCACGAAGTTCAGGAACTGCTTGCGCAGCAGGGCGGTATCAGGGCGTGTGCGGTTTTCGACAATCCAGTACGCAATGCCGGCCCGCCCGAGCAACTCGCGTTTGAACGCATGTTTGCGATTGAGCAATTCGCCCTGACCAAGCACATCGACACAGCCCAGCACGGTGCCGTGGTCATTGCAGACCGCGCAGGCAAAACTGACTGAACCCAGAAGCGCTTGCCAATGCGCGTCGCCTTCCAGATTGTTCGGCTCGGTAAAACTGGTGAGCGGCATTCTCAAGAGGACGTGCTGATCCGGGAAGACTTCTTCGAGCCAGCGCCACACCTGCAATTCGTCTTTGCTGCTCAGGGGAATTCGCCGAAGCGGATGTGCGCGTGCCATTTTTTTGCGGACTGAAATGAGATGACTGAGCCAGCGCTCGTAGGCCACGGCACCCAGGCCGATGCTGCCCAGGCAGATGCAGATGCCGATGAAAAGAGTGCTCAAAGTCATGGTCGGGAGTCCTGAAATTGCTGAGGTAGCCTCGCAGCCGTTGGCTTGCCGAATTGTCCAGTCGGGGTTCGCAGCTCCGGTTATAAGGGAGATCGCCTCGCTTTCGTTAAATAGTTCACGATTACCACTTCGAAGCGCCAGCCCGGACCGATCCGACCCTGTTTTTGTATCTTCCCGATGACACTCCCATGAGCATTAGTGTGGTGTTGCATGCTATCCGGCACATAAAACTGCGTCTTTTCGCCCAGGGCCGCGTTGTAAAGCCTCGCAATAGTGGACTATTGCTGCGTTTTACGCCTTGCCCTGAGCAAAAATCCATCAGTTTTATTGGTACCGTCCAGCATGCAACACCACACTAGCCGCCTCGTTTACTCTACAGATGCCGGAAGGATGTGTCCGGATTGCGGCAAGGCCATCGCGGCCTGCGTGTGCAAAAAAACCAGTGTGCGTTCGGTGCCAGGCGGTGTGGTTCGCGTGTCGCGACAGACCAAAGGACGCGGCGGCAAAACCGTCACACGCGTCGAGGGTGTGCCGCTGGACGACGAGGCGCTGGCACAGCTGGGCAAGCAGCTCCGGTCGGCCTGCGGTTCGGGCGGCACCGTCAAGGACGGCGTGATTGAAGTGCAGGGCGATCACGCAGGCAAGGTGATGGAGGCCCTGAAGCAGCTCGGCTACGCACCCAAACGCTCGGGGGGCTAAGAACTTGTCCGTGAGTAATTTGGGGTCGCGTTGGGATGCAATCAGGATGAGTTGGCTGCCAAGATCACGCCGCATGGGCTCGTGCCCATGCAAGGGATTTGGTAGTCAAATCGCCTGATTTCATCCCAACCCGAAAGGCAAGTGGATTTTCGGGCGATTTGCGGTGTTGCAAAATCAGGAAAGGCCTCGGCCTTGCCTTGGATTTTGCGCCTGGCAGCTCATCCCGAAAATCCACTTGCGCGGCCCCAAATTACTCACAGACAAGTTTTACATTGAATCCCGAAGACCTGCAACTGCTGCTGGTGCGCGAAATGCCTTACGGCAAATACAAGGGCCGGGTGATTGCCGACTTGCCGGGCAATTACCTGAACTGGTTCGCGCGGGAGGGCTTTCCCAAAGGCGAGATCGGCCGGCTGCTGGGCCTGATGCATGAGATCGACCACAACGGCCTGACGTCACTGCTGGACCCGCTACGCCGCCCCAAGTGAGACGTCAGTCGCTATGATAAAGATAGCTGCTTGCGCAGAATTTACCTGGGCTGGAGGCTTGTTTCGATCATAAAACGTCATGGGGACACCGGCTGGGCGGCGCCCCCGGACTTCCGGATGCGTGAATTACTTTTTCATCTCGTCCTTGGCCATCGGGTCCTTCTTCATCGCGTCCTTGCCCATCGCGTCTTTTTTCATGCCGTCTTTCGCCATCGCATCTTTGCCCATGGCATCTTTCTTCATGCCGTCCTTGGCCATGCCATCTTTGGTCATCTCGTCTTTTTTCATCGGGTCTGCCATGGGCGCACCGGCATGAGAGGCCGCCTGCGCGATGCCTGCGGAAAGCAGGGCGGAAATGACGAGGAGTGCTTTGAAGTTTTTCATGGTGATTACCTTGTGAAGTGAAGTTAAAAAAGAGGGGAACTACAGTCTCGAATATCCGGTCGGGATCAGTCGTTGCCAA
>JANNKV010000107.1:0-1810 GCA_031396485.1 Polaromonas sp. | reverse complement strand
CCGAATGTGCTGGTCTGCGAATTCGAAAAAGAATTTCTCGACGTGCCGCAGGAATGCCTGATTTTGACGATGAAGGCGAACCAAAAGTACTTTCCCCTGATTGACTCTAGAGGCAAGCTCACCAACAAATTTCTGGTCGTCAGCAACATCACGCCCGACGATGCCAGTTTGGTGATCGGCGGCAACGAACGCGTGGTGCGCCCGCGTCTGGCCGATGCGAAATTTTTCTTTGACCAGGACCGCAAGAAGACGCTGGCTTCGCGCGTCGAAGGCCTGGGAAAAGTGGTGTATCACAACAAGCTGGGCACGCAGGGCGAGCGTGTCGCGCGCGTGCGTGCGATTGCCAAGGCGATTGGCCAGCAGCTGGGCGGCGATGCGCTGGCGCACAAGGCGGGTCAGGCCGCACAGCTCGCCAAAACCGATCTGGTCACTGACATGGTCGGTGAGTTCCCTGAACTGCAGGGCACGATGGGGCGCTACTACGCGCTCAACGACGGCTTGAGCGCTGACGTGGCCGACGCGATCGAAGACCATTACAAGCCGCGCTTTGCCGGCGACACCTTGCCGCGCAATGACGTCGGCGTGGTGGTCGCGCTGGCCGACAAGCTCGAAACGCTGGTCGGTATGTTTGGCATCGGTAACTTGCCGACGGGCGACAAAGACCCGTTTGCCCTGCGCCGACATGCGCTCGGCGTGGTGCGGCTGCTGGTCGAAAAAGACCTGCCGCTCAGCCAGTACGACCTGATCGAGCTGGTCTTCAAACATTTTCCTGCCGGCCTGCTGGCCACCGAGTTTCAAAGCGACGGCCTGCTGCTCCCCAAGGCCATGCAGGTCGATTGGCTGCTCAACGAGCGGGCCGTGACCTACTGGCGTGACCAGGGCTATCCCGACAGCAACGTGGAAGCGGTGCATCAGGTCAGCGACGTTCCCAGCGACCACGGCAAGCGCCTGCAGGCCGTGCGCGCCTTCGCAGCCCTGCCAGAAGCCCCGGCCCTCGCCGCGGCCAATAAACGCATCGGCAACATCCTCAAGAAAACTGAAGGTGTGGACGCGCACGTCAGCGAGGTGCTGCTGAAAGAGCCCGCTGAAATCGCCCTGCACGCCGCGATGAAAAATACAGTGCTCAAAGCCAATGCGCAGTTCGATGCCGGCGACTACACGGCGTCGCTGCAAACGCTGGCCGCCTTGCGTGCGCCGGTCGATGCGTTCTTCGAGGGCGTGATGGTCAATGCCGAACAGATGGACCTGCGGCTGAACCGCCTCGGCCTGCTGGCCACGCTGCACGCCGCGATGAACCGCGTGGCTGACCTTTCCAAACTGGCCGCATGATGGGCCCCCACGCTCCCCGCTTCGTGTCGTCGCTGCCCCCCGAGGGGGCTGGCCTGCCTTGGGGCGGCCCGGCGGCTGGCCGTCCGACCCTTCGAGGCAATACACCATGAAACTCGTCATCCTCGACCGCGACGGCACCATCAACGCTGACAGCGACGACTTCGTCAAAACGCCGGAAGAATGGCTCCCGCTGCCGGGCGCGCTGGAAGCGATTGCGCGGCTCAACCATGATGGCTGGCATGTGGTGATTGCGTCGAACCAGTCGGGGCTTGGCCGTGGCTTGTTCGACGTGGCGTCGCTCAACGCCATCCACACCAAGATGCACAAGATGCTGGCGGCTGTGGGCGGGCGGGTCGATGCGGTGTTTTATTGCCCGCACAGCCCCGAAGAAAGCTGCACCTGCCGCAAGCCGCTGCCGGGTTTGTTCGAGCAGATTGGTGCGCGTTTCGGCATTCCCTTGAAAGGTGTGCCGACCGCCGGC
>JANNKV010000079.1:0-5327 GCA_031396485.1 Polaromonas sp. | reverse complement strand
CCGGTGCGCGCAAAAGAGGCTGCACCCGCTGTCGAAAACCCGGTACTCGAAGCTCGTGTGATGGAAATTGCCGCTGAGTTGCGCTGCCTGGTTTGTCAAAACCAGACCATTGCTGATTCAAGCGCGGGCCTGGCAGTTGATTTGCGCAACCAGGTACGCGAGATGCTGGTGCGCGGCGAAAGCGACAAGCAAATCATCGACTACATGACCGCGCGCTACGGTGACTTTGTTCTTTACCGGCCACCGCTGAAAAGTACCACGGCTCTGTTGTGGTTTGGGCCTGCCGCATTTTTGCTCGGCGGGGTCATCACGCTGTTTTTTGTACTTCGCCGGCGCAGTCGCATGGCCCCCGAGATGTTCGATGCGGATGAAATAGACCCTGAACCCGAGCGAGTGCCAGATCCCCGCGCTGCCCGGTAAAAATTCACTTTGCTGAACGCACCCTCCACCTGACATGACTCCAGATATCCCCACGCTCAAGCAACAGATTTTTCAGCTCAAGGAACTGCACGAAGCTGGCGCGCTTTCAACGCCGCTGTACGAAGAAAACCGTGCCGTGCTTGAGCGCCAATTGCTCGATTCCGTGCTGGCATCCCGTGCCAGCCCTGACGTTGCAACGACTCCTTCCGCGCAGTCGACGGCAGCGGTTGTTCCTGTCCAGAAAGCCGAACGCCTGTCACCAGGTTTGCTGGCCCTGTTGGGCGTTGCGGTGTTGACCATTGCCGGGGCGGGCTACTGGGTTATGGGCTCGCCCATAGGTGCGCGCGTTGAGCCGGGCGGTGTGGCTGCAGCCGGTGCGGGCCAGAACGGGCAGGCCAGCGGAGGAGCGGCTTCGCACCAGACAACGGCTGAACAGATCGAGGCCATGGCCGAGAAGCTGACGGCGCGCCTGAAAGACCAGCCCGACGACGCCGAGGGTTGGGCGATGCTCGCGCGCTCCTACAGTGTGCTGGGCCGCCATCCCGAGGCGCTGCCGGCCTACGAACGTGCGGTGGCTTTGCGAGCCGACGATGCGCAACTGCTGGCCGACTACGCCGATTCGCTGGCCGTCAAGAATCAGCGCGTGCTGGCGGGCGAGCCGATGAAGTGGATCGAAAAAGCATTGAAGATTGACCCGCGCAACGTCAAGGCGCTCGCGCTGGCAGGAACCAATGCCTTTGTCGGCAAGGACTACGCAGGCGCGGTCAAGTATTGGGAACAGGTCATACAGTTCGGGCCGACCGACAGCAGTTACGTTCAGCAGGTCCAGGCCAGCCTGGCCGAGGCGCGCGAGCTGGGCGGTTTGCCCCCGGTCGCGGGCAAACTGGCAGGTGCGACCGCGTCTACCGGCTCTGCCCCGCCTGCCCAACCCGCAGTCAGCCTGTCGAACAAGCAGGTCAGCGGCACGGTGTCGCTGGCCCCGGATCTGGCAAAGCAGGCGGGCCCGGACGACACCTTGTTTGTCTTCGCCCGTGGCCCCGATGGCAAGGGCATGCCGCTGGCCATTTTGCGCAGACAAGTCAAAGATCTGCCGCTGCAGTTCACGCTAGACGACAGCACGGCCATGTCGCCCGCAGCAAAAATTTCGGGTGTCACCTCTGTAGTTGTCAGTGCGCGCATCAGCAAGACCGGAGAGGCTTTTCCGCAGGCCGGTGATTTGTCCGGCCAGACGGGCCCGGTCAACGTCGGCACCGGCTCGCTGAAGGTAGAGATCCGCGACATCGTCAAGCCATGACGGCTGCTGCCGAAGCGCGCTCCTTGTGCGCCTCATTGGTCGCGATCAGGACGGGGTAGAGCGCCATGGACTACCTCTTTCTCTACGTGGCGGTCATTGCCCTGTGCATGGTGCTTTATCTTTCACGGCGGCGCCGCATTCGCTCGGGCCACAAGGAAGAACTGCAGGAAGCCATTGACAACGGGCTGAACGAGCCGCCGTCGCTGCATCCGGTCATCAACAACGCCCGCTGCATCGGTTCTGGCGCGTGTGCCAAGGCCTGCCCCGAAGAGGCGTTGGGCATCATCAATGGCAAGGCGGTGCTCAAGAATGCAGCCGCGTGCATCGGTCACGGCGCGTGCCTGGCGGCCTGCCCGGTGGAAGCCATCACGCTGGTCTTCGGCACCGAAAAGCGCGGCATCGACATACCTGACGTGTCCCCCGAATTTGAAACCAACGTACCGGGAATCTTTGTCGCGGGTGAACTGGGCGGCATGGGCTTGATCCGCAAAGCCGCCGAACAGGGTCGCCAGGCCATTGACTTTGTGAAAAAGCGGAAGGAAGGTGCGTTCGACTATGACGTTGTCATTACCGGCTGTGGCCCGGCCGGTTTGTCAGCAGGACTTTCTGCGATGCATCACAAGCTGCGCTACAAGCTGATCGAGCAGGAAGATTCCCTGGGCGGTGCGGTTTACCACTATCCACGGCAGAAGATCGCGATGACCGCACCGGTCAAGCTGGCCCTGATAGGCACCGTCAAGTTTGGCGAGGTCCAGAAAGAAGCGCTACTCGACTTCTGGCTGGGCGTTGTGAAAAAGACCGGCTTGGAAATCGCCTTTCGCGAGTGTCTGGAAGGCATCGACAAACAGGGTGGCGGTTTTGTGGTGCGCACGAATGCGGGGCAGTATTCGACTCGCAGTGTGCTGCTGGCAATGGGGCGACGCGGAACACCCCGCAAACTGGACGTGCCCGGCGAGGAGTCCGCCAAGGTGGTGTACCGCCTGATTGATCCGGCGCAGTACGACGGACAGGCGGTGCTGGTCGTCGGCGGTGGAGACAGTGCCCTGGAGGCCGCCATCGCCTTGTCAGAGCAGCCAGGTACCGACGTCCGCCTGTCTTACCGCAGTGCGGCTTTCTCGCGCGTGAAACAAAAAAACCGCCTGTTGCTTGAGCAGCAACAAACAGCAGGAAGGCTGAAGGTCATGATGAATTCGTCTGTCAAGACTATTTCCGAGCACGACGTCGAAATTGAAACTGAAGGTCAGACCGAGCGTTGTCGCAACGACGTGGTCATTGTGTGTGCCGGCGGGCTGCTGCCGACGCCGTTGCTGCAAAAGGTCGGTATCCGGTTCGACACCAAGTTCGGCACGGCCTGAGACCCTCCGCAGCGCGCAAGATACGAGGGGGCCTCGAAGACAGCCCGCCGGCAGCTCAGATTAGAGTTTTCAAGCCCTTTAGGCCTCTAGCCCAGGTATATCCTGCGCAAGCAGCTATTAAAATAATAGCGTCTCGTACACTGATTCTCCTGGACACCGCGTGCCCCGGGCGCTTGCCGAGAGGTGCCATCAGGTTTTGATGGCGCCGCGGATGTTCAGGCCAGCCAGTCCGACCTGCAAGGCCACCAGCGCGAAGGCGCCGTCATACCAACCCCAGCCAATCCACAAGGCGTTGCTCAACAAGAAGATCCAGAAGCCGGTGTTACGGCGCGACTCGTTTTTGGAGGCGACAAGCCACGACGCCGCCAATGTGACCGCCATGGCGGGCCATTGAACAAGATTGACCCAGTCGTCCATGTATTTTTTTCCGGTGTGAAGGTGCCGCAAAAGCACGGCGTGCATGACCCGCTGCAGGCAGGCCCGTCAACCAGACCCCATTGCATCTGGCACGCCGGAGTGATGCTCTGTCGAGCCGACGCGCGTCAGGTGACGTGGTCACCGCGAATCCGGGTAGGACGGCACGCCCGTTGATTTCGGCGAAAATTCGCTGAACGTTCCTGCAACTATTTTTAACTCGGTGCACCCATGAAAAACCTTCTCCGCCCTGCAGCCACCTTGCCCACCGATTCGGCCAGAGCGCTGCTGGCCGGACGGCTCTGGATACCCGACACGGGCCCGGTGCTCGTGCTGGTCAGCCCGCGCGGCGTGCTCGACCTCTCCGGTGTGGCCGCCACTGCTAGCCAGTTGATGGAGTTGCCGGACGTCGTAAGGCAAGTGCGCTTGGCCGAGCCGACGCTACCGCTATTGGCGCAGACGGCCGACGTGCTGGCCAACTCGGCGGTTGAGGGACGTGACCTCCGCTTGCCCTGGCTGCTGGCGCCCTGCGATCTGCAGGCCATCAAGGCTGCGGGCGTGACCTTTGTTTCGTCGATGCTGGAGCGTGTGATTGAAGAGCAGGCCCGGGGTGACGCCAGCAAGGCCGAAGCCGTGCGTGCTGCGGTGGTCGGCGTCATCGGCAACAACCTCAGCAGTGTCAAGCCGGGCTCACCGGACGCGGACCAGCTGAAAGCGGTGCTGATCGAGCAGGGTGTGTGGTCGCAGTATCTGGAGGTGGGCATCGGCCCTGACGCAGAAATCTTCACCAAGAGCCAGCCGATGAGCGCCGTAGGCACGGGTGCCGACGTGGGCCTGCATCCGCAAAGCAGCTGGAACAACCCGGAGCCCGAAGTGGTGCTGGCTGTCAATTCGCGCGGGGAAGTGCAGGGCGCCGCGCTGGGCAACGACGTCAATCTGCGCGATTTTGAAGGCCGCAGTGCGCTGCTGCTGGGCAAAGCCAAGGACAACAACGCGTCGTGCGCCATCGGCCCTTTCATTCGTCTTTTCGACGAACACTTCACCATCGACGACATCCGCCGCACGGACTTGTCGATGACCGTCACCGGCGCGGATGGCTTTGTGATGACTGGCGCCTCGTGCTTGAGTGAGATCAGCCGCGATCCGCTGGATCTGGTGGGGCAGGCGATTGGCCCCAACCATCAGTATCCTGATGGCTTCATGCTGTTTTTGGGCACGATGTTTTCGCCCACACAGGATCGCCACGGCCCCGGCCAGGGTTTCACCCATGTCGTGGGTGACGTGGTGTCGGTGTCAACACCGCAGCTCGGCACTTTGGTGAACCGGGTCACCACATCAGACCAGGCTGCGCCGTGGACTTTCGGGTCGACGGCACTGATGCACAGCCTGGCCCGGCGCGGGCTGATTTAATTCCAATTCTGAATCATCCGTGGACTTTTCCAGCTTCGCAGGTCATGCGTTTGCACTGCCGCCAGAATCGCTTTCGCGTCGCGAATGATCCAGAAATGGAATAGGAGAGAAAATCCGGCCATGCATACTTCTGCCCTCGTCCTGTTCTCCGGTGGTCAGGATTCCACCACCTGCCTGGCCCAGGCGCTCTCCAAGTACGAGCGGGTCGAAACCGTCGCGTTCGACTACGGCCAGCGGCATATCGTCGAGCTGGAAGCGCGTCTGAACGTGCTGCGCGAATTGAAAGCGGCATTTCCGCAGTGGGCCCACAAGCTCGGCGAAGACCATTTGCTTGACCTCGCTGTGTTGGGGCAGGTCAGCGACACCTCGCTGACGCGCGACGTGGCGTTCAAGATGGAAAGCTCGGGTCTGCCCAATACTTTCGTGCCCGGCCG
>JANNKV010000077.1:0-2096 GCA_031396485.1 Polaromonas sp. | reverse complement strand
GAGCGGTAGTAACGCGGCGCACGGGCCGGCTGACGTGCTGGCCCGCATGCAGCGCAATGGTGTGCGCGCCATCGTCGCCAACTCGCGGCCGAACGACGGCACCAAATCACTGGCGTCGCTGCCGCAGACCCGGCAGGCGGGCGTCACGGTGGTGCCGTTCATTCGCCTCTACCGCAACCGCGCTGATTACGACAACTGGTTTCGGGACGAAAGCATTTTCGAGATGGTGCAAACCGAATTTGCACGCGGCGTCACGGGTGATCAGGCCGGGCCATACCGCGGCATTGGTGAATTCCATTTGTACGACAGCGCCAACGCCAACCAGCCGGTGGCCAAAAAGCTGATGCAGTTCGCAGCCAAAAACAAGCTGGCTGTGCTGGCCCATGTCGATGATGCCGCGATTGACCTGCTGATGGCGCATGCGCCCGATGCCCGGCTGATCTGGGCGCACACCGGTATCGGCGGTGCGCCGGTGGCGCGGGTCGATGCGCTGCTGGCCAAGTACCCGCAGCTGATGGGCGAGCTGTCTTACCGTCCAGGCCTGACTTGTGAAGGTGGCAAGCTTTGCGCAGAGTGGCGTGCGCTGATTATGAAATACCCGACCCGCTTCATGATCGGCTCCGACACCTGGGTGAATCAGCGCTGGCAGTACTACGACGAGTTGATGAAGGGCTACCGCGTGTGGCTGGGGGATTTGCCGGCGGACGTGGCTGACAATGTCGGCTGGAACAACGGCGCCAAGCTGTTCGGTGTGAAATGAAGAGAGCTTTTTTTTCGAGATCAGGGTTTCCCGAGGCGAGCCCCCATGCCAGCCGGGGCCGTGGAACCGGCTTTGCCGGGCCACAGGCGCAGCGCCCCCCCGGGGGACAGGGAGTTACGCGAAGCGAACGACCGTGGGGGCCATATCTCTGCGGCCCCCTCGGGGGGCAGCGAGCTACACGAAGTGAGCGAGCGTGGGGGCCATGATTCAGCTTCACTACTACCCCAGCACGGCCAGCATGGCGCCGAATATTTTGCTGGAAGAAATCGGCGCGCCGTTCGAGCGCGTGCTGGTCGACCGCTCGCAGAACGTGCACAAGACGCAGCAGTATTTGCAGCTTAATCCGAATGGGCTGATTCCGGTGCTGGTCGATGGCGATCTGGTGCTGTACGAGTCGGCGGCGATCTGCCTGCATCTGTGCGACACCCATCCCGACGCTGCACTAGCGCCACCGCTGGGCAGCCCCGAGCGTGCGCATTTCTACAAGTGGCTGATGTGGCTGACCAATACGCTGCAGGCCACGCTGATGATTTATTTCTACCCCGATCGCTGGATGAACGCCAGCAACCCCGGCGGTGCCGCCGAACTGAAGACGCATGCCGAAACCAAGGTGCGCGTGCTGCTCGACTTGCTGGACCGGGAACTGGCGCGCCATGGTGGCCCGTGGCTGCTGGGCGAGGCTTACACCGCCGTTGATGCGTACACGCTGATGCTCTGCCGCTGGACGCGCAACTTCGGCAAACCGGCCCGCATGCGCCCGCAGCTTGGGCCGTATCTGCAACGTGTGCTCGCGCGGCCGGCGGTGCAACGTGCGCTGGCGTCCGAGCAGCTGGCGCCGCCTTTTATTTAAGCGGTTTGAGCTGGCGACAACCCGTGCTGCCCCAGCCAGTGCAGCATCCTCGGCCACAGCGCGGCGCCGGTCTGCGGCCGAAAGTACCCCATGTGGCCGATCTGCCTGAAGCCGAGATCATCGGGCCGCAGATCGATGGCTTCCACCGGCGCATTGCTGTAGCCCTTGAAGAACGCGTCGCGGGATGCCGGCGGCGCCCACACGTCGTCAATGCTGACGGCAGCTGCCAGCGGAATGCGCACGTCGGCAAATTTGTCGGTGATGGCTTTGGCGTCCGGGTCGTCGAAGAAGTAGTGTGGGTGCGCACACCAGCGTTTCCAGTCGCGGTACACACCCATCGGAAAATCTTCGCCCATGCCGAATTTGCTCAGCGGCTGGTAACCGTAGATGCGCGTGGCGACGGGCCCGATCAGGTTCCACAGCGCCCACACGCGGTAGCGCTCGGGCCGTGGCATCCAGCCGTGCCAGCCCGCGCCCGAGCCGCAC
>JANNKV010000008.1:0-8662 GCA_031396485.1 Polaromonas sp. | reverse complement strand
GCTCCAAGCTGCTGCAGATGGAATTCACGACCACTGATGAAAAAAAATCGGGCGGCAAGCTGGTCAAGACGACCGACGTGCCGACCGAGCTGCGCAACCGGTTTTCGCTGACCGATGCGGATGTGGAGCAGCTGGCGCGATACGCCGTCATCATCGAAGATCATTACGGCCGCGCCATGGACATCGAATGGGGCAAGGACGGCATCGACGGCCAGCTCTATATCCTGCAGGCGCGGCCCGAGACGGTGAAAAGCCAGTCCAAGGGCAAGCCCGAACAGCGCTACAAGCTCAAGGGCGTCGGCACCGTGCTGGCGGAAGGCCGGGCGATTGGCCAGAAGATCGGAACAGGTCCGGTTCGCATCGTGCATGACATCAAGGACATGGACCAGGTGCAGCCTGGCGACATCCTCGTCACCGACATGACCGACCCGAACTGGGAACCGGTGATGAAGCGCGCCAGCGCCATCGTCACCAACCGCGGCGGGCGCACCTGCCACGCCGCCATCATTGCGCGCGAGCTGGGCATTCCGGCCGTGGTGGGTTGCGGTGACGCGACCGAGTCGCTCAAGGACGGCATGCTGGTGACGGTGAGCTGCGCCGAGGGCGATACCGGCAATATTTATGACGGCCTGCTGGAAACCGAAGTGACCGAAGTGGTGCGCGGCGAGATGCCGCCTATCGACATCAAGATCACGATGAACGTAGGCAACCCGCAGCTGGCGTTTGATTTTTGCCAGATTCCGAACCACGGCGTGGGTTTGGCCCGGCTGGAGTTCGTCATCAACAACAACATCGGTGTACACCCGAAGGCGATTCTGGACTACCCGAATGTTGATGCTGACCTGAAAAAAGCGGTGGAAAGCGTGGCGCGCGGCCACGCCTCACCGCGTGCGTTTTATGTCGATAAGGTAGCCGAAGGCATTGCGACCATTGCCGCGGCTTTCTGGCCCAAGCCGGTGATTGTTCGCCTGTCAGACTTCAAATCCAACGAATACCGCAAGCTGATTGGCGGTTCGCGCTATGAGCCGGAAGAGGAAAACCCGATGCTGGGTTTTCGCGGTGCGTCGCGTTACCTGAGCCCTGATTTCGGCGAGGCTTTTGCCATGGAGTGCGAGGCGATGAAGCGCGTGCGCAATGTCATGGGACTTTGCAATGTCGAAGTGATGGTGCCGTTCGTGCGCACGCTGGCCCAGGCCGAAAAAGTGACCAATTTGCTGGCGCAGCATGGCCTCAAGCGCGGCCAGGACGGCCTGCGCGTCATCATGATGTGCGAGGTGCCGAGCAATGCGGTTCTGGCCGACCAGTTCCTGGAATACTTCGACGGTTTTTCGATCGGCTCGAACGATTTGACGCAGCTCACATTGGGGTTGGATCGTGACTCGGGTCTGGAAATTTTGGCCAGCGACTTCGACGAGCGCGACCCAGCCGTGAAGGCCTTGCTGAGCCAGGCGATTCAGGCCTGCCGGCGTCAGGGCAAGTATGTCGGTATCTGCGGTCAGGGGCCCAGCGACCACCCTGATTTTGCGCAGTGGCTGAAGGAAGAGGGCATCGGGTCGATCTCCCTGAATCCTGACACTGTGATTGATGCCTGGAAACGGCTAGCCAACTAGTTTGTAGAGCTAAGTTGTTGCGATGGCCGACCCCGGGAAAACCCCGGGGCGTCGAGTTCATGCGTGGTGGGTAATCTGCAATCTCTCCGCAGACAATAAGAATTCAATTTCAGGGATTCATTTCTGTCAGTCATGCTCGTTGTAGCCACCACCTTCAAACTGCTCGCAGAGATCGCCCTGTTTGCATTGGTGGGCCAATGGATTTTGGGCATGCTGGCTGGTGAGGGCAAGAGCACCAACCCGTTCTACCGTGTGCTGCAAGGGGTTGGCCGTCCATGGATGCGCGTTGCGCGCTGGCTCTCGCCGCGTATGGTGCTCGACCGTTATCTGCCGTTGGTCGCGGTGTTGCTTGTCGTTTCGGTCTGGCTGGTGGCGACTATCGTCAAGGTGAGCATCTGCCTGAATATCGGTGTGGCGCTGTGCCGATGAAGACGGCATCGCGGTCGTTGGTGACCTGTCAATTTCTGAGGATACGCGCGGTTCTGCTGCTAGCCTGCGGTCGCCACGACGCTGCGCTGGCTCGCTTCGAGCAAATCCTTCGACTCCGACCGCTTGACCGCCACGCGCTCGCCAGTCGGGCCCACCTGCACGCACAACGCGGAAGTTTTGACGAGGCCATCGAGAGCCTGCATCTGCTCACGCAGACATGCCCGCAAGAATCTTCCGGCTGGTTCAATCTGGGCTACGCCTTGCAGCAACTCGGGCAGCAAGGTCAGGCTGGCGTCGCGTTTCGCCGTGCTGTGACCATTGATCCCCGAATGGACCGGGCCTGGTATGGCCTGGCGCTGGTTTTGATGGACTCCCGGCTGTTCGAGGGAGCGGCCGATGCGCTTGAAAAAAACACAGCGCTGCAACCGATGAGCCCGCATGGCTGGTTCAAGCTGGCGCAAGTTCGGCAGGCTTTGGGTCAGCACGATGAAGCGTTCAGAATCGCGCTGCACCTGCGCCAGTTTGAACCCAAGGTGGCCGCGCAACTGGAAAAGACGCTAGGCCTGGGCCTTCCCGTCAATTCAAGTCAGGAAGACCGCGACATGACCGCCGTCACAACCCGCCCGGCCCGCCATGCAGCTTGATGACCAGCACCGCCGCTACTGGCGAAAGAATCGCATCGTCATTGCAACCCTGCTGTTGATCTGGTTCATCGTCACCTTTGGCGTCAGCTATTTCGCGCGGTCCCTCAGCTTTGGTTTCTTTGGCTGGCCCTTCAGTTTCTGGGTGGGTGCGCAGGGCGCCTTGCTGGTTTACGGTCTGATCATCGGTTTTTATGCCTGGTACATGAACCGCCTGGATATCGAACACGACGTGGCAGAGGAAGACTGAGCCATGGCCAAGTTCCTTGCGTCCAGAAAGGGTGGCGGTGAATCAGGCCAGCAGTTCAAGGCCGGGCTTGATCGTGTCTATCGCTGGTACACGCTGGGCTTGCTGGTGTTCGTGGCCGTGCTTGCAATGCTGGAGCGCATGGGCCTGCCGCGCTTGTGGATAGGCTTTGCATTTCTGCTGGCAACCATCGGCTTGTACGCCGGCATTGGCATCGTGAGCCGTACCACGGATGCGGCCGAATACTATGTGGCGGGCCGCCGGGTGCCGGCGATCTACAACGGCATGGCGACCGGTGCCGACTGGATGTCCGCCGCGTCATTCATTGGCCTGGCGGGCACGCTGTACCTGACCGGCTACAGCGGTCTGGCCTTCATCATGGGCTGGACGGGCGGTTATTGCCTGGTGGCGCTGGTGCTGGCGCCTTATTTGCGCAAGTTCGGCCAGTTCACCATTCCTGACTTTCTGGCTGAACGCTACGGCGGACATGTCCCGAGGCTGATTGGCGTCGCCGCTGCCATCTTGTGTTCGTTCACCTATCTGGTGGCGCAAATCTATGGGGTGGGTCTTATCACCTCGTACCTCACCGGGGTCGCATTCGAGCTTGGAATTTTTCTGGGTTTGGGCGGTATTTTGGTGTGCTCTTTTCTGGGCGGCATGCGGGCCGTTACCTGGACTCAGGTAGCGCAATACATTATTTTGGTGCTGGCGTATTTGATTCCGGTGATCTGGCTGTCTGTGAAGCAGACGGGCGTTCCCGTACCGCAACTGGTGTACGGTTTTCAGCTCGAAAAAGTCACTGCCAAAGAAATAGAGCTGGCAGCAGACCCTAAAGAGCTCGAGGTGCGGAGCGTCTTCAGTCAGCGTTCCGCGGCGCTGGCTCAAAAAATCGAGCAACCCGTGGTGTCACTGGCAGCCGATCGGCTGGCTGCCAGCCTGAAACTGGAACAGCTGAAGGCGGGCAATGCACCTGTCGCCGAGGTTTCAGCAGCGGGCAAAGCATTGGCGACCATGCCCAAAGACGAGGCAACGGCGCGCAAGGTCTGGACGGCGGCCAAAGCAGCGGCGGACATCAAATCGCAGCCACTTAACGGCATGCCACCCCATGCCGCGCAGTTTGCGGGCGACCCCGACGGCAAACCGAACGAACAGATGGCCTATGACACGTCACGCCGCAATTTTCTCGCCCTGATCTTTTGCCTGATGGTCGGCACGGCCGCCTTGCCGCATATTCTGGCGCGCTACTACACGGTGCCCAGCGTACGCGAGGCGCGGCAATCCGTGACGTGGTCGCTTTTCTTTATCTTTCTGTTGTATTTCACGGCGCCCGCGCTGGCGGTTCTGGTGAAGTACGAAATTTTCACCGTGCTGGTGGGTACGCCGTTTGACAGTTTGCCCGCCTGGGTGAATGCATGGAACAAGATTGACCCGGCGCTTCTTTCGGTGACTGACGTCAATAAGGACAACATCCTGCAGCTCAACGAAATGACCATTGGCGGCGACATCATCGTGTTGCTGACGCCGGAGCTGGCTGGCTTGCCTTATGTGATCTCCGGTCTGGTCGCAGCCGGTGGGCTGGCCGCCGCGCTGTCAACGGCAGACGGCTTGCTGCTGACCATTGCCAACGCGCTGGGCCACGACGTCTATTACAAGATGATCGATCCGAACGCGTCGACAGTCAGTCGGGTCACCATATCCAAAATATTGCTGCTGGTGGTGGCGTTGCTGGCCGCTTACGTGGCGGCACAAAAACCGGCCGACATTCTTTTTTTGGTGTCAGCGGCTTTTTCTTTCGCTGCGGCCTCGTTTTTTCCAGCACTCAGCTTGGGCATTTTCTGGAAACGCGCCACCGGCACCGCGGCCGCTCTGGGCATGGTGGCCGGTTTGGGCGTCACTTTTTACTACATGCTGACCACTCAACCGTGGCTGCGTGATCTCTTTGGCATCACATCACCGATCCGTTTGTGGTGGGGAATCGAGCCGATTTCTGCCGGTATCTTTGGCGTGCCGGTGGGTTTTGCGGTCATTGTTCTGGTGAGCCTGGTCACCCGGCCACCCAGCCAGCGAACGCTGGATCTGGTGGACTATGTTCGCTATCCGGATTTAAAACGGATGTAATCCCCAAGGCATTGTTCGATACGTCTGGACGAACACGGCACATATGTAGTCAGCGAACGTGGGGCTTTGAGTCCTTCAAGCAGGGGCCGCGGGACTGGCTTCGCCAGACCGCAGCCGCAGCGGCCCCTCGGGGGCAGGGCGCTTGCGCGTTGGGAGCAACCGTGGGGCGGTATATAATCCTGGGCTTCGCCTTGCTGCACCCTTCACGACGCTGGGGCAGCTTTAATCAACCACAAGGAGAGTTTATGCGTCATTACGAGATCGTCTTGCTGATCCATCCGGATCAAAGCGAGCAAGTCCCAGCCATGCTGGAACGTTACAAGGGCATGATCACCGCCGGCGGTGGCACCGTGCACCGCGTTGAAGACTGGGGCCGTCGTCAGCTGATCTATCTGATCCAGAAGCTGGCCAAAGCCCACTACCTTTGCATCAACATCGAAGCCAGCCAGGCCGTGATGGAAGAAATTGAACACGCGTTCAAATTCAACGATGCCGTGCTGCGCCACCTCACCGTGGTGAAGAAAAAGGCTGAAACCGGTCCTTCGCTGATGATGCGCAACGTCGAACGCGAAGAAGCCCGTAAAACCCAACAAGCAGAATACGCCGCGTCGTAAGACGTTGCGCCGTTGTTGAACGCCTCGCTGCGCCCTAAAACAGAAAGTAGTGAACCACGTTGAACTGACCGCGTGCATCGCCGAGGCAAAACCTCTTCGCTACACGCCTGCGGGCATCCCGGCTTCCAATTTCGTTCTTGAACATGAGTCCGAAATTGTCGAAGGGGGTGTCACCCGGCAAGTCAAGTTGACGCTGAGAGCCGTTGCTTTTGGATCGCTGGCCGAGCAAACTGGCCAGATTCCTCTAGGCACCCGTTTCAGGTTCACCGGTTTTTTGATCAATGCGCGCACCAGCAAAAGCGTTATTTTCCATATTCAAGCTTTTAGTCAAGTTTCTGAACCAGTATTGAACCCAATTTAAGGAGTCCATCATGCCCGGACCAAAACGTTTTAACAAAGACAAGCGCCCCAAGCGCAACACCCAATCCCTGCTGTTCAAGCGCAAGCGCTTTTGCCGCTTCACCGCTGCTGGCGTCGAAGAGATCGACTACAAAGACATCGACACCCTGCGTGACTTCGTCTCTGAAAATGGCAAGATCATTCCCGCACGCCTGACCGGCACCCGCGCGATTTTCCAGCGTCAGATCAACACCGCCGTCAAGCGCGCTCGCTTCCTTGCGATGCTGCCGTACAGCGACCAGCACCGTACCCTGTAAGGAGCACGAACATGCAAATTATTCTGCTCGACAAAGTTGTGAACCTGGGCAATCTGGGGGAAGTCGTCCGCGTCAAAGACGGCTACGCACGCAATTTTCTGATTCCGTCTGGCCGCGCTCGCCGCGCCACCGAAGCCAACAAGGCCGAATTCGAAGCAAAGCGCGTCGAACTTGAAAAGGCAGCTGCTGCGAAGCTGGCCGAATCACAGGCTCAAGGCGCAAAGCTCGGCGGCACCACCGTCAAGCTGACGCAAAAAGCTGGTGTGGATGGTCGCCTGTTCGGCTCTGTCACCAACCACGACATCGCCGCCGAACTGACCAAGCAGGGCTTTGCCGTCGCCAAGTCGCAAATCCGCATGCCTGTTGGCCCGCTGAAGACCACCGGTGACCATGCAGTCAGCGTGGCGCTGCACACCGACGTGCTGGTTGACATCACCGTGACTGTGCTTGGCGAGACTGCCTAATCCGCGCCTGAGCCTTCCGTCAGCAGTCATTGCTGATCAAAAAAAGCCGCTCTTCGGAGCGGCTTTTTTCATGGGTGCACCGGATGACACCTTGTACACAGCCACCGAGCTGATTTCCACTGGATTTCCCCGCGCTATCCACAACCTTATCCCACGGCGTTTTGACGATGGCGGCGTACCATTTACAGCTCCCAAGGAAACCCATGTCCGCCCAGATTTCAAGCTTCGACGACCCCCGCTACAGCGCTGACCGGCAGATCGCCCAGCTTCGCATCCCACCTCATTCGATTGAAGGCGAGTCCAGCGTTTTGGGCGGCCTGCTACTGGATAACAGCGCCTGGGACCGCGTCGGCGACCTGCTGACCGATCTCGACTTTTACCGCCGCGAACACCAGCTGGTTTATGCCGCGATCGGCAAGCTCATCAATGCCACCAAGCCGGCCGACATCATCACGGTGTACGAGGAGCTTCAAAACGCCGGCAATGCCGACGACGTGGGCGGCCTGAGCTACCTCAACGCGCTGGCCCAGTACGTGCCCAGCGCGTCCAATATTCGCCGTTATGCCGAGATCGTGCGCGAGCGCTCCATCCTGCGCAAGCTGGTCTCTGCCTCCGACGAAATTGCCACCAACGCCTTCAGCCCGCAGGGCAAAACGGTCGCCACCATACTCGACGAAGCCGAACAGAAAATCTTCAAGATCGGCGAGCAGGGTTCGCGGATGAAAGAGGGTTTTCAGAGCATGGACACGCTCGTCGTCAGCCTGCTGGACCGCGTCACCGAAATGTCGGAGAACCCGAACGATATTACCGGCGTGCCGACCGGGTTTGTTGATCTTGATCGGCAAACATCGGGGTTTCAAGCGGGAGATCTAATCATCCTCGCCGCGCGTCCCTCCATGGGCAAAACTGCACTCGCGATCAATATTGCTGAGCATGTGGCTTTACATGAGCAGTTGCCTGTTGCGGTATTTTCCATGGAGATGGGTGCTTCCCAACTTGCCGTACGTATAGTGGGATCGATTGGGCGCATCGACCAAACTCATCTACGCACTGGAAGACTGACTGACGAGGAATGGCCTCGGCTGACTGAAGCGGTTGAACAGCTGCGGAATATTTCTCTCCATATTGACGAGACACCGGGGCTGACAGTCAGTGAACTACGCGCAAACGCACGACGGCTTGCCCGACGGTGCGGAGGTAAGCTCGGACTCATCGTGGTCGACTACTTGCAGTTGATGAGCGTGTCGAGTGGCATGGCCGACGAAAATCGCGCGACAGCCGTTGGCGAAATTTCACGCGGACTCAAAATGTTGGCCAAAGAACTCGGCTGTCCCGTGTTGGCTCTGTCGCAGCTTAGCCGCGGCGTTGAATCGCGTACCGACAAGCGTCCCATGATGAGCGACCTGCGCGAATCCGGCGCCATCGAGCAGGACGCCGACATCATCATGTTCATCTACCGCGACGAGTACTACACCAAGGAAGCCTGCAAGGAGCCCGGCGTGGCCGAAGTCATCATCAGCAAGCAGCGAAACGGCCCGACCGGCACGGTGAAACTGGCGTTTATAAACCGGATTACCAAGTTTGAGAGCCTGGCGCATGGTGGGGGTGGGGACTATTAAGTCTTGCTCATCGTGTCTTGGTGGGGAGAGGTCGACTCGAAGGTCAGGGTTTTCACAAAACATTGAGCTGCATTACAATTAAGATAATTGTAAGGAGTCAGCAATGTCTGAATCCACCATCACCACCAAAGGGCAGACCACGGTCCCGCAACCGATTCGGGACGCCTTGCACGTTCAACCCGGTACCAAATTGTTGTGGAACCTGATGCCTGACGGCACCATCATCGTGCGCGCCAAAAGCAAGTCCCTATTGGATCTTGCGGG
>JANNKV010000387.1:0-27901 GCA_031396485.1 Polaromonas sp. | reverse complement strand
GCTGGTGCCCAGCATGATCTCGTGCGCGGCGACGCGGCCGGCGCCGTCTTTTGTCTTGCACAGCGTCTGCGAAATCACCGCCTGCAATGATTCCGACAGCATCGAGCGGATCATTTCCTTTTCCTCGGCCGGGAACACGTCGATGATCCGGTCGAAGGTTTTGGCGGCGCTGGAGGTGTGCAGCGTGCCGAACACAAGGTGGCCGGTTTCAGCCGCTGTCATCGCCAGGCGAATCGTTTCCAGGTCACGCATCTCGCCGACCAGAATCGCGTCCGGGTCTTCACGCAGGGCAGACTTCAGCGCGGCAGAAAAGCTCAGCGTGTGCGGGCCGACTTCACGCTGGTTGATCAAGCACTTTTTCGATTCGTGCACAAACTCGATCGGGTCTTCCACCGTCAGGATATGGCCGTACTCGGTTTCGTTCAGGTAGTTGACCATCGCGGCCAGTGTGGTCGACTTGCCCGAGCCGGTCGGGCCGGTGACCAGCACCATGCCGCGCGGTTTGAGCGCCAGGTCACCAAAAATCTTCGGCGCGTTCAGTTGTTCCAGCGTCAGAATCTTCGACGGAATGGTTCGCAGCACCGCGCCGGCGCCGCGGTTGTGGTTGAAGGCGTTGACCCGGAAGCGCGCCAGGCCATCAATCTCAAACGAAAAGTCAACCTCCAGAAACTCTTCATAGTTTTTGCGCTGGGTGTCGTTCATGATGTCGTACACCATCGCATGCACCTGCTTGTGGTCCAGCGGATCGATGTTGATGCGGCGCACGTCGCCGTGTACCCGGATCATCGGCGGCAAACCTGCGGACAAATGCAGATCCGATGCCTTGTTTTTGACGCTAAAGGCCAACAGCTGCGTAATGTCCATCCCGGGAAGTCCTTGAAAATAGGTTTTGTATGTAGGCGGGTGTCTGCGCTTACAGTCGGATTATGACTTTGATAGTGCGCAATCTCCAACTCGTCCGTGACCGGATTACCACGGCCTGCGTCTCCGCGGGCAGGCCACCCGACAGCGTTCGCCTGATGGCTGTTTCCAAAAAATTTGGCGCCGATGCGGTGCTGCAGGCAGTATCTGACGGGCAGCGGGTTTTTGGCGAAAACTATATTGCCGAAGGCGTGGAAAAAATCACGGCAACCCGGGCGATGTTGCCTGCAGGCGTGACGCTCGAATGGCATTGCATCGGCCCGGTGCAGAGCAACAAGACGCGGCTGGTGGCCGAACACTTCGACTGGGTGCAGTCGGTGGACCGGCTGAAGATTGCCGAACGCTTGAGCGAGCAGCGACCGCCCGGACTG
This sequence comes from Polaromonas sp., assembly GCA_031396485.1. Classification (GTDB taxonomy): domain Bacteria; phylum Pseudomonadota; class Gammaproteobacteria; order Burkholderiales; family Burkholderiaceae_C; genus Polaromonas. Next base: position 26,609 of record JANNKV010000387.1, on the reverse strand, counting down.
CCACCGCTGCAAATCTGCATTCAGGTCAACATCGACGGCGGCGCCACCAAGTCAGGGGTGGTGCCCGAAGACGCCCAGGCGCTGGCGCAGGCGGTGTCGCAGCTGCCGCGGCTGACACTGCGCGGGCTGATGGCGATTCCTGAGCCCGCTATTGATTTCGTAGCTGCTTGCGCAGTACATACAAGGGCTAGAGACCTGTTTGATGAGATAAACAGGTCGGGTGTGCTGCCGGTGGCGATGGACACGCTGTCGATCGGCATGACAGCCGATCTGGAAGCGGCGATTCAGGCGGGCAGCACGATGGTACGGGTCGGTACCGCGATTTTCGGCGAACGGACGGGTCGGGATTAGTCTTTGCGTGGCAGGCGAAGCCTGATTGGCCCCGACCACGGCCCCTCGGCAGACACGGCCCGGCCGCGCTGCGCAATCTCGATTTTTCCTTGTCGCGCGAGCCGGCTGGCGGCCTCGCGCACAGCAGGCATCAGCGCCCGCCAGTGGTCGGGCGATAGCGCCCGCGCTACGTCCGAAGGACAGGCGCTTGATTGCGCGCCGCGCTGCTGCACGATGAGCTCGATAGCCGCTTCGATTTGGGCCGGCGCTAAGCTCGCTTGCCCGCTCATGGTTTCAGCGCACGAACTTTCCGCCACGGCCGATGATGGTCAGGTCGGTGTAGCTGGAGCCCTGGTGATCTTTGGGTCCGTAGGTGACCGAAAAGCCGCCCATGTTGTAGTCCTTCAGACTTTCGAGCGCCGTCACAAGCGATTCACGCGATAAACCTTTTCCCGCGCGGCGCAGGCCTTCCGTCAACACCTTCGCGGCCAGAAAGCCTTCCATGCTGGAAAAATCGAAGTCTTTGTTGCCGGACTCCGTCATGCGCTGCTGGTATTCACGCACGATGGCCGATGACCCAATAAAGGGGAAGGGCACCACCTGCGAGATCGTCACGCCGGCGCCGCTGTCGCCGAGCTCGGTGGACAAGGCCTGCGAGCCGACAAAGCTCACATTGAAGAACTGCCCGCCGTAAGCCTTGGCGCGCGCCTGCTTGATGAGTGCGGCGCAGGACTTGTAGGCGCTGATCTGGATGACGGCTTCGGGGCTGGCCTTCAGAATCTCGGCCAGCGCGGCGGCCACGTCGACACTGTTGCGTTCCACCGTGACGCTGGCCACGGCTTTCAGGTTGCGTTTGGCCAGCGCGCGCGTCACGCCTTCCAGGCCGGCCTTGCCGTAGGAGTCGTTCTGGTAGAACACGGCGATTTTTGAAAACCCGAGCGTGCTCAGGTGCTGCACCATGCGCTCGGTCTCGTCGAAATAGCTGGCCCGTACGTGAAACAGGTTGCGGTTGAGCGGCTCGCGCAGCGCCTGCGCGCCGGTGAACGGGCCGATCAGCGGAATGCCCGCCGCATTGATGGCCGGAATGGCCGCCAGCGTGGTCGGTGTGCCGACCGAGCCGATCAGCGCGAACACCTTGTCTTCCTCGATCAGCGCTTTCACGGCGGCGGCCGCTTTTTCAGGCTCATAGCCGTCGTCGCGTGACACCAGCTTGAGCTGCCGCCCGCTGATGCCGCCCGCTGCATTCACCGCCGCGAAATGTGCCTGGATGCCGACCTGCAGGCGCTTGCCCAACTCGGCTGCCGGGCCGGTTTGCGCCGCAAACTGGCCGATGCGTACTTCCGAGTCGGTGATGCCGGGGTCAGCCGCGTGCGCGGCGAATGTCAGGGCCGCCAGCAGGCAGGCGGCGCCGGAAAGGAGGGGTCTGAATGTCATGAAAGCCTGATGTAAAAAAGAAAAATCTGAAGGCCGGCTGGCCGGAGGCGCCGGCGAGCTGCGTCTGCAATGCCCACCGAAGATAGGTGATCACACAGGTCCTGACAAGAAAATTGTCGCGTTGGCACACGCTGTCCGGCGCGGTATTCCAGCGCGGGATTAAAGCATGCCCAAGCTGACTTCAAACCCCGAGCGCAAGGCGTGTAGTGCTTTTGACTTCTTCCATCACCGCATAGGTTCGCGTCTCGCGCACGCCGGGCAATTGCCACAGCACGGTGCCGGCAAAGGCGCGGTAGGCGTTCATGTCGGCCATGCGGGTTTTGAGCAGGTAGTCAAAACCGCCGGCGACCATGTGGCATTCCATGATCTCGGGCCGCACCTGCACCGCCGCCTTGAAGGCCTCGAACACATTGGGCGTGGTGCGGTCCAGCAACACCTCGACGAAAACCATCATGCCGGCGCCGAGCTGGGCCGGGTTCAGCAAAGCCTCGTAGCCGAGGATGTAGCCGTCCCGGCTCAAGCGCTGCACACGCGCCAGCACGGCGGTCGGCGACAGCGCCACGCTTTCGGCCAGCTTCAGGTTGGAGATGCGGCCGTCCTGCTGCAAAACATTCAGAATTTTCAAGTCAATGCGGTCGATGTCGGTAGCTGATTCGGTCATGGGTAGTTAATTATGCGGACATAGCGCCTGAATTTAGCGGGAAATTCAATGCCGATCAAGTCACCATAAAGGCAGTGTCCCGTTTATTCACCCTTGCCGGAGTTCTTCATGTCCGCCTCACCCCGTTTGCCCTTCCCGTATCGCCCTGAATCTGACGTGGTGGCCAGCCACCTGCAGACCATGGCCGGCGCGCTCGACTGGGCCGCCGCCGCCGAGACAGCCCGGCCCTGGGTCAACGCGGTGCGCAGCAACCCGCCGCCGTTCTGGGCCATGGAAAGCTTGCTGAAGGAATACCCGATATCGAGTGCCGAGGGCCTGGCGTTGATGCGGTTGGCCGAGGCCTTGCTTCGCGTGCCCGATGCGCAAACCGCGATTGAACTCACTGCCGACCAGCTCGGCCGCGCCGATTTTGATTCGGCCGGTGACGGCATGATGGCGCGGCTATCGGCATCGAGCATTGCCTTGTCCAAAAAGTTTCTGCCGCAGGACGGTCAGCCTTCATTGATGAGCAAGCTCGGCGCGCGCAGCGTGGTCGCCGCCACCGTGCGCGCGGTGCAGCTGCTGGGGAGGCAGTTCGTGCTGGGCCAGACGATTGGCGACGCGATGAATGAAGCTGATGATTCAAGAAAAAAGATGGCGAATCTCCGGTTCAGCTACGACATGCTGGGCGAGGGCGCTCGCACCGACAAGGACGCGCTGGCTTACCTCGCCAGCTACACCAACGCTATTAATTCAATAGCTACCCGCGCACGTTCTGACTGGGCGTACGAGCAAAACGATGGTATTTCCATCAAATTGAGCGCGCTGCACCCGCGTTATGAAGATGCGCAGCACGCGCGCGTCATGGCCGAACTGGTGCCGCGCGTCTGGGGACTGTGCGAGCTGGCCGCGCGCGCCAACATCAACCTGACGATCGACGCCGAAGAAGTCGACCGGCTCGAACTCTCGCTCGACGTGTTCGAGGCGCTGGCCGCCCAAGTCGCTCAGTACCATCCCGGGTGGCGGGGCTTTGGCCTGGCGATGCAGGCCTACCAGACCCGCGCGGTCGATCTGGTCGAGCACGTCATCGCTCTCGGCCGCAAGTACAAGCTGCGCCTGATGTGCCGGCTGGTCAAGGGCGCTTATTGGGATTCAGAAATCAAGCGCGCGCAGGAAATGGGCTTGCCGCATTACCCGGTGTTCACGCACAAGCACCACACCGACGTGGCGTACCTGGCCTGCGCGCAGGCGCTGCTGGCGGCGCCCGACGCGGTGTATCCGCAGTTTGCGGGGCATAACGCGGGCACCATCGCCGCCATCCTGCAAATGGCAAAGGATGTGACCCCTACCGACAGCGTGGGGCTCCCCGCTTCACCAGCCGGGGCCGCGGAACCGGCTTCGCCGGGCCGCAGGCGCAGCGCTCCCTCGGGGGGCAGCGAACCACACGCAGTGGGGAGCGTGGGGGCGAGTTCTCTACTCCCTCTACCTCTGGGAGAGGGCGGGGGTGAGGGCTCCCCGAATCAGGCTGGAGCACAGTTTGAGTTGCAGCGTCTTCACGGCATGGGCGAAGGCGTGTTCCGCGAAGTGCTAAAAAACCCCGCCATCAGTTGCCGCGTCTACGCCCCGGTCGGCGCGCACCGCGACCTGCTGGCTTATCTGGTGCGCCGCCTGCTGGAAAACGGCGCCAACTCGTCTTTTGTCCATCAACTCGCCGACGAATCGGTCGGCATGGACGTGCTGCTGACCTCGCCACTGTGGTTCGAAAGCCGTGCCGCCTTTCCGCTGCCGCCTGCGCTCTACGGCCCGGATCGCCCGAACAGCGCGGGTCTGGATTTGACAGTGCACAGCATGCGCGCGCCGCTGCTCGATGCCTTCAAGTCCGTCCAGGTGCCCGAAGTGCCCGAATTTGATGCCAAATCAGCCTCTAGCCTAATCAATACGTGCGCCAGCAGCTATCAAAAATGGAGCAAGGTAACCGTGAACAAACGCGCCGCCACGCTGCGAAAAGCCGCCGACGCGCTGGAGCAGCAGACCCCGCGCTTCTGCGCGCTGCTGGTCAAGGAAGCCTTCAAGACCTGGGGTGATGCGGTGTCGGAAGTGCGCGAAGCGGTGGACTTCTTGCGCTATTACGCCAACGAGGCCGAACGCATTATGGCGCCCGTGCAGTTGCCGGGCCCGACCGGCGAAACCAACGAGCTGCGTCTCACCGCACGCGGCGTCTGGGTCTGCATCAGCCCGTGGAATTTCCCGCTGGCGATTTTCATGGGCCAGGTCGCGGCAGCGCTGGCCACCGGCAACGGCGTGATTGCCAAACCTGCGGAACAAACACGCGGCGTCGCGTGGGAAGCGGTCAAGCTGCTGCACGCAGCCGGCGTGCCCGAAGGCGCGCTGCAGCTCGCGCACGGGCCGGGTGAAACGGTGGGTGCCGCGCTGGTCGCTGCGCCTGGCATTGCTGGCGTGGTGTTCACCGGCTCGACGCAGGTCGCCAAAATCATCAACCGCGCGCTGGCCGCCAAAGACGGCCCCATCACACCGCTGATCGCCGAGACCGGCGGCATCAACGCGATGCTGGTCGACAGCACGGCGCTGCCCGAGCAGGTGGCCGACGCGGTGGTGCAAAGCGCGTTCCGAAGCGCCGGCCAGCGCTGTTCGGCGCTGCGGCTGCTGTGCGTGCATGAAGGCATTGCCGACGCAGTGATCGAGATGATCGCAGGCGCGGCGCAGGAGCTGGCGGTGGGTGATCCGTCGCAGCTGGCGACCGATGTGGGGCCGGTGATCGACACCGAGGCGTTTGACAACATCGATAAACACGTCAGACGCCTGAATTCATCATCAAAAGTGATAATTCGGCCTCTAGCCCAGGTAAATACTGCGCAAGCAGCTACAAATTTAATAGCAGCTAGCCTGTCCAACATCGTGCCCCCCGCCGCCTTCGAAGTCGCCAGCCTGCTTGACGTCAAAGACGAAATCTTCGGCCCGGTGCTGCAGATCGTGCGCTGGGGCAGCGGCGCGCTGGCCACGCCCGAAGCCGTCATCGCGCAGATCAACGCGTTGGGCTACGGCCTCACGCTCGGCATCCAGACCCGCATCGACTCGCGCGCGCAGGCGCTGGCCGCGGCGGCGCATGTCGGCAACATCTACATCAACCGCAACATGATCGGCGCGGTCGTCGGCGTTCAGCCCTTCGGCGGCGAAGGCCTCAGCGGCACCGGCCCGAAAGCCGGCGGGCCGCATTACCTGTACCGCTTCTGCGCCGAGCAGACGGTGACGGTGAACACCACGGCGGCGGGAGGCAACGCGGCGCTGCTGGCGGGCTAGCGAGGTTTTGGGTTTTGCTATCCGCCGCGACCTCTGCCGCGGCCACTTCCTGAACCTGAACCGGAGCCAGAGCCGCTGGAGCCGGAGCCGCTCGAACCCGAACTGCCAGAACCAGAACTGCCAGAGCCTGAGCTTCCCGAACCCGAGTTGTCAGAGTCGGAGTCACCGCCGCGGCCTTTGCCCGACGAGCTTGATGAGCTTGAGCCAGAGCTACCTGATCCGCTGCCGCCATCGCGTCCGCCGCCTCCCTTGAACAGCACGCTGTCCACCGTGATGCGCTGGTCGGCACCCACACGCCCGCTGATCTGCACACGCTTGTCAACAGCCAGTTCGGCCTCGGTGCCCCCGCTGATTTTTGCGCCTTCCCCGATCAGCAGTGTTTGCTCACCCAGGCTGAAGGAACGCGGCCCGACGCTCTGGATATAGCCTTCGAGCACCACGCGATCGACGCGGCCCAGACCGGTGCGCGTGGGTTCTGCCACCAGCTGGCTAGCCTGAAGCACACCGGCGCGCCACGTGCCGCTGACCCAGATCTCTTGTCCTGGCACGGGCAGGGTCGGCGATGAAAGGCCGCTCAGGTCGACCGGCGTGTTGCCCACTTTCAGGCGCTGGCCCTGCACGCTGGAGGCCGGCCCGCGTACCTGGGCCGTCGCCGGGCCTGGCGCCGTCCACGGCTCGACGCGCGACGCGGCGATGTCGCCGCCGGCGCGCCGGTAGCCGCCCACGCGCACCCAGTCGCCCGCCTTCAGCCCGGCCAGGTCGGCAGGCTCCAGCGCCACGGCTTTTTGCCCCATGACCTGCAACTGGCCGGTGGCGGCGTCGACCGCATCCAGCGGCCCGACCATGGTGTGAATCACGGCGATGCCGCGCGCCGTGGTTTGCGCGCCGCTGCCCGCCGCAGTCACGGCCACGACCTGGCCCACCACCAGTTTGCCGGCCGAGCCTGGCCGTCCGTCGTCCCACACAGGCGTGGCCGCGTCGTACTGCACTTCGATGCCGTTGACGCAGATGCTGGCAAAGCCGCTGATCACGCCGACGATGCCGGTGCCGCCGATGCCGCCTTCACCGAAACGCGGCGCTGCGGCTACAGCGCCCGTGCCGCCCATGCCACCCGGTGCGCCGGCCTGTTGACCGGTGCCGCCTATGCCGCCGGGGTCACTTGCTGCGCCGGCCTGACTACCCGTGCCGCCCAGGCCGCCGCTGTTCGGGTTGACCAGTGACGCTTGCGTGTTGCAGACATTGCCTTTCGAAACGGGCGGTGGCGACGGGCGGGGTGCCGAGCAGCCGGCGATCAGGATCACCACGATCAGCAATGCCAGCAGCCACGCCAGAAGAAGCTCGAGCGGGCGCACAGGCGCCTGCCCGGGTTTCCGAAAATTTTCAGGGTTTGGCGTCATCGCCGGCCTCTCTTGAAGGGTGGGGGTTCGGGTCGGGTTCCGGCACCGCAGGCGCGGCGGGCTCGCTGTAAAAGTAGATGCCGAAAGTCATGCGCTGCAGGGGCTCTGGCAACGCGTCGGCGACTGGCGTGTCTGCGTTTTCAGCCCCCTCTTCACGGGACTCACGGGCCTCACGCGCCTCACGCGCCACGGCGGCCTTGTTCACCGCCACCAGCGCCTGCATGCCCAGCTTTTTCGACTGCGCTGCCAGCTCGGTGATTGCGCCTGCGCTCAGACCATTGAAGTGCAGGCTGCGTTCCAGAAAAGGCGGCTCTTGCCCCAGCAGGTTGTGCGCCGCAGCGGCAGCGTGATCGTGCAGGTTGTGGCCGAAGTAAAACGCTTTTTCATCGAAGCCCCGTGCCGGCACAAAGGCCTGTGTGTTCAGATACACCATACGCTGCTCGTCGATGTTGACCACCCCCAGGCGTAACCATTCGTCGAGCACCACGCGGGAGCGGATGTCGCTGTTGAGGCCTGCTACCAGCGCTTCGAACGACTGCGCGCCGCCCTCGCTGATGTTGCGCGGCAGTGGCAGCGGATGGCCCTCGGCATTGAGAAATTGCGGATTTCCGAGCCACTGCGCCACCAGTTGCGCACCGAGCGACACCACCGGCGGGATTTTTTCAATGTCATTCGCCGCGCCGTCCGCACCGTCCACTCCATTTTTTCCGCGCCGCAGCCGGTTGACGTCCTTGCGGTGCACGCCGGTCAACAGGCTCACGCGGCTGTCAGAGGCGGGTTTGCCGTCAAGCCGGAAATCGCTTTCGGCCACTTCCACCAGCATCGACTTGATGAGTTCGGTGAGGTAGGGCAGCGTGATACCGCGCGCCAGCATGACCCGCAGCAGCGGGCGCAGCGCCTGGCGCAAGGCTTTGACCAACGCGGGCGGGGGGCTGGCTGGAGGGGAATCTATTGAGTCTTGGGTCTGCATGACAAGTGGGTACGAACTAGCGTTTGTAGCGGGTCATTTTGACTGGATGGGTTAATTTACACCTTAGCACATATTATGCGGGAAATTTTCACACAAAGTACTTGACGAGGGAAATTTTCCCGCAAATAATGCACTCGTGTGTGGGAATATTTCACACGCGAAGCAAGCGGATCATTCAACGCGTTCAAGGCGGTCTTCTTACAGCCACTGGCGGCGCATCATCTTCAGGAGAAACGAAATGGCTCAATTCAGGAAAACAGTACTCAGCATTGTTTCGGCCATCGCCATGGGGCTGGTCGTGGCGCCCGCATTTGCCAAGGGCGGCGGCGGAAGTGGTGGCAGCGGCGGAGGCGGCGGCTCGTCGGGCGGCGGATCGAGCGGTTCGGGCGGTTCGTCAGGTGGCAGTTCCGGCGGCAGCTCCGGTGGATCAGGTAGCTCGGGTGGTTCAAGCAGCAGCGGCAGCAGCTCAAGCAATTCAGGCAGCTCGGGCAACTCCGGCCGTAGCGCCAGCAGCAGCGCGTCGTCGGGCGACAGCGCATCGAACGACGGTCAGGGCCGCGGCCGGGGACGCGGGCGCGGCGGCGACGATGCGGCCGGACACAACCGCGGACGCGGCGCCGACGACGGCCCGGGCCATGCGCGAGGGCGCGGCGCTGACGACGCACCAGGCCACGTTCGCGGCGCCGATCATGCCCCTGGCCAGGTCCGCGGCCGCGGCGCCGATGATGCGCCTGGCGACGTGCGCGGTCGTGGCACCGATGACGGCCCGGGCGATGTACGCGGCCGTGGCAACAGCACCGACGACGCCGGACGCAAGATCTGACGTTTTTTAAGCTAAAAAGGTCTCCAGCCCAGGTATAACGTGCGCAAGCAGCTACTAAATTAATAGCAACGCGGCGATGATGACCAGGCCTGGGACGAGCCTGGTTTCAACCACCAGCCCCGGGCAGCGTCAGCCGCACGGTGGTGCCGGTGCCCGGCAGGCTTTCCACATCGACGCGGCCGCCGTGCAGCTCGACGATTCTTTTCACAATCGCCAGACCCAGGCCCTTGCCACCCTCACCGGTCGCAGGGGCCACGCTTTGGCGGCTTTGATAAAAGCGGTCAAAGAGGTGCGGCAAATCGGCCGGCGCAATGCCGGGGCCGGTGTCACTGACGGTGACCTGCACCTCGCTGCCAAGCACCGCTGCCGCGAGCGTGATGGCCGCGCCCGGCGGGCAGAACTTCAGCGCGTTATCGACCAGGTTGGCAATGGCGCGCTCGAAGAGTTCGACATCCACCGCCGCCCGCGCGCCCGGCGCCGCTTCGTCCAGCGCCTGCAGGCTTTCGATGCGCACGCCCTGCCGCGCCGCCCGCTCGGTAAACCGCAGCGCCACGTCGTCCAGCAGCTCGGCCACATCCATGACCTCGCTGCGCAGCTTGAACGCGGGCTCATCAAGCTGCGCCAGATCACCCAGCGACTGCACCAGCCGCGCCGCGTTGTGCGTGTTGCGCCGCGCCACTGCGACCAGCTGGCGGTCGGCCGCGCGGGCATCGTCGCCGGCCCAGCGGTTTTCCAGCGTCTCCAGGCACGCCGCTGTGGCGGTGAGCGGTGAGCGCAGGTCGTGCGACAAATTGCTGACGCCTTCGCGGCGGAAATGATCGAGCCCCCGCAGCGTGCTCCACTGCGCGCGCAAGGTCGTCAGCATGGCGTTGATGCCGCGCGCGAGCTGGCCGAATTCGTCGTGCGAATCGCGGGCGTCCAGGCCAGATAAATCCGCCGCAGCGGCCCTCGGCTTTTCAAACCCATCGCGTGACACGGCCGACACGACAGCCGACAGCCGTGCCAGCGGGCGGGTGACCGCTGCCGTTACCCACGCAGCCAGCAGGGTGCTCAGGCCAACTACCGCCAAAATCAACAGCAGCGCGGGCCTGTCGAACGCGCTCCGCAGCGCCGCCAGACGGCCTTCGGGCAAGCCTTTTTTGTGGCACACCAGATAGAGGTAGCCCGCCGTGCCGGGGTCGTTGCGAATCAGCGCCCGCTTGAGCGGCCGCGCCGCAATCACCGCGTTGGCGTCCATGCGTTCGGGGTCGTCGCCCATCACATAGGGCATCGGCTCAGGGCCAATGGCTGCCATCACCGGGCCGAGCGCCACCTTGAAGCCGGCCGGCAACGGCACGTCGCCGGTCGAGGCGATCACGGTGCCGTCTCTAGCCAGCAGATAAAGCTGCGTGTCGGGTTCGAACAAAACAAGGTTGCGCAGAAAGCCGGTGAACTCGTCCGGAAACCGCTCCTGCATGGCGAAGATGTCGGGGTGCGTCTGCACCACTTTGCCCAGAAACGCATCGGCGCGGTAATAGGTCGATTCACGATCAAAACGATCAAAGGCCATCAGAACGGTCGAGATCACACCCACGGCCGTGAGCAGGCCCGTCAGGAAAATCGTGAGCGCAATTTTCAGTCGTACCGACATGGCTGGCATGTTCAGTGCGCCGCGTCGCGCATCTTGTAGCCGGCACCGCGCACCGTCAAAATCAGTTCGGGGTGCAGCGGGTCGGCTTCCAGCTTGGCGCGCAGGCGGTTGATGTGCGTCGTCACCGTGTGTTCGTAGCCATCGTGGCTGTAACCCCAGACGGCGTTGAGCAACTGCCCGCGTGAAAACACATGGCCGGGGTGCTGCGCAAAATGCAGCAGCAAATCAAACTCCAGCGCGGTGAAGTCCAGCGCCTTGCCGTGCATCTCGACTGTGCGCTTGGTCAGCGAGATGGCCAGCGCGCCATGGCGCAGCAGGTTCGGCTGCGCGGGTAGCCCGGCCTGCGCCGCACGCAGCATCTCGGCACGCCGCAGCAACGCCTTCACGCGCGCCAGCAGCTCGGCCAGCGAAAACGGCTTGGTCAGGTAATCGTCGGCGCCCAGCTCCAGGCCCAGCACGCGGTCGAGCTCGGTCGATTTGGCCGTGAGCATCAGGATCGGCGTGCTGCTGCCGCGCGCCCGCAGCGTCTTGCACAGCTCCAGCCCGTCCATGCCCGGCATCATCAGGTCCAGCACCAGCAGGTCGTGCGGGTGCGCGCTGTGACTCGCCAGCGCCGCCAGCCCGTCGGCCACTTCCGTCACGTCGTAGCCGGCGCTGCGCAGGTTCAGCACCAGCAGGTCGCGGATATCGGTCTGGTCTTCGGCAACAAGGATGGTCTTCATGTCCATAAGGTCGGTCGTCCCGGCCGCCGGGTTCTTACCGTTTTTTATTTCAGTTGCTATTGCAGTTGTTATGGCAATTGTTATCTGGCTGTGATGTTTCGCGAGGCTGGCGTGAGGTGGCGCGCTCAAAGTCACCCCATCAGCCACCCAACAGGAACCACCGCCATGCCTTCAGCCGCCGCACCCACCGCCGCCCGCGCCAGTATCACCGCAAAGCCGGTCGCATCCGTCGCCGCCGTACCAGGCGCTGGCCCCTCTGTGCCCGTGCCCTGGAGCGACCTGATGACACACCGCGACTACCTGGTGCGCTTCGCCCGGCGCAAGCTGCACGACCCGTCACTGGCCGAAGACGCCGTGCATGACGTGTTCGAAGCCGTGCTGTCAGGACGCGCCACTTTTGCCGGCCGGTCGGCGCTGCGCAGCTGGCTGACGGCGATCCTGAAAAACAAGATAGTCGATGTGATTCGCCAGCGGGCGCGGTTTGATTCGCTGGAGATCGATGGCGACAGCGACGACGGCGGCGAGGCGGTTGAGGCCCGTCATTCACTTGGCGAGCAGGCCGGGCCGCAGGAACTGACCGAGCAGCGCGAGCGCCTGCATCAGGCGCTGCAGGGCATCGAGCAGCTGGCCCCCGGCCTGCGTGATGTGATGCAGTTTCGGGTGTTGCAGGACGAGTCATCGGGTGCGGTGTGTCGGCGGTTGGGGATCAGTGAAGCTAGTCTTTTTGTTCGGCTGCATCGGGCGAGGAAGCAGTTGTTGGGGTGTGAGGTGCGGGCCTCGGTTGGTTCGAAGCGGGGCTACGCAACCGCCCTGTCAACACCGTCATTTGGGGCGTATTTATAAGCCAAATCGGGCTGTAGCCCAGGTGAAACGTGCGCAAGCAGCTATTAAGTTAATAGCGACTGGTTTTGGGGGTCGGATCACAATTTCGCTGCGAAGCACCCGTAGGGCGGGCCGCAGGCTCGGGGAATTTGTGCTCCGACCCCGAAAACGCCCGCTCCCGATTTCGCTCTCTCTTCCGTTCGGGCTGAGCCCGTCGAAACCTCGCACCCTCTCATCCGTTCGTGCTGAGGTGTCGAAGCCTTGATTTGACTTAAGCACCGCGTCCTTTGATGAGTTCCGGAGCCGCTCTGTCGCAGCGGCGGGCGACTTACTTTTCTTTGCTTCGCCAAAGAAACCTAAGGAAAAGAAAGGCGACCCGCAGTCTGGGTCCCTGCGCTTCGCTCCGGGCACCTTGCGGTGCTCGGGGCAGACGGAAATTTTAGAAACTTGTCTGCTGCGCAGCCTTCGGACATCTAAAATTTTTAATCCGTCTGCCCCTGCGCTCCTCAGCCCAGCCAGGACGGGCGGGGGGCAGATTCGGATTCAAATTCGGGAAGCGTTGAGCCCGCTTCGCGTGCTCAACCTCGCTATGTTTTTAGTAGCTGCTTACGTAAATTTTACCTGGGCTGACGGCCTAAAACAATCAAAAAAGCCGTTAATCCCGGCCACTCTACTTCAGCGAACAGCGTCCAGCAATTCAAGCGTCAGACTTTGAGTCAGCTATCCACATATTTTCAAACTGCACCGGGTTTCGCAGAAGTCTCATAACTGTTCGAACGTACATTACATTCAGTGCCAGCCCAATCCACATGCGGTTTCCGGAGGAATTTGATGCCCAGACCAAGTTGCAGCGCCCAGATTAATCCGCAGGTTTTGTGGCAAATAAACGCTGATCGTTAGGCCTCGAATGGAAGCATCGTTCTACTTCCCGTTGTTGTTCCTAATCCCTCGTTTTGAGGCTGCTCTATCAAGTGGGCGGTATGGAGTCGCGGCGAGGAAGTGGTCCACAAGCACGTTCGACCTTGCCACACTCGCAACACGGCATGACTTACACCTTCCGTATCAAGTCATGGACGTAATGCTCGCGCGCTGCAATCTGGAGCTTGCAATTCACCATGTCTCGTCAAACGAAGAAGCAGTTGAGTATCTCGACTGCTTCCGCGTCGGAGCCTACTTGGCGGGAAGCTCTCCCTTTGTTGCTCCGTTCATCACAACCAGGTCCATTAATGAGTACTCGGGAATCAACGAGCGCGACTCAGCGTTGGAAAGAGGCGCAGAGCCCAAGTTTCCATCCGCCTTTTCGTCTGCCACTGGCAAGCTCAGCGCTTGGCCTTTGGAGCTCTCGTTCTCCTGCATCACCAAACCGAATGGAGTTCGCTTTACCGAGGAAAAGTTCGCTAGCGCTGTGCAGACGGCAGAAACATGGCGAGCCCTTTCTAATGAAACGGAATCAGTGAGGGCGCTAACAAACGCATTCCTATCGTCCCCTCTACTACCGACCCGAGGTCAGTCACTGCTGCACATCTGGACGGCGATAGAAAGCTTGTTTCCAACAGTCAGCACCGAAGTCTCCTTCCGCCTTGGCCTTTATCTCACAGTGCTTTGTGCCGAGCCGAAGGAACGCAGTGAGTTTTACCGCAATGTCAAGAGCGCGTACGGGGTACGCAGCAAGGTTGCACATGGGGCACTTGAGGATGTTTCCGTTGATCAGTGGAATGAAGCATGGCGCCTGCTTTGTAGCTGCGCCAGAGCTGTGGCTAGGAGACGATCAGTTCCATCTGAAGCTGAGCTACTCGAAGAGTTGTTTCGTGGCGCGCCCGGCGCCTAATAGTCCCGTAGGTCGGGTTAGCCGAAGGCGTAACCCGACATCCAGAGCCTCGCAAAAACACAGATGTCGGATTACGCTACGCTAATCCGACCTACGCATGAATTGATGGAACACAACAGCACATTTCGGAGCCCTCATCTATGAAAGCGCGAACTGTCATCGGTCTACTTCTATCCCACGGCCTCGTCGCCGCGATCGGGTTTGCTGCTGGTATCTACGCGCTGCCCATCCTTATCGCGCCAGCCGCTCCCTCCGTGGCCGTGGTGTCAGCAGCGGCAGAGTCTGCGACCTACAACGCCGAGTTCCGTCGTGACCTCAAAGACAGTGACGCGCTGCATTGGGGCGAGGGTCGCGTGTCAGTCGGGACAGGTTCGATTTCGCTGATGGGAAAGCTGGCGCCTGGACCTGACTACAAGCTTTATCTGTCACCAGAATTTGTGGAAACCGAAGTTGACTTCAATCGCCTGAAATCGAAGATGGTACGGGTGGGCGATGTGAAAACATTCAACAACTTCGTCGTACCGGTTCCTCCCGGCATTAATCCTGCGCAGTACACGAGCGTCATTGTGTGGTGCGAAACCTTTGGTCAGTTCATCACCTCGGCCAAATACAAATAGGTGTCTTCGAACCCCTCGTACAGGGTGCGGTTATATATCAAACGGCCTGTAGCCCAACGTTTACCTGCGCAAGCAGCTACTAAATAAATAGCGACTTCGAGATGAAGCTTCAAGCCCCACGCCTAGGTAAATGGAGGAATGAAGGGTCCGATTTGAATTAATCGCAGATCAAGTTGCAACGCCCAGATCAAGCCGCAGGTTGTTGCGGCACACATCAGGTTGGGCGTCAGTACACTGAACTGCTGTGCATAGACTGTATGGAGGTGCCCGATCATGGAGACGTTGATTCCTGAAGTGACCAGGGAAGTATTGGAGGACTTTGCCGATGCGTGGAATCGCCACGATGTCGATGCCCTCATGTCGTTCATGACCGAAGACTGTGTGTTTGAGTCTTCTGCCGGTGCTGACGCCTGCGGAACCCGGTACGCAGGCAAGGAGGCCGTGCGAGCCGGATTTGCGGAGGTCTGGGCGATCTTCCCCGATGCTCACTGGGGGAACGCGCAGCATTTTGTTCATGGAGACCGGGGCGTATCGGAGTGGACGTTCACGGGAACAAAAGCCGACGGCGTTCGCGTCGAAGTTGATGGCTGCGATCTGTTCACTCTTAGAGATGGCAAGATTTTCATCAAGAACTCCTACCGCAAGAACCGTCTACCCATTGCGAATCCAACGTCCTGATAGCGGAAGAATTCAGAAGAATTTAGAAGAATGAGGGTCAGTTTCCGATGAGCCGTTTGGCTTGCCACCGGCCCGGGCCTCCGTTCCGGACCTGGATCACTCGGTGGACGAATCCCGCTACATAACTTTCCGGGTTTGTCTTTCCCGTTCTCTGTCATTGCTGAACCTGACTCAGTAAAAAGGCTCGTAGCCCAATGAATACATGCGCAAACAGCTACTAAATACATAGCAAATCAGCGCTTGAAATTTAACTGGTACGCCCAGCCCACCACGCCACACAAGCCCGCGCCAGCGCTGCATTCGTGTCCACGCAGCGTTCGCGCAGCGGCGACGCAATCGCGTCCAGCGCCAGCGGGGTTTCGGTACACGCCAGCACCACGACTTGCGCGCCACGATCAAACAGGGCCTGCACGGCGCGCTCGACTTGGTGGCCGCCTTCGGCTGCGCGGCCTGCCTTGACATGTTCGATGGCGGGTAGCACCCAGTCGCGCAACTCGTCGTCGCTGGGCAGCAGGGGCGTAAAACCGCGCTGTGCGAGTGCGCTGTCGAACAGGCGGCTTTTCAACGTCGCTTCGGTGCCGATGATGCCGATGGCGGCACCCGGTTTGGCGCGTGCGGCGGCTTCATCGCAGCTGGCGTCGACGATGCTCAAAAACGGAACCGGGCAGCCCTGCCGCAATTCGGGCAGCCACACATGCGCGGTGTTGCACGGCATGGCGAGGGCGATGGCGCCGGCGGTGATCAGGCGGTCGCGCCCGGCGATGAGTGCGGGCAGCGGTGATTCGCCACCGCGCAGAATCGCCGCGGGCCGGCCGGGTATGCGCGGGTCGGACTGGATCAGCAGCGGCACATGGTCTTCGTCGCTCGCTGCGGGCGTGGCCGCAATCACTTTAAAGAAGAAATCAGCGGTGGCCAGTGGCCCCATGCCGCCCAATACACCGATCATGAGCACGTCCCGGTTAAATGAAATCTGTAATCAGAAAAGCAGAATGACCTAACGCAAGCCTAACGCATCACCGCAAGATAAGCCGCTGTCATGCCCGCCAGCCCCATCGTTACCAGCACAATCATCAGCACCGGCCGCCAGCCTAATTGCGCCACGTCTTTCAATGACGTCTTCAGCCCGACCGCGGCAATGGCCAGCACCAAGAACGCCTGCGACAAATCAGACGCGCCGGTTTGCACCACTGCCGGCAGCCAGCCGGTGCTGTTGAGTAGCATCAGGGCCGCGAAGGCGATGATGAACCAGGGCAGCAACGGTGTTTTGGGCAAGGGCACGGCGCCGGTCTGTGGCTGGTTGCCAAGGCGTGTGCGCAGGCTCGCCGAAATCACCAGCAGCACCGGCAGCAAAAAAGCAACCCGCATCAGTTTGGTGATCGTGGCCGCGTCGCCAGCTTCGGGTGACAGGCTGTAGCCTGCGCCTACTACCTGCGCCACATCGTGAATGGTCGCGCCGATGAACTTGCCCGAGGTGACCGCATCGAACCCCAGCCAGTGTGTCAGCAGCGGGTAGATCACCATCGCGGCGGTCGACAGCGTGGTGACGCCGACGATGGTCAGCGCCGTGTCGCGTTCGAGGTGCGGGTACTTCGGCAGCACGCTCGAAATGGCCAGTGCCGCCGAAGCGCCGCAAATCGCCGTCGCCCCGCCGACAAGAATGCCCAGCGCGCCCTGCACGTTAAGTAATTTGGCCAGCAGCAGGCTCAGGCCTATCGTCAGCACCACGGCGCACAGCAACGCCACCACGGTGTGCCAGCCCAACGTGATCACGTGGGCAATCGTCAGGCGCAGGCCGAGCAGCGCCACGCCGAGGCGCAGCACAGTGCTTGACGCGAACTGAATGCCGGCTGCGCAGCGCGGGTCTTCGCTGACGAAATGCAGGGCCAGCCCGAGCAGCAAGGCGAACAGAAGCATCGAGCCCTTGTAGTGATTGCCCAGGAAGGCGGCCGCCATCGCGACAAGCGCCGTGACCAGCAGGCCGGGCACGAGCTGGCGCGCCGTGGCGTAACGGCTCTCAAGAGCGAGAGTGTTCATTTTTCAGTGGGCCAGGCGCGCACGGTCAAAGCGGCTTGAGGTCCTTGAACGCATCCATGTAGCCATACAGGGCCACGGCGCCGCCGGTGTGCAGGAACACCACGTTCTGTCCCTTCTTGAAGTGCCCTTTGCGGCACAGGTCAATCAGCCCGGCCATGCCTTTGCCCGAATACACCGGATCGAGCAAGATGCCTTCGAGCCGGGCCAGCATGGTGACCGCCTCGACCATGCCGGGCGTCGGCACGCCGTAGCCACCGCCCACATAATCGCAATTCGCCATCACGCTTTCACGCTTGATGCTGCCCGGTACGCCAAGCAACTCTGCTGTCTTGACGGCCAGATTGAACACATTGGTTTCCTGTGCCTCTTTGGGCGCACGCACACCGATACCCAGCACCGGAATCTGGCTGCGCGTGCCTTCAAAGCCCGCCACCAGCCCGGCTTGTGTGCCTGCGCTGCCTGTGGCATGCACCAGGCAATCGACGTTGAGGCCCAGGTTGTTGAATTGATCGGTCAATTCGAGCGCGCACACCACATAACCCAGCGCGCCGATGGGGTTGGAGCCACCGCCGGGAATGATGTAGGGCGTGCGGCCTTTGGCGCGCAGCGCGTCGGCCACCTCGTTCATGGCCGCGGCCATGTCGGTGCCGCCCGGGCGCTCGGTCACATTGGCCCCGTACAAATGATCGAGGAACACATTGCCCGAGTGCTTGTATTCCTCGACCTTGGAGCCGGTACGGTCTTCCAGGAGAATCTCGCACTTCATGCCCATTTTGGCGGCAATCGCCACCGTCTGGCGCGCGTGGTTCGACTGCGTCGCACCCTGCGTGATGATGGTATCGGCCTGGTGCTTCAGCGCGTCTGCCATCAGAAATTCGAGCTTGCGGGTCTTGTTGCCGCCTGTCCCCAAGCCAGTGCAGTCGTCGCGTTTGATGTACAGGTTGGGGCCACCCAGCGCTTCGGTCAGGCGCGGCATGAATTCAAGCGGGGTGGGGCCGTGCGTGATGCGAACGCGGGGGAAGTTGGTAAGTTTCATGGGGCTTTCTCTTTCGGTTGAAATGGGGAGAAAAAAATCAGAAAAAATCAGAAAAATTACGAAGAGGTGTTCGAAGCTATTGCGCTTGCTGTAGAAACAATTTTTCCGATCAGAACGCAATCGTCATCGGTCAATGAGAGCGGGGTGCGTAGGTCCAGCAGTTGGCGCAGCACATCCATCGAGTGTGGCAGCGCGGGTGTCTCGCTCAGGTAGTGCCAGTGTTCGTAATTGCTGGTAAATGCAATGGGTGAAGGTGTGCCAAACCATTTGATGTAAAGACCCCGAAGGTCACACTCTTTCAAGAACCGCTCAATCTGCTGCGGCGCCAATTCCAGCGTGAACTGGATGGAACTGGCGACAAACTCTTCCCTGTCAGCGCGGGCCGGAATACGCAGGTTGGCTGCCTTGCCGAGTTCTCGCGCCAGGGTGGAGTAGATGTGGTTCCAGCGCTTGCCGCGATCAGCCAGCAGGGCGATCTGTGGTCGTAACAGCGCCGCCGCCAGATTGGACATACGCATGCTGAAGTTGGGCGTGACGTACTTCCAGCGTTCAAACACGTCGGCCGCTGGCTTCAAGATATGCTGGTCATACATCATGTAGCAGCCCGACATCAAAATGGCCTGCGCAGCGACGTCGTCATCGTCCGTTACCAGCAAGCCACCCTCGCCCGAGTTGATGTGCTTGTAGGTTTGCGCGCTGTAGCAGCCCACTTTGCCCCATGTGCCGGTGTGTTTGCCATCCCACTTAGCGCCCATGGTGTGCGCGCAGTCTTCAATGACCGCAATGCCGTGCCGATCACAAATATCAAGCACTGCCTGCAGGTCAGTAATGTGGCCGCGCATGTGAGAGAGCAGAAATACCTTGGCGCCGCTGCTGGCGGCCTTGCTTTCCAGGTCAGCCAGATCGGTGAGGTAGTCGCCTGTTGTTTCCACCAAAACAGCCACAGCGGCGGCGTGGGCAATGGCGCCTGGCACGGGTGCCAGCGTGAAGGTACTGGTCAATACCCTGTCGCCCGCTTTCACGCCCAATGCCTTGAGCGCGATGAACATGGCTGCACCGCACGAGCTGACCGCCACACAATATTTGCTGCCCACATAGGCCGCGTATTCCTGCTCCAGCAGCGAAGGCTCCGGGTAGCCAGAGCCTTGTTCGCCATAACGGTGCAGCCGGCCGGAACGCATCAGCGCCACGGCGCGCTCAATGGCTTCCTCGGGGATGGGCTCGGGCGTGCTCAGGTCCTTGCCAAACCACAAGCCGTCGGTCGCCCGCAACGATTGCGCGGACAAGGGGGCGTCTGACTTCAAGACCATCTGTTCCTCAATGCTGGTGACCTGCCAGCGTGCCAAGCTCGAACGACTCTTGCGGATAGTATTTCTTCAGGCGAATGTCGCCGGTACGCGCATGGCCTTCCATGCCTTCCAGGCGGGAAATCCGGGCTGCAACCTGACCGACTTCACGGCTGGCACCGCGTGTCAGGCGCTGGTAGGTGACGGTCTTGATGAACTTGCCAACACTCAAACCACCGGAGTAGCGTGCGGCGCCTCGGGTCGGCAAAATATGGTTGGGTCCGGAACATTTGTCGCCGTAGGCCACCGTGGTTTCTTCCCCCAGGAACAGCGAGCCATAGTTGGTCAGGTTGGCCAGCCACCAATCGAGGTCTTTGGCAAAGACCTGCAGGTGCTCCGGCGCGTACTGGTCGCTGATCTCCACCATCTCTTCGCGGCTGCCCACCAGCACCACCTCTCCGTAGTCGCGCCACGCTGCGCTGGCGGCGTTGCGAGCGAGTTCGGGCAGTGCGGCAATCACAGCCGGCATGATTTCAATCACCTTCATGCCTAGCTCACGCGACGTGGTGTAAAGCCACACCGGCGAATCCGGGCCATGCTCGGCTTGCCCCGCCAGGTCAGAGGCGATCAGGTTCAAGTCAGCGGTTTCGTCGGCAATGATTGCGGACTCGGTCGGCCCCGCCACGACATCAATGCCGACGCGGCCAAACAGCGTGCGCTTGGCCTCTGCGACAAAACGGTTGCCTGGCCCAACGATTACATCCGCTGCCTTGGGCGAATACAAGCCATAGGCCATGGCAGCAATGCCCTGAACGCCGCCGAGGGCCAGCACGGTGTCGGCACCGCAGAGTTTCATTGTGTGAAGAATGGCCGGGTTCACGCCGGCGTCCTTGTGGCCGGGCGACGTGGCGACGATGTTGGGCACGCCCGCCACCTTGGCCGTACACACACTCATGATCGCCGACGCCGCGTGGGCGTAGCGACCGCCGGGGACGTAGCAGCCTGCTGTGTTCACCGGTATCAACTTCTGGCCGGCCACCAGTCCGTCAATCAACTCCACTTCAAACTCATGCAGTGACTCGCGCTGGCGGCGCGCGAATTCGTTTATGCGGGCGTGAGCGAAGGCGATGTCGTCTTTCACACCCTGTGAGAGGCTGCGGCTGGCTTTTGCGAAATCAGCTTCGGCCACCACGATGTCTCCATGCCAGCCGTCAAAGTCGCGGGCGTACCGCTCGACCGCCTCACGACCGTTGCGCTGAATGTCGGTCAGCAGGCGCTGAACGGTTTCTGCGGTGGCGGTATCAATCGCCTCTTGCAGCGGTGTTGCTTTCTTCAGGTATTCGATCGGCATTAAAAACTTTCGATGGGTGGACAAATGAAACGTTCAGGCCCGGCCCTTCCAGGGCACGACGCGGCGTTCCACAAAGCGGACGAGATGGTCGAACGCATAGGCAATCGCGGCGATCACCACGATGCCCATGATCACGATGGGCGTCTGTAAAAACCGGGATGCCGACAAAACCGTGTACCCCAAGCCAGACGTCGCAGCGACCATTTCGGCAGCCACCAGCGTGGTCCAGCCAAAACCGATTCCGACACGCATGGCGGTAAATATTTCTGGCATGGCAGATGGCAAAACGACCAGGCGAACCACTTGCCAGCGGGTGGCGCCAAACGAATAGGCTGCATGAATCTGCTCAATGGCCGCAGACTTGACGCCAGCACGTGCACCCAAAGCCATCGGTGCCAGCACCGACAAGAAAATCAGCAGTACCTTGGACAACTCATCAATGCCAAACCAGATGATCATCAGTGGCAGGTAAGCCAGCGGCGGAATCGGGCGGTAAAACTCAATCGGTGGGTCAAATATCCCGCGCGCAATCGGGCTCATGCCCATCGCAATGCCGAGTGGAATACCGATCACACAGGCGAGCAAAAACGCGCCAAACACCCGCAGCGTGCTGACCCAGGTGTGCTCCCAAAAACTGGCACCGGTGAAACCGTCTCTCAGCATGATCACAAAAGCGTCGATCACGCCCATCGGGGACGGCAGGAAAAGCGGCTTGACGAAGCCGACGTAGGTGACAAGCCACCAGACAAAGATCAAACCGGCGATGACGACTGCGCTGATCTTGACGCTTTCACCCTGACCCGGCACGCCATATATTTCACCCGGCTTGGCAGGTTTGGCTTTTGTCAAACTGGCCCAGATGCCGTTGCCATTTGCTGAACCAGAATTTGCGCGGGTATCACTCATGATGGGCTCCTGCTTCGTCAGCAAAGATGATCTGCAAAATCTCTTCTCTGAGTGCAATAAATTCTGCGGACGCTTTGATCGCCCTGGCGTTGCCCGTCTCAAAATAGCGCTGGCTGAATGGCAAGTCAAAGATATGCGAAATGCGGCCAGGACGAGGCGACATCACAATCAATTTGGTACCCATGAAGAGGGCTTCTTCAACGCTGTGGGTGATAAAAAACACCATCTTGCCGGTGTCGCGCCAGACTTTCAAAATCAGCTCTTGCGCGCGCTCGCGTGTCAGCGCATCAAGAGCGCCCAGCGGCTCGTCCATCAGCAAAATAGCCGGGTCACTGGTCAGTGCCCGGGCAATACCGACACGCTGCTGCATACCGCCCGACAGCTCATAGGTGGCCGACTGCTCAAACTGCTCCAGCCCCAATAGCTTGATGAAGTCTCGCGCAATGCCTTCGCGCTTGGCCTTGTCATGGCCTTGAATTTTCAAGCCGAAGGCGACGTTATCCAGCACGTTTAACCAAGGCAGCAAGGCATGCTTTTGAAACACCACCGAGCGGTCTGCACCTGGGCCGGTGACGACGCGGCCATTCAGGGAAATTTCGCCCTCACTAGGCGCCATGAATCCGGCAATCAGGTTCAGCAGTGTTGATTTGCCGCAGCCTGATGCACCCAGCGCCACCACAAACTCTTTTTCGTTGATGTCGAGGTTGATGTTTTTGAGCGCGTGGACGGGCGGCTTACCGGGAACCGGGTAAAACACCGATGCGTTTTTGATACAGAGAGCTGTCATGGTGAGGCTGAAGAGTTGATGGCGCGTGCTGCCCCACTGCCTGAACAGGTCAGGTCAGCACGCGATGCGCAAGGCAGATTACTTGCCAGCCGCCGCTTTGGCAAACTCGGGATTGACGAACTTGGTGTAGCTGTCAGCCGCTGCGTTGATACGGCCAGCACCCTTTAGGAAGTCGGCGGTGGACTTGATGGTGGTGGCCGCACCGCCGCCCATCCAGGTTGCCGACATGTTCAGCTCACCATCAGGGTAGACCGCACCGTCCAATGCCGCCACAACAGCAGCTGGCGTGATGCCGACGTTGGTAGCAACGGCTTTGGTTTTCGGTGAATCTGCATTCCATGCGGCTTTATTTTTGCTGTAGTCGCCATTGATTTCGTTCATGGCTTTCAGGAAATTGATCAAACCAGGACGGTTGGCTGCGGCGAATTTGTTGGTGGCGACCCAGCCATTGAAGGTGGGGAAGCCAGTTTTGGCGACGGTACCAGCTGTCGTCATGACCTTGCCGTTTTCTCGTATCTTGGCCTGGACTGGATACCAGACGAAAGCTGCGTCGATCGCGTTTTGGGCCCAGGCGGCGGCGATTTCAGCGGGCGACATGCCGACGATCGTCACATCTTTTTCTGTCAGGTTGTACATCTTCAATGCGCCCATCAGTGAGAAGTGCGCTGTCGAGCCGATTGGCACAGCTATGCGCTTGCCTTTCAGATCGGCGGGCTTGTCAATACCTGAGCCATTTCGGGTCACCAATGCCTCTGAACTGTCAATGACCTTGCCCACGGAAATCATCTGATAGTCCAAGCCAGAGCTGAGGCCTGCTGACAGTGGCGAAGAGCCAATCTCGGAGATCACAATGCCGCCAGAGGCCATGGCCGCGTTGACCTCAGCGCCAGAAGCGAATTGACGCCACTCAATCGTCCATCCGGTGGCTTTTTCAAGCGATCCGTCGGCAACGATCGCTTTGTAGGGCGCCGGGTCGCCGAAGTGGCCGATGATTACCTTGGTCTGAGCCCAAGCTTGACCAGCCATTGTCAGTGTGAAGGCGGAGCAAAGTAAAAGCGTTCTGAATATTTGTTTCATGGCGGTTGTCCAGTCAAAGTTGCAGACGATTGGCAATTGGAATTTCGGAACACATGGTTTTGTCCACATGACCTGAACGAATAATAGGCAAACCCAATTCTCTAAAATAGTGCCAGATCGATTTTGTTTTGGTGCCAAAATGAAAACCCCTAGTCTTTTCATCGCGCTTTGAAAAATCGCAACCTGTAAAGCTCAAAGGCGTGCGGCGATCCCCCGAATTGGTGCGACACGCCAATCAGGTGCTCGAAAATTACTGCGGTTGATCAAGAGGACCTGCATGCGGCAAAAGCAAGAAATCACGGGCATTTGGGCCAAGCTGTTCCCCCAGTTTTCGGGAAGCAGCGCAACGCTGCAGGGCCGCGTCAGGGAGATGATGGTGCACTCCATCCTGATGGGCTTGGTGCCATCCGGAGCCAAGGTGCCAACCAGTCGGTCGCTGGCAAGCGCGCTCGGTCTGTCGCGCAACACCGTGTCCCTGGCGCTGCAGGTGCTGGTTGACAAAGGCTTTCTGGTCGCCAGACCGCGTAGTGGCCTCGTCGTCAACGGCGATATCCTGCTCGGCCAGGCCAGCCAGACAACCCCCGCGACTCGCTTGCCATCGGACTTGCATTGGAAGGAGCGATTTGTCTCGCAGCTCAAGAATCAGCGCAACATCGTCAAGCCCGCCAATTGGCAGGACTACACGTATCCCTTTGTCTATGGGCAGTTTGACCCCAGCCTGATGCCGTTGAAAGACTGGCGCGACTGCGCGCATCAGTCCCTTTTTACGCCGGCAGTAAAGCATTGGTCGCAGGACTTTATCGATCGCGACTACGACCCCCTGGTAGACCAGATTCAGCACCGCCTTCTGCCGGCGCGCGGGATCATGGCGCGGCGCGAGGAAATCCTGGTGACCGCAGGCGCGCAGATGGCCTGCTACATGCTTGCCAATGTATTGCTTGATAAAAATACGGTGGTGGGTATTGAGGATCCGGGCTATCCCGATGCGCGAAATAATTTCAGACTGCGCAGTGCGCAGGTGCGGGCATTGCCGATCGACGCCGACGGCCTGATTGCTTCGACCCGCTTTGGGCAATGTGCCTACGCCTACGTCACGCCGAGCCACCAATGCCCGACGGGCGTGACCATGCCACTGCACCGACGGCAGGAAATTCTGGAAATGGCGCGCAAAAAAAACGTGGTGCTGCTGGAAGACGACCACGAAAGCGAACTCAATTTTTCGGGCCAGCCGCTGCCCGCTCTCAAAAGTCTGGACACCGATGGCCGGGTTATCTATCTGGGAAGTCTGTCCAAAACCTTGGCGCACGGGCTACGCATCGGGTTCATCGTGGGGCCGGCCGAGCTGATCCAGGAGCTGCGTGCGCTGAGGCGCTTGATCATGCGCCATGTGCCGACCAACAATGCGCATACGGCCAGCCTGTTCATCGCACAGGGACACCATGACGCATTCATTCGCAAGCTCAACGTGACTTACCGTGAGCGGCGGACCATCTTGATGGCGTCGCTTGCGCGCAGCCTGCCCGACTACGACATCAGCGCGTCGCTGGGCGGCTCGTGCGCGTGGATTCGCGGGCCTGCGGGCCTGAATGCCGCAGAGCTGGCCAGGCGCTGCGAGGAGCGAGGCGTGTTGATTGAGCCCGGAAGTATTTTCTTCAACAAGCCGTCAGCGGCCACCCAGTCTTTTTTCAGAATGGGTTATTCAGCCATTCCCGGTAGCCTGATCGACAGTGGCGTCAGGGAACTGCTTCGTGCGAGTCAGGAGACGGGTGTTTACCAGCCCGCGGCTAGCTAAGTGCCGCGTGTGGGTTTCTAATGCCAAAACCGTTTACAGCCCGGATTTACTTGCAAGTTTTGCTGCAATAGTGATAGCAAAACCTCAATCCGTGATTTTCACCAGATCGCCGGCTGCACGCAGCTGGCGCGGCAGCGCGCTCATAAAGGCTTCCAGTTCGTCAATCGGAAGTGCTGCACAAAACAGGTGGCCCTGATAGAACTCGCAGCCATGCCAGGCCAGAAAAGCCCGCTGCGCTTCGGTCTCGACACCTTCGGCAATGACGCCCAGCCCCAGGCTTTGCGCCAGGCCGATGATGGTGCGCGCAATCGCCGCGTCGTTGGGGTCGGTGAGTACATCCTTGACAAAGGTGCGGTCGATTTTCAGCTGGTCTAGCGGCAGGTATTTCAGGTACGACAGCGCCGAATAGCCCATGCCGAAGTCGTCGATCGACAGTGTCACGCCAGAGTCTTTCAGCAGCCCCATCTTGGCGATGGTGACTTCCATGCCAGTGGCCAGCAGGCTTTCAGTCAGTTCGAGCTTGAGCCGGTTCGCGGGAATGCCGTATTGCCGTATCAGCTTGAGCACGCCCTCGACAAATTCGGGGTGGCGGAACTGGCGCGCGCTGACGTTCACGGCAATACTCAATTTTTCAGTCTGAGGGCTCACGGCCCAAAGCGCCAACTGTGCGCAGGCTTTTTCGATGACCCATTGGCCGAGCGGCAAAATCAGCCCGCTTTCTTCGGCCTGCGGGATGAAATGATCGGGACATACCAGGCCGCGGGTCGGGTGCTGCCAGCGCAGCAATGCCTCGACACCCAGCATTTGTGCGTCAACACCCACCTGGGGCTGGTAATGCAACAAAAATTCGTCGCTGTGCAGGGCCTCGCGCAGCTGCGAGCTGAGCGTCGCGTTGGCTGTTGCAGCGGCCTGCATCTCGGGGTCGAAAAAGCACACCGCGTTGCGCCCGGCCGTCCAGCTCATCCACCGCGGCGGCCGGCAGGGCATCGTGCTGCACGGCGAGCCGGGTGCGCTCCGGCGCGTAGGACGCCAGCCACGCGCGCGCGGCGGCTCGGCGCTCCTCGAGGATCGCGTGCTCACGATCGGTCAGCGGCGCGGCCTTCTCCGCGGTCACGCGCTCGACGACGTCGA
>JANNKV010000379.1:0-38024 GCA_031396485.1 Polaromonas sp. | reverse complement strand
TCAGGCGCGGAACCGGCGGCAACCGGCCTGCGAATCCTGGGCGATCAGATTCGGTTGTGTGGTCGCGAAAGCCGTCGTAGCCATCAGCTTCACACGCCTGCGCCATCGCGGCGTTGACGGTGGCTATGACGGCCACCGCGTTGCGGCGCGTGTGGTCGCAGCTCAACAGGTCACCACCCAGGCCTTCGACGACAAATTTTTGCGCGGCGATGAACACCTGCGGCTCGGCGCGCCGAAAGCGGTAAATGCTCTGCTTAGGGTCGCCGACCAGAAACACGCTGGGCGCGCGGCCCGCACCGCCATAACCCTGCAGCCACGACGACAGCGCCTGCCACTGCAGCGGATTGGTGTCCTGAAACTCGTCGATCATCAAATGCCGGATGCGCGCATCCAGCCGCTCCTGCACCCAGCCCGATAGCACCGGGTCGGCCAGCATGTCCTTGCCCGCGCGCTCGACGTCGTTCATGTCGAACCAGCCGCGCTCTCGCTTCAACGCGGTGAATTCGGCGATCAAGGCGCGCGCCAGGCGGGCCATGCGCTGCTGGTAGTCCCAGGCTTCGTGTTGCTGGCAGGCCGCCACGGTGCGCAGCACCAGTTCCTGCGCCTGCCGGATGCTGGCGATGCCGACGATTTTCTCGCCAAACTTGCGCGGCGCACCAAGGGCGGTCAGCAGCGCGGCAAATGCAGCGGGCATATCGCCAGCGTTCAGCGCCTGCTCAAGTTCAACGCCCTTGGCAGAAAACGTCGGCGCGCTGGCGCGGCCCAGAGCCTTGGCTGCGTCGAAAAGCAATTGGCGATTCACTGCGTCTTGCGTCAGCGCGTCATCGGGTGTGGCCAGCCCGGCAAGTTCGGGGAACTGCTCACCGAAGGCCAGCACCGAGGTGTTGACCACCCCGGCCTCATCCGCCAGCGCAAACTCCACCCGCTTGTCGAGCGCCGCCTGCAGCGCCTTGCCAGCCTGAAAACGGCCGTGCGTCTGCACCACGGTTTCAAAGTCGGCGCGAAGCGAAAAGTCTGCCACCAGCACGGTATAAAACCGCCGCCAGACCAGCGCCCGCGCTGGCGCGTCGTCTTCCAGCAGCTCGTAGTTGACGGGCAAGCCCAGGCGCTGCAGCACTGCCACCGGCGAGTTCCGCAGCAGCGCCGCGAACCAGCTGTGGAAGGTGCGGATCTGCACCGAGCGCCCGCTAGCCAGCACGGCGCGGTATAAATTTGATAGCTGCCTGCGCACGTCTTTCTTGGGCTGCAGGCCGATTTGGCTTGTAACTTCGACATTGACACCGCGAACTTGCAGCTCGCGCAGCAGCGTGTCGTCATCGGCATGCGCGAAGTCTTTCAGCCATTCATCCAGCCGCTCCCGCATTTCGCCGGCGGCCTTTTTGGTGAAGGTGATGGCCAGAATTTCTTGCGGCTTGACTTCGCCTGTGCTCTGCCCGTCTTCAAGCAGCGCCCGCACGATGCGCGACACCAGCATCCAGGTCTTGCCCGACCCGGCGCAGGCTTCCACCGCGACGCTGCGGCGCGGGTCGCAGGCAATCGCATAGAAGGCTTCGGCGGACACGGGCTGGCCGTTGCATTGGTAGGCAGCTGTCATATATGTCGTCCTCGACGGCACAACCCAAGCGGCCGCCGCGCCGGGCCGCCCCAAGCAAGGCCAGCCCCCTCGGGGGGCAGCGCACTACACGAAGTGAGAAGCGTGGGGGTGCAATTCATGACCAGAAGTCTTTCCGGCAAAGACCACGCGCGGCACAGTATTCGCAGGCTTTTCCTTCGCCCAGCGCGGGCAACGCGGCTCCCTGCCCGATGCGGATCATGTCAGTCAGGATGCTGTCGATCAACTCGTCACGCAGTCCCACGATATCGGGCTGCGCATAGGTTTTGGTCGGCTCTTTTTCACCCAGGTTCACATAGGCCGCCGCCAGCGTGTCGTCTGCCATCAACGCGGCGTAAAACGGCAGCTGCGTGTCTTCCTGGCCGCTTTTGATGCGATCCAGCGTGGTGGTGCGGGGCTCGGTTTTGTAGTCGATGAGTAGCGTGTGGCCATCCTTCTCACGATCGATGCGGTCAATCTTGCCGACCAGCGTCAGGCTGCCTAGCGGCGTTTCGCGCCACACTTCGCCTGCATCGAAAACCGCGCCTGTCGCGTCGTGATCAACCAGCCACGCCAGGTAGCCTTCGCGCACGCGGGGCCAGATGGCAGCAAAGGGCAAAAATTCGCTTTCGCTCAAGCCCAGCGCTCTCGTAGCCTGCTCGGCCGCTATATTAATCATAGCTGTCCGCGCAGGTAAATCGTGGGCTGGAGACTCTTTTAATGATTTATGAAACAGATTTAATAACTCATGCAACCAGTTGCCGAAATCCCGCTTGCCGAGCTCGCTTTCCAGCTCGTCGGCCTCTTGCAGCTTGAGCTGGCGCAGCGCAAAAAAGCGGTAGGGGCAACGGCGCAGGTCTTCGTACGCGCTGGCAGACAGGCGATTGACTGGCAGCGCTTTGCCGATGGGCATCGGACGCGGTGTGGGCTCGACTTTCACCGCGCGCGGCGTCCGTGGGTCGGCAGAAAAATCGATGTCGTGGTCCAGCAAAAGCTCCTGCACAAAACCGCTGGGCACCAGCCGTTCGCCGGCTTCGCTGCTACGCCACAGCACGTCGACATGCGCAAACCGCAGCGCATGCGCCCACGCCTGGCGCTGCGTGTTGGCCAGCGTCTGGCGCGGCGGCAGGCCGAGCAATTCGCGCTGGGCTGGCGTCCACGGGCCGGACGGCTCGGGCGATACCGGCAGGCGGATCTCGTCGCAGCCGGGCAGCACGACCGCCTGCATCGGTCGGCCGAGCAACTGGGCCAGCGGCAAGATAACCACTTGCGCGTTGTCAGGCTGCGGCGGATTGAATTTGCCACCTTCGAGCGCCTGGTTGACCCAGCTGGTGAAAGCGGCCAGCGTCATCGATGGCGACGATTCGAACTCCGCTTCGGCGCCCTCGTGCAGGCGTAGCACGCTTTGCACCGCCTGGCCCGCCTCGTCGGCTGCCAAGGCGGCCCACTGCCCGGACGACTGCAGCGCGGCGCGCAGCTCTCGCAACCAGGCTTGCAGAGGGCGGGCCTTGGTCAGGGCATTGCGGATGGCGTTAACCGGCTCCGTCAGGCGCTGCGCAGATGCCAACGTGGGCAGCGGTTCAACAGGCAGATCGCGCCAAAAGCGCACGCCATTTTTTCGCAATTCGGCTTCGGCTGCGTTCACGGTAGCGGCGGGAAAGAGAGGTATATCCGGCACATTTTTCAACCAGTCGAGCACGGCATCGGCGGATGCGTCCCAGGGCATCGCCCGCAGCAGGCCCATCAGGCTGGCGGCGGCTCGCGTGGTGGACAGCTTCCAGCCGGTTTCATCGCGCATCGCCATGCCGCGCTCACCCAGCATGGCGCCGACGCGGCGTGTCAGCAGCCGGTCCTGGGTGATCAGCGCGACCGGGCTGCGGCCTTGCGCCAGATGCGCCAGCACGCAGGCTGCGGCGCGTTCGGCCTCGTCTTCTGCGTCTGGCGCTTCGTGCAAGGCAGGCACGGGCGCTGCGTGCAGATCGTCGGGTGCGCAGAGCGCAATCGAGATCGAAGCCTCGCCAAAATGCGCTTTCAACGCATCGCTCAGCGGCTCGGGCTGAAAGCCTTCCATCACGGCGAAAAACGCGGGTTGGGCATCGAAAAGGCAGTCGGTCGGGTAGCTTGAGGCTGCCGCCCATGCCAGCGCGATACGCCCGAGCGCGGCTTCCACCGCCAGCACCGGACCTTCCAGCCCGGCGGACAAGCCCTGCGTCAGTTGCTCGCTCCAGGCCGTACGGCTGGCGGGCAGCACGGCGGCCGCAACGCGGGCGAGGCTCCAGGCCGCCTCGACCAGCCGGCTGGCCAGCAGGTCTTGCTGGTTGCCCAAACCTGCCTGCTGCAGCAGCGAGGCGGCTGTCAGCATGTCGATGGCGACGTCCATGCGGATATCCGCGCCGTCAGGCAGGTGGGGCTCCAGGCGGCCACCAAGCGAGCTGGCCCAGTTCATCGTGGTTTCAAAACGCGGCACGAACACGCTGGCGCCCGTGTCGCCGGCATCTTTGGCCGCGACGGCCCAGGCCTGACGCGCCTGCTGCATCAATTGGGCATAGGGCAGCAGCACCAACGCATCAGCCGGGTGCACACTTCGCTGGCGCATCGCGTCCATCAGCTGGGCCATTGCCTGCTGCCAGCAGAAAGCATCAACAGTCGCGGGGGAAGCTGGATTGGGGTGATTTGGCGGCGTGGTGGGCATGAAAGGCGGGACGCGTGGGCAGCGAAAAGAAGAAACGACGTTAGGCAACAAGCCGGCAAACACTATGGCTGCGATAGGGATATCGCGTCTGGCCAGACGCCTGCGCGGCCACCGGAGCACTTGCTTTCTGCCACAATGATCGCCACTTTAGCCTTAACCGGCAATCCGCCAGTAATCTGATAAAGGACCCATCATGGCCAGCGAACTGATCAAACATACCACCGATGCCACCTTCGAAGACGATGTCCTGAAGTCCACGACGCCGGTGCTTGTCGACTACTGGGCCGAGTGGTGCGGTCCTTGCAAGATGATTGCGCCCATCCTGGACGAAGTGGCTACCGGCTACGACGGCAAGCTGCAGATCGCCAAAATGAATGTCGATGAAAATCGTGATATTCCCGCCAAGTTCGGCATCCGCGGCATCCCCACGCTGATGCTGTTCAAGGACGGCCAGCTGGCTGCAACCAAAGTGGGCGCCATGAGCAAGGCCCAGCTGACCGCGTTCATCGACCAGCAACTGGCCTGAGTTTTTACCCCGCCGCGTCAAACCCTGTTCAGGGTTTTGATTCGGCTGGTATTCAGCTTTTGGCCTCCTGATCACTCAAGCACTCCCTCAGGTTTAAGCCGCGTTGCGCGGCGTCTCGTCAACCCCGAAGTTCCCCATCTGGAAGCCTCCACGGGCCAGCCTGATTTCCTGTCATAATCCGCGTTATTCACCTGTCGGCCGCTGCCGGCCGGTTCGAGTTCCCGGTTTGTAAGCCTTCTCACCCTTCGCGGCTTCTTTTCAAACCTCCCCGTTTTTCAAACGAGCTCCGCAAGGAGTCTTCTTTCCGCACTTCTCGCAATCCAGGCAGGTAAATCCATGCACTTAAACGAACTCAAGGCACTGCATGTGTCTGAAGTCCTCAAGCAGGCTGACGAGCTTGAAATTGAAAACACTGGCCGCATGCGCAAGCAGGAGCTGATGTTCGCGATCATCAAGAAACGCTCCAAGACCGGTGAGACCATCGTTGCGGACGGCGTGCTGGAAGTGCTGCCAGACGGGTTCGGCTTTTTGCGCGCACCTGATTCAAGCTACACCGCATCGACCGACGACATCTACATCAGCCCGAGCCAGATTCGCCGCTTCAACCTGCACACCGGCGACATGATCGAAGGCGAAGTGCGTACGCCCAAAGACGGCGAGCGTTACTTCGCGCTGAACAAGCTCGACAAGGTCAACGACGGCGCGCCGGAAGCGAACAAGCACAAGGTGATGTTCGAGAATTTGACGCCGCTTTTCCCGCGCGAGCAGTTCAAGTTAGAGCGCGAGATCAAGGCCGAAGAAAACCTCACCAGCCGCATCATCGACATCATTGCGCCTATCGGCAAAGGCCAGCGCGCCCTGCTGGTCGCACCGCCGAAATCCGGCAAGACGGTGATGATGCAGAACATCGCCCACGCGATCACCGCCAATTACCCCGAAGTGGTCATGATGGTGCTGCTGGTCGACGAGCGCCCCGAAGAGGTGACCGAGATGCAGCGCAGCGTGCGCGGCGAAGTCATCTCTTCCACCTTTGACGAGCCGGCCGCTCGCCACGTGCACGTCGCCGAGATGGTGATCGAGCGCGCCAAGCGTCTGGTCGAACTCGGCAAAGACGTGGTGATTTTGCTCGACTCAATCACCCGCCTGGCCCGTGCCTACAACAACGTGCTGCCTTCATCCGGCAAAGTGCTGACCGGCGGCGTGGATGCCAACGCACTGCAACGCCCGAAACGCTTCTTCGGCGCGGCCCGCAAGATCGAAGAAGGCGGCAGCCTGACCATCATCGGCACCGCGCTGATCGACACCGGTAGCCGCATGGACGAGGTGATCTTTGAAGAATTCAAAGGCACCGGCAACTGCGAAATCCATCTGGACCGCCGCCTGTACGAAAAACGCGTGTTCCCGGCGATTCACCTGAACCGCAGCGGCACCCGCAAGGAAGAACTGCTACTGTCACCTGAAATTCTTCAAAAGTCGCGGATTTTGCGCCAGTTCATGTACAACATGGACGAAATCGAGTCGATGGAGCTGATGCTGAAGAACATGAAGGCCACGAAGAACAACCACGAGTTCTTTGACATGATGCGGCGCGGCGGCTGAAGCCACCTCGCCAGATATCGCCCCCACGGTCGTTCGCTGCGCGTAACTCCCTGCCCCCCGAGGGGGCCGCTGCGCCTGCGGTCTGGCGAAGCCGGTTCCGCGGCCCCTGCTGGTGAAGATGTCTAAGTATCCGCCTCCCTTTTTGCCTAAGTCACTGATTTAATGGCATAATTTAGGGCTTCACGGAAAGTGCCTGGAACTGGTTCAGGTGGCTGCCGAAACGAAATTTAAGGAAAAAATCATGAAAGACGGCATTCACCCCAACTACCGCGAAGTTTGTTTCATAGACTTGTCCAACAACTTCAAGTTTGTTACCCGCTCGTGCGTCAACACCAAAGAAATGGTGAAGATGGAAGACGGGCGCGAGCTGCCGCTGTACAAACTCGACACGTCGAGCGAGTCGCACCCTTTTTATACCGGCACGCAAAAATCCGTCGACAACATGGGCGGTCGCGTCGAGAAATTCCGCAACCGCTTTGGCAAAACTGCAGCCAAGGAAGCCACTCCCGAAGTTGCTGCACCAGCCGCCGCGTAAGCTGCAAAACAAGGCGCAAGGAACACCCTTTCGCCTGTCTGCAAAAAGCAGCCTGAATTCAGGCTGCTTTTTTTTCGGCTGAAGTTCCGGATAAAAATAGCGGCCTGGCGACTGCTGCACACAGCGGTCGGCCACGTTTCCGCGCTCTAATAGCCATTTCTGGTCAGCACGTTGTTTTGAACAAGCCCTCGCCCGCCATCATTGCCCAGTCTGCCGTTCGCCGCCTTCCCCGCGCGGCGCTTCTGCTGTTCTGTATGGCCTATGTTCTGCCGGGATTTCTGGGCCGGGAACCCTGGAAGAACGAAGACATTGCCGCTTTCGGCATCATGCGCGAGCTGACGTCTTCTGCCGCCAATTGGCTGCAACCCCAGCTGCTGGGTCAGGTCAACGCATTTGACGCACTGATGCCTTATTGGCTGGGCGCGCTGGCCATCAAGCTGCTGCCGTTTCTCGATCCTGCATTTGCGGTCCGTATCCCGTTTGTGCTGCTTCTGACACTGACGTTGCTGTGCAGTTGGTACGCCACCTACTATCTGGCGCGAAGCCCGCAGGCCCAGCCGGTGGCCTTTGCTTTCGGCGGAGAAGCCGGGCCGGTCGACTACGCGCGCGCCATTGCAGATGCCGGATTGCTGGCATTGATCGCCAGCTTGGGCCTGGCCCAGCTGTCGCACGAAACCACCCCTGCACTGGCGCAACTGGGCTTCAGTGCACTGGCTTTTTACGCGATGGCGGCCAGTCCGTACCGATCCGCAACCAAAATCATCGGACCCGCACTGGGTTTGTTGGTGGGCTTGGCAGGTCTTGCCTTGAGCGGTGCACCGACGCTGGCACTGCTGCTCGGCATAGGCGGTGGGCTGGTCGAGTGGGCGCACATGCGCTGGGGCTACAACGAGCGCGCTGAGCATCACACCGAGGCGCACGCCGCGAGTAAACAGCAGTCATGGCAGTGGGTGCTGCTGATCGCCGCCGCCACGTTAGGCGTCGCGCTCCTGTCGTCTGCGCTGGACTTGTGGCGCTGGCGCATTGATTTGCCGGGTTCTGACGGTCAGCCTGTACTGCAGGACTGGCGAAAGTTGGGCCGTCTGCTCGTCTGGTTCACCTGGCCTGCCTGGCCGCTGGCGCTGTGGACGCTCTGGCGTTGGCGCCGGCAGCTGGCCAGTCGCCACGTCGCATTGCCGTTGTGGTTCGCCAGTATGGCGGTGGCCGCGACGCTTACCACTTCTTCGTCAGACCGCAGCCTGCTGCTCAGCCTGCCGCCGCTGGCGGCACTGGCCGCGTTTGCCTTGCCCACGTTCAAACGCAGCGTGGCGTCGCTGATCGACTGGTTTACGCTGCTTTTTTTCACGGCGTGTGCCATCACCATCTGGGTGATCTGGATTGCGATGCAAACCGGATTTCCGCAGCAGCCGGCCAAAAACGTCGCCAAGCTCGCGCCGGGGTTCGAGCCCAGCTTTTCCTGGTTTGCTTTTCTGGTCGCACTGGCAGCCACACTGGCCTGGGCGTGGCTGGTCAAATGGCGCACCGGCGCCAATCGCTCAGCCATCTGGAAATCACTGGTGTTGCCCGCGGGTGGTGCCACCCTGAGCTGGCTGCTGTTGATGACGCTATGGTTGCCGCTGCTCGACTACGCACGCAGCTATGCCCCCATGTCCAGGCAGATCGCCCGGCTGGTCGACAAAAGGGCCTGCGTCGAGATTTTTGGCATCGCTGGCGCTCAGGCAGCTGCCTTCCAGTACCACGGCCAGCTCGAGTTGCGGCAGGCCGGCGCGAGCGCCAGCTGCCCTTACCTGATCGTTGACTCTGCCGCCCAGCCGAAGTTGAGCCAAACGGTCAATTTACCCGACTGGGCCTTTCAGGCGACCGTGCGGCGACCCACAGACAAAAACGACAACGTGTCGATCTACAAACGCGTGAACATTCAGACGCCCGCCAAAAACAGCAAGTTGGTCAACCCGGCCACCGCGACCCGGGCTCCGTGAGCGAGCTCAGAATCATCTCCCGGCATGCCGGCACGGTGCTGGTAGGTCAGCTTGCGGTCATGGCTTTTGGCGTGGCCGACACCATGATCGCCGGGCGCTACAGCGACGAGGCGCTGGCGGCGCTGTCGGTCGGATCGGCGATCTACATCAGTGTTTACGTGGGTCTGATCGGCATTGTGCAAGCGCTGCTGCCGCTCTGGGCTGAGCTGCGCGGCGCAGGCAAGCATGAAGCGGTCGGGCGCTCGCTGCGGCAAAGTCTTTATCTCAGTGGCGCAATCGTTCTGGTGGGCATGACGGCATTGTTCTTCCCCGCTCCGCTGCTGCGTTGGGCGCAGGTGCCCGAGCCCATGCAGGCTGAGGTGCAGCGATACCTTGACGTACTGGCCTTCGCTTTTGCGCCGGCCTTGCTGTTCCGGGTGTACAGCAGCTTCAACCAGTCTCTGGGCAAACCGCTGTTGGTCACCTGGCTTCAGGTCGGCGCGCTGGTGGTCAAGATTCCGCTGTCTATCTGGCTGGTTGCAGGCGGAGCAGGCGTCCAGCCGATGGGCGCCGCAGGCTGCGCATGGGCAACACTGGTTGTGAACTACCTGTTGCTACTCCTGGCTTTCATCATGCTGCGTACACAAAGCCTGTACGAGCCCTACCGCCTTTGGCGCGCCGTCGAGGCGCCCGATTGGCAACAGATCGGCCGATTTCTGCGCCTGGGCGTTCCCGCCGGACTTTCCTATCTGGTCGAAGTGACATCTTTCACTTTAATGGCTGTCTTTATTGCAAGGCTGGGCACCACCGCATCGGCCAGCCACCAGATTGCAGCCAGCGTCGCCACGGTGCTGTACATGATGCCTTTGTCGATGGCGATTGCGTCCAGCGCGCGCGTTTCGTTCTGGCTTGGTGCCGGCCAAGCCCAGAAAGCGCAAAGAGTCGTTGTTCTGGCGCTGAAATTGACGGGGGCGTATGCCGTCTTGCTAGCCCTCAGCCTTTTTCTGGCTCGCAACCTGCTGCCGGGCTGGTATTCGGATACACCCGAAGTCAAGGCTGCCGCATCGACCCTGTTGGTCTGGGTCGCTTTCTATCACCTGGCTGACGCAGCCCAAGCCGTGTGCGCATTTCTGCTTCGCTGCTACCGCGTCACTTTGGTCCCACTGGTGCTTTACAGCGTCGGCCTCTGGGGGCTGGGCTTGTTCGGCGGTTACCAGCTCACCTACGATGGGCTTGCCGGCTATGAACCGATGCAGACGGCCGAGGGGTTCTGGGCTGGCAGTACCGTTGCCATTGCCTTGGTAGCGGGCAGTTTCCTGCTGCTTCTGTGGCGCACCGTTCGTACCAAGTCGCTAGTGGGTCAAGACGCCAGACCCTAAAGCCGCGCGGTCTTTCACCCGCCTCACCCGCGCCGCAGGAAAAATGATCGAAAACCGAGAGCCTTGTCCCGGCTCACTTTGAATCTTCAGTTCCGCGCCATGACGCTGCGCGACATGCTTGACAATGGCCAAACCCAGACCCGTTCCACCCGTTTCGCGGGATCGACTTCTGTCGATACGGTAAAAGCGCTCGGTCAGACGTGGCAGATGCTCCGGCGCGATGCCTGGCCCCGTATCTTTCACAACAAATTCACCGCGCCCATTAGGCAGCAATATCCAGCTCACGTGAACCATGCCCGGTTCCGGGGTGTACCTCACGGCATTGGTGACCAGGTTGAACATGGCACTGTAAAGCTCGTTCTGTACGCCTGCTATTTCGCAAGCAGGTCCGTTCTCAAATTCAATATGACTGGCCTGCGTCTTGAGCACCGCAGACAATGCGCGGGCATCTTGCTCGCATTGGGCAAGCAAGGCGCTGGTTGTCGCCCAGCCAGCCAAATCCGGAAACGGGCTGCCTTCCAGGCGCGACAGGGTCAGCAAATCATTGACCAGCGTTTGCATGCGATGGGACTGCTGACTCATCAAGGCCAGATATCTTTCGCGATCTGCATCTTCGAGGTGCAAGGTCTGCAAGGTTTCGATGAAACCCGACAACACCGTCAGCGGCGTCCGGATCTCGTGCGATACATTGGCTACGAAATCACGCCGCATGGCCTCCGCAAGTTCGACGGCCGTGATGTCACGCGATAGAAGAAGTTTCCGTTCCCGGCCATACGAATGAACGTGCACCGACAACTTCACCGCCCGGGTCGATGTGCTGAAGTTACCCGGGATGACAACGTCATGCGTGAAGTCGGCCGCCGCCATGTAGGCCTTGAAGGCGGGCTCCCGAACCAGGTTGGCGATGTGCTGCATGACGTCGCGCTGCGCGTCAAATCCAAAGTGCTCGGTCGCCATGCGGTTTGACCACTCAATGCGCCCCTGGGCATCCAGCAGAACAACCCCGCTCGGGGAAGCCTGCATGGCCGCCAGGAATTCATCAAGCCGTGCCTGAATTTCCTGGTACTGCTCATCTCGCGCCTTCAGGAGCCTGCGTGTGCGATCAGCCACCTCTCCCCAAACACCGGCAATACTTGGCGCCGCCCCTGCCATGACGCCAGGCATATCGTTATTTTGTTCGGAGCGCAGCCAACTGAGCAACTTGCCGAGACGAATGCTGTCAACGACGAGCCAACCCAGCGCCGCCAGACCGAAGCCCGACCCGAGGCCAAAAGCCATACCGTTTCTCGCCGCGACCCACCAGCCCAGGGTTCCGCCCACCAACATGCAGACAAGAAAAACGGTCCAGCGGTTGATCATCCGCCGGATTGTGCCGTAGCGACGGAGTTGGACGAGGTCATCGCGGTCAGCCTGTAACCAGCGCCGCGGACTGTCTCCACCATCGTACCGGCAGCACCGAGTGCCTCCCGCAAACGCTTGACGTGAACGTCCACCGTTCGCTCTTCAATAAAAACGTGGTCGCCCCACACTTTGTCGAGCAAAGCACTTCGGCTGTGCACACGCTCGGCGTGCTTCATCAGGTAATGCAGCAACTTGAACTCGGTCGGACCGAGCTTGAGTTCGCGACTCTGGAACGAAATACGGTGCGTCGAAGCATCAAGGACCAAGCCGCCCACCGTGACACTGTCATTGACGGACTCCGGCGACCGCCTGCGCAAAACGGCCCGGATTCGCGCCAGCAGTTCCTGTGTGGAAAACGGCTTTGTGATGTAGTCGTCAGCCCCGGCGTCAAGACCTGCCACCTTGTCTGGTTCATCACCGCGAGCCGTCAGCATCAGGATGGGGATGCTCTTGGTACGAGGTTGTTTTCGCCAGTGCCGCGCGAGACTCAACCCGCTTTGACCAGGCAGCATCCAGTCGAGAAGAATGGCGTCTGGAAGCACTGCGTCAAGCTCTTTCTGCGCCGTCACGCTGTCCTGCGCGGTTACGGGGTCAAAGCCGCTGTGACGCAGATTCACTGCAATCAGCTCGGCAATCGCCGGTTCATCTTCGACGATCAATATGCGTGGCAAATGCTTCACGGCGCAGTTACCTCACAGCAGATTCAATTTGATCCATCGGTGTGTGCCTGACATCTGCACCCTTGACGATGTAGATGATGAATTCGGCAATA
This sequence comes from Polaromonas sp., assembly GCA_031396485.1. Lineage (GTDB taxonomy): Bacteria > Pseudomonadota > Gammaproteobacteria > Burkholderiales > Burkholderiaceae_C > Polaromonas. The sequence goes on along the minus strand of JANNKV010000379.1, from coordinate 25,571 downwards.
TTCTTGGCGTGGTCACCGACCCGCTCAATCGCTTTGGCGACAAAAAGCAGATCCAGGCTCGCGGAAATCGTGCGGGGGTCTTCCATCATGTAAGTGATGAGTTTGCGTACAAAACCATCGAACTCCTGGTCAATCTGGTCGTCCTCCTTGAGGATGGACACCGCCACCGCGGTGTCCAGCCGGGCAAACGCATCAAGTGCCTTGCGCAGCAGTCCGGAAGCCAGCTCTGCGGCAAAGCGAAGGTCTGACGACGGCAGCGCGCGCGCTGATCCACTTTCAATGATGGACTTGACCATGCGCGCAATCTTTTCTGCCTCATCCCCAGCCCGCTCCAGATTGGCCGTTGTCTTCGAAATGGCAATCAAGAGACGCAGATCGCGGGCCGTCGGCTGGCGTCTGGCAATGATGGACGACAACTCGCGGTCAATATCGAGCTCCATGGCGTTAACGCGCGCCTCGGTCTGAATCACCTGATCGGCGGTCTCGTCGCTAAACTGGGAGAGTGCGTAAATTGCCAGTCGAAGCTGGGATTCAACCAAACCGCCCAGTTCCATCACCCGCGAAGATACATCATTGAGTTCGCTGTCAAACTGCGTCGACAAGTGTTTTTCTGGCATGTTCTGATCCTGCTCTGTTTGAATCAGCCAAAACGGCCGGTTATGTAATCTTCAGTTTCCTTGCGCTTGGGCTTGAAGAAGAGTTCTTCCGTCGAACCGAACTCAACCAGGTCGCCCAGATACATGTAGGCCGTGTAGTCGCTGCAGCGCGCAGCCTGCTGCATGTTGTGCGTCACGATCACCACCGTGTAGTCGGATTTCAGCTCCGCAATCAGCTCTTCTATTTTTGCAGTTGAGATTGGATCAAGTGCAGAGCATGGCTCGTCCAGCAACAGAACTTCTGGCTTGATAGCAATGCCGCGCGCGATGCACAGGCGTTGTTGCTGACCACCCGAGAGACTGGCGCCATTCTGGTTCAATTTGTCTTTCACCTCGGTCCAAAGCGCCGCCTTGCGCAACGCCCACTCCACACGCTCATCCATATCGGCTGAATTCAGACTTTCGAACAATCTAACCCCAAAGGCAATATTGTCGTAAATCGACATTGGAAACGGTGTGGGCTTTTGAAACACCATACCGACTTTTGAGCGGATCAGAGCCACGTCTTTTTTCGAGGTGAGCAGGTTCTCCCCGTCAAACATGATTTCGCCTTCTGCGCGCTGCTCGGGGTAGAGCTCATACATCCGGTTAAAGATTCGTAACAAGGTCGACTTGCCGCAGCCCGAAGGGCCGATGAAAGCAGTTACCTTTTTCTCCGGAATTTCCAGATTGATGGCCTTGAGGGCGTGAAATTTTCCGTAGTAAAAATTCAGATCCTTGACGGATATTTTGGACACCTCTGCCGGTTTTACACGCGTCGTGTTCAAAGTGTTCATGGTTGACCTCGGTTCTTGATTCGGCATGGTAGCGATCAGTTCTTGTTGCGGGTGAGTACGCGCGCCAGTATGTTCAGGCCCAGCACAGCGAGCGTGATGATGAATACGCCGGCCCAGGCGAGTTGTTGCCAGTTCTCATAGGGGCTCATCGCAAACTTGAAAATCGTGACGGGCAAACTGGCCATCGGCTGATTCATGTCCGAGTTCCAGAATTGGTTATTCAATGCGGTGAAGAGCAGCGGTGCTGTTTCGCCAGCAATCCGGGCAACAGCCAGCAGTATGCCGGTCACGACACCGGCACGGGCGGCACGCAGGGTGATGCTGGTGATCACCTTCCATTTCGGTGCGCCCAGGGCATAGGCCGCTTCACGCAAGCCCGCAGGTACCAGCTGCAGCATATTTTCGGTCGTGCGGATCACCACAGGAATCACAATCAACGCCAATGCCAGAACGCCCGCCCAGCCCGAATACGACTTGAAACGGGACACAATGACTGCGTAGATAAAAAGGCCGATGACGATCGACGGCGCAGACAACAAAATATCGTTCACAAATCGGGTTGCCGAGGCCAGCCAGCCCTTGGTGTTGTATTCCGCCAGATAAATACCGGCCATGATGCCGACGGGCGTGCCCACGCAGGTCGCCAGCAACACCATCAAAAACGAGCCATATATAGCGTTGGCCAGGCCACCCTCTTCGTTGGGGGCCGGCGTCATCTGCGAAAGTGTCGCGAAAGACATTCCGCCCAAACCCAGACGAATGGTTTCCCATAAAATCCAGAACAGCCAGAACAGACCGAAAGACATCGCGGCCAGTGACAGAACCAGTGCGATCTGGTTAGTGCGCTTTCGCCGCAAGAATTTCGCGAGCCGCGCATTGTGTACCACGGCGCTCATGTTTTGCTGCCCTCATTTTTCGCCAGTTGCGCGAGAAGAACCTTGGAAAGCGACAGCACGACGAATGTAATGAAGAAGAGCACGAGCCCCAGATAAATCAGGGCCGCCTGATGCAGCCCCTCACCCGCTTCAGGAAACTCATTCGCAAGGGCCGAGGTAATGCTGTTGGCTGCCTGAAAAAGACTCAGCGAATCGAGCTGGTTGAAGTTGCCAATGACGAATGTGACGGCCATGGTCTCGCCGAGCGCGCGACCGAGCCCCAGCATGATGCCGCCCACCACACCGGCACGCGTGAATGGCAGCACCACGCGCGAGACGACCTCCCAGGTGGTCGACCCCAAGGCATAGGCAGACTCTTTGAGCATGACCGGCGTGACTTCGAACACATCGCGCATCACTGACGCGATGAATGGAATGATCATGATCGCGAGGATGATGCCTGCCGACAGAATACCGATACCGACGGGCGGTCCAGAAAATAGCGCGCCCACGTAAGGCACGCCAGAGAATGCGTTTTGCAACGGCTGCTGAACATAGGTCGCGAGAATCGGCCCAAAAACCAGCAATCCCCACATGCCGTAGACGATGGAAGGGACGGCCGCAAGCAATTCAATGGCGGTTCCCAGAGGCCGTTTCAGCCATGCCGGTGAAAGCTCCGTCAAAAACAACGCAATTCCGAAGCTGACCGGCACCGCGATAAGCAACGCGATGAACGAGGTCGCCAGCGTGCCGTAGATCATCACCAGGCCGCCGTATTCGTCTTTCACCGGGTCCCAGGTGCTGCTGGTTAAAAACCCGAGACCGTATTTGCTGATGGCGGGCCAGGCGCCGAAGATCAGCGACACCAGGATACCGAGCAGCAAACCCAGTGTGAGCAGAGCCGCACCAGTAGCGGCCCATCCGAAAATTCGGTCCGGCAGAGAGCTTCTCCGGTCGCCGCCTGACGGCGGGGGATTGGTCATGTCTTTTAAACCCGCTGAAGGGGGGCGACCCAGTGTCGCCCTGCTAGCGGGGAGTGTAGAGGACATGGCGACCTCCCTTTCTACTTGATTGACGTTCTTGTTTTATGTTCTTGTCCAGGGGCCAAGTGGCCGAGCCGGCGCCCAGAGGCGCCGTACCAACTTGCCGCCTTACTTGACGGCGACGGCCTTGCCAGACGTGTCCTTGATTTCGCCCCAGGCTTTTTCGATCACGGTTTTCACGCTCGCCGGCATTGGCACGTAGTCGAGGTCTTCCGCGGTTTTGTCGCCGTTTTTGTAGGCCCAGTCAAAGAACTTCAGCGAAGCCGCGGCCTGCGCTGGTTTGTCCTGCGCCTTGTGCATCAGGATAAAAGTCGCACCCGTGATGGGCCAAGCGTCCTTGCCGGGCTGCTCAGTGAGGATCTGGTAAAAGCTCTTCGCCCAGTCAGCACCTGCGGCAGCGGCCTTGAACGTCGTGTCATCCGGATTGACAAAAGCGCCGGTCGAATTCCGCATCTGGGCAAAAGTCATCTTGTTTTGCTTCACGTAGGAATATTCGACATAGCCAATCGAATTGGGCAGACGGCCCACAAACGCGGCCACCCCTTCATTGCCCTTGCCGCCGGCGCCGACCGGCCAGTTGACGGCGGTACCCTCGCCCACCTTGGTTTTCCACTCAGGATTAACCTTGCTGAGGTAGTTCGTGAAGATGAAGCTGGTACCGGAGCCGTCAGCACGGCGCACCGGAGCAATGGCAGCATCAGGCAATGCGAGCGTTGGATTCAGCGCCTTGATGGCCGGATCCGTCCATTTGGTGATCTTGCCCAGGTAAATGTCGCCCAGCACCTGACCGTTCAATTTCAATTGCCCGGGATTGATGCCCTTGATATTGACCACCGGCACGACGCCACCGATCACGGTAGGGAATTGAACCAGGCCTTTTTTGGCCAGTTCTTCATCTTTCAGCGGCGCATCTGAAGCACCAAAGTCGACCGTTTTCGCTTCGATCTGCCGCAGGCCTGCACCTGAGCCCACCGACTGGTAATTGATCTTGACGCTGGTCGCCTTGTTGTAGTCCGCAGCCCATTTTGAGTAAAGCGGAGCCGGAAAGCTGGCGCCCGCGCCGGTGACATCCTGCGCGGCTGCGAGACCGGTGAACGACGAAAAAGCAGCGCCTGCTGCGCAAATGAGGGAGGCCTTGAAGGTCACGTTCATTGATTTACCTTTGGGATTGATTGACATGAATAAAACTGCAGGAACTCAGCGTTTGCAGTTGGCATGGAGAGACTCTACAAACCTTGTGTGACAAAGACGTGACAACCGCCGCACCGAGGCTCATTGGGTCGTCAAACCTCTATTCCCACTTTTTGTCACAAAAAGTTCAAAAAATGGTCACGGAACTGTCATCAGGGCTCTCTACGCTTTCGGGTGTTCCAACCCACACTTTCAAGAGATTGCCCGACATGCTCCACCACCACCGAATTCTGTGCACTATCCTTACCGCCTTGACTATCGCAGCGCTGGGCGGCTGCGCCACCCGCTCCACGCCTGTTTCTGTTGCAGACACCATCGCAGCCAACCCCAGACTCAGCACCCTCAGTTCGCTGGTGACGAAAACAGGATTGACCGACACCCTCAAAGGCACGGGGCCGTTCACTGTCTTTGCCCCCTCAAATGACGCATTTGCCAAAGTGCCGGCCAAGACCATGGAAGACCTGGGCAAAGATCCCGCCAAACTCAAGGCAGTTCTGACCTACCACGTCGTAGCCGGCAAGGTCATGGCGGCGGATGTCAAAAACGGCAACAGCAAGACGGTCAACGGCGCCAACATCGCACTGTCCAGGGCGGGCGAATTTGTCACGGTCGAAGACGCCATGGTCCAGACAGCCGATATCTCCGCAACCAACGGCGTCGTGCATGTGGTTGACAGCGTCCTGATTCCGCCCGCCACGCGCTGAACCAGGACGGGCGGGACGGCCAATAGGCCCCACAAGCTCCAAAACGTCTATCTTTAAGCTATTTCTGGCTCCAGCCCAGGTAAAACGTGCGCTGGCAGCTACTTAATTCATAGCGCCTTACCTTAAACAAAGCGGATAACGCTTTGACTTTACCCATGCCTGCTCAAAATTCAACTCTCGACCGCAGGCAATTGCTCCGCGGCGCCGGTCTGGCTGCACTGGCCGGCTCCGCGCCAGCATTCGCGCAAGTCGGCAAGCCCGCTGCAAGTTCACGCAGCATCGTCATTGCTCAACCAGTGGATTTTTCGCCGGCCCAGCAGGATGTTTCCAAAGACTTTCTGATTGGGTCTCGCGCCGCCTGGCAAGACATCAACCTGCGCGGCGGTATTCGAGGCCGGCCGGTTCAGCACCTGGCCCTGGAGACTGATGGCTCGCCGGGCAGCGTGCGCGCGGCAATAGATTCGATTCGCGACAACCCGGCTTGCGTGGCGATTTCGGGAACGGTGGGCGACCAGCTTGCCAGTCAGCTTTTAAGCCTGTCGCAACGCAATGGCCTCGCTATCGCCCATGCTGCACCGTGGCTGCAGAACGCCAGCGCCGAGGTCGACGACCAGACCTTTCCAATATTTGCAGCCCGTCAGGAGCAGATCGCCTATGCGCTGAAAACCCTGTCGGTGATGGGATTGAAGGACTTGGGTGCGGTTTACGCGTCGGCTAGGGAAAAGTCGGCCTACCAGTCCGAGCTGGAACGCATCGCCGTCAGCATGCAGCTCAAACTGCAGTCTTACCAGGGCGCCAGCGGTTTGCGTTTGCTCGGGCAGCAGCTCTCGCCGTCCACGCCAGCCGTGCTTTTGTTCGTGGGCGGCACGCCAGAGCTCGCTGAATTCACGCAAGGTCTTGAAAAGCAGTCACGCCAGCGTTACATCGTGGCGCTCGCAGATGTCAATCTTCAGACCATGCTGCAAATGGGCAAAGCCCGGAATTCAGCGGTGATTGCAACCCAACCGGTGCCCATGGTCAATGGCAGCCTGCCCGTAGTCAGAAGCTACCGCGAGACGCTGGCGCGCCTTTTCGACGAACCACCCACCGCTCTGAGCCTGGCGGGCTTTATTGCAGCCCGCTACACCTACGAGGTTCTCGACGATATCGACGGAGCCATGACGCGGCAGAGTGTACTGGCCGCGTTCCAGCAGCGCGCCAACCAGGACATAGGCGGCTTTCGTGTGAGTTTCAACCCACAACGAAGAAGCAGCCATTACGTCACCCAGAGCATGCTGACTGCGGATGGCCGCCTGATCGGTTGAGGAAAAAGAAATGTGCCCTCTCCGACGCTATATTGGCCCGGAAAATTGCATCTAGAACTTGTCTGTGAGTAAGTTGAGGTCGCCGTAGGATGCAATCAGGATGAGCTGGCTGCTGATCACGCCGATACAAGGGGTTTAGTAGTCAAATCACCTGATGTCATCCCAACCCGAAAGCCAGGTGGATTTTCGGGCGATCTGCGTTGTTGCAAAATCAGGAAAGGCGACAGCCCTACCCTGGATTTTGCGCCTGGCAGCTCATCGCGAAAGTCGACTTGCGCGACTTCAAATTACTCACGGATTACTCACGGACAAGTTCTTGACCATGCACAACGGAACGCTATTGGCTGCTGTCGATCTCGGATCGAACAGTTTTCGCCTCGAAATGGGTCGTCTCGACCATGGCCGGATTCACCGGACCGAATACCACAAAGAAACTGTCCGCCAGGGCAACGGTCTTGACGCCGACCGAAATCTGACGCTTGACGCTATGCAGCGTGGCTGGGATTGCCTGGCGCGCTTCGGCGAGCGGCTGGCGGGGTTCAAGAAAGCGCAAGTGCGCGCCGTTGCTACCCAAACCCTGCGCGAGGCACGTAATCGCGACGAATTTCTTCTTCGGGCACACAAAATCCTCGGCTTTCCTATCGATGTGATTTCAGGCCGTGAAGAAGCGCGACTGATCTATCAAGGCGTCGCGCACCTGTTGCCGCAATCGCAGGAACGGCGCCTGGTGGTCGATATCGGCGGCCGTTCAACCGAGATGATCGTTGGCCACGGGCTCGACCCGCTAAAGATGGAGTCTTATCGCCTCGGTAGCGTCGGATGGTCGATGAAGTATTTCGCTGACGGGCTTTTTACCCAGAAGGCTTTCGACCGCGCAGAAATTGCAGCCAAGGCCATACTCGACGAGGCTGTTGAGGTTTACCGCTCCTCAAGCTGGGACGTCGCTTACGGCTCTTCGGGGACCATCGGCGCGGTGAGCGACGTGCTCGCAGCAGGAGGCTGGCCGGGCGGCCGGATTACCTCTGAAGGCCTCGACTGGCTGGTTGACCGGCTATTGAAAGCGCAAAGTGTCGAGCGTCTGAAAATGGACGGCATGAAAGACGACCGCCGCGCCGTCATTGGTGGCGGTGTCAGCGTGCTCAAGGCCGTGTTCAACCTGTTGGGCATTCACGAGATGCAGGCGGCGCAAGGCGCCTTGCGGCATGGTGTGCTTTATGACCTGCTCGATCGGGAACAGGAACTGACTGACCTTCGGTCCAACACAGTCCAGATTCTGGCCACCCGCTTTAACGCGGATGCAGCGCAGGCCACGCGCGTGGGCAAGGTTGCCCAGAAGTTTTTCAGGCAGTCCAGCACCTATTCACCAGGCAACGATACCGTCCGCTTTGAGCGAAAACTTGACTGGGCTGCCAGACTCCATGAAATCGGCAGCCAGATCTCCCACAGTGACTACCACAAGCATGGCGCCTATATTCTTGACAACATCGATGCGCCCGGTTTCGCGCAGCCTGAGTTACACCGCCTGAGCCTGCTCGTGTTGGGGCATCGCGGCAAACTGCGCAAGCTTGATGTTGATTTTGAAGACCGGGTGTTCGTTGGGCAGTTGCTTTGCCTGCGCCTGGCCGTTATTTTGTGCCACGCCCGGCGCGAGCCTGAATTAAGCGACTTCGTGCTGGAAGCGGGCCAGGAACCTGAAAAGCTTTTTGTCCTTGACTGCCCATCCGGCTGGAGCGAACGCTTTCCGCAATCGGCGTATTTGCTGCAGGAAGAAGTCGTGGCCTGGCAGAAAACGCCCTGGAAGCTGGTCCTGTCCGGCCTTTGACCGCCGGCTTCAGGCACCAGATCCACAGGTGCGTGCCGCACCTCAAAAAACATGTGGATTCAGCATTAGCACGATAAAACCGTATAAACTGTATAAACGGTTAATTGAACCGGCTCGATCAGGACGTTTTCATCATGGCAACTACAAAACAATTGGCTCCTCAAACCAAAACTGGCGCTAATACCCCGGCCCCTACCTCCGCGGACAACTCTGCCCCCACTCACAAAGTCGTCGCAAAGCCGAGTGTCAAACCACCGGTAAAGGTGGCGGTAAAAGTAGTGGCAAAACCGCCAGCAAAGGCACCAGCACCCAAAAAAGCTACGGTACAGAAATCTGTATCCAAGCCACCGGCCGAGAAGATCACCAAACAGAAAAAACCGAAACTGGTACGCGACAGTTTCACCATTCCCAAGGCGGAGTATGGGGTGCTCGAAGAACTCAAGCAGCGAGCGGCGCAACTGGCCCGTCCGGTGAAAAAAAGCGAATTGATTCGCGCCAGCATCAAGGTGCTGGCATCGTTGTCAGGCGCTGCCTTCCTGACGGCACTCAATCAGGTGCCGACCATCAAGACCGGACGGCCAACGCTGAAAGAGTAAGCGGGAAGCTGCGCGGCTCAGGCCTTGCCTCGGCCGAAAAAGCGGTCTGGTTACATGACTTCAGGCGATTGCACCGTCACCACGACAGTCTGGCTGTGTCCATCACGGTCGCGGTTGCGCAGCCACCACAGCGCGCCTTTTTTGACCGGGCAGTCGCTTTCCTGAAGGCCCAGCAACTGGGCGATCGTCTGACCCAGCGTCGGCTGATGGCCAATTACCAGCACAGGTGACTTGCTGAAAGGCCACTGCACCAGTTCCAGTAGCTGGGCCGTAGTTGCACCGGGCGCTATTTCTGGCCGTATCCTGTATTTGCGGCCCAGCGCCAGCACGGTCTGCTCGCAGCGGCGTGCGGGGCTCACCACAATGCGCGTGCCTTCGGGCAACTGGCGGTCCAGCCATGCCGCCATGCGGGCAGCCTGCTTTTCTCCACGGACGGTCAGCGAACGATCGAGATCCGAGCTCGCCTGCGGGTCGCCTTCAGGCCAGTCTTCTGCTTCCGCGTGGCGCCAGAGGATCAGGTCCATGACTCATTTCTCTCGGACCGCCGCCGCGTAACGATTCATCAAAGCCGCCTGGGCACCATACCCGCGCGATTTTGTCGAGGCACCAACGCGGCGGTAGCTGCCGTCAGCCTGCAGGTCCCACGCGTCGCAGCCATCGTGCAAATAAGCCACCAGACATTCGTCGATGATGCGCTGGCGAATCACCGGGTCGGTCACTGGCCAGGCGAGTTCGATACGCCTCAGCATGTTGCGGTTCATCCAGTCAGCACTGGACAGCAGCAGGGTTTCATCGCCAGCACAGCGAAAGTAAAACACGCGTGAATGCTCCAGAAAACGCCCGATCACCGAGCGCACGTGGATATTGTCGGTCACACCGGGGACTTGCGCCGGCAGCATGCAGGCACCGCGCACGATCAGGTCTATCTTGACCCCGCGTTGCCCAGCTCTCACCAGCGCAAGAATCAGCGCCTCATCAGTCAGCGCATTCATTTTTGCCACGATACGCGTATCTTGTCCTGCCAGCGCGGCTTCACCCAGGTCGTCTATTTTTTCGATCAGCTTGCGCTGCAACTGAAACGGCGCAAGCCAGAGATGATTCAGCTTCGGCAAGCGGCTCTGGCTGGCCATGTGCACAAACACCTGGTCCATGTCGGCGGTCAATTTCGGCTCAGCGGTGAGGTAGCTGATGTCGGTATAAAGCCGCGCGGTGCGCGGGTTGTAGTTGCCGGTCGACAGGTGGCCGTAGCGGCGCAAAAGCTTGCCTTCCCGGCGCGTCACGAGCAGCATTTTCGCGTGTGTTTTCAGGCCGACTACACCGTACACCACTTGCGCCCCAACCGACTCCAGCATCTCCGCCCAGTTGATGTTGGCCTCTTCATCGAAGCGGGCTTTGAGTTCCACCACGACGGTGACCTCTTTACCGCGCCGAACCGCTTCTCGCAGCAAACCCATCAGTTCCGAATCAGCGCCGGTGCGGTAAATGGTCTGCTTGATGGCCAGCACATCGGGGTCGTTGACCGCCTCACGCAGAAATTCCAGCACGCCGTCAAAGCTTTCAAACGGCTGGTGAATCGAGACATCACCGATCCTCAGGCGCTCAAAGAACGACTGCCCGGCCTGCAGTTGCAGCGGATAGCATGGCATGTAACGCGGAAACAGCAACTCCGGCTTGTCGATCAGGTCTACCAATTGCGTCAGACGCACCAGATTGACCGGCCCATGCACGCGGTACAGCGCGAGCTCAGGCAAATTGAACTGGGTCAGCAAAAAGCTGGCCAGATAACCAGAGCACCCGGCAGATACTTCGACGCGAACCGCCTGCCCATAGTGGCGCTGTTCCAGCCCCTGCCGCAGCGCGGTGCGAAGGTTCTTGACGTCGTCTTCATCGACCGCCAGGTCTGAATGCCGCGTCACGCGAAACTGCGAGAACTGACCCACCTCGCGGCCCGAAAACAGCTCATGCAGATGCGCCCGGATCACGCTCGACAGCGACACGAACAGCAGTCCCTTGTGGCTCAGCCGTCCGGGCATGGCGATAAAGCGTGGCAACACCCGCGGCACCTTGACGATGGCGATCTCATTGGCACGCCCGAAGGCGTCCAGCCCGCCCAGTCGCACGATGAAATTGAGCGACTTGTTAGCCACCTGCGGGAAAGGGTGCGACGGGTCAAGCCCGACGGGCACCAGCAGCGGCCGCACCTGGGCTTCAAAGTAGTGCTTCACCCAGCGCCGCTGTTCGTCGTTGCGCTCGCCATGCGCCAGTACCCGGATGCCGTGGCGCGCGAATTCCGGCAGCAGTCCTTCGTTGTAAAGCGTGTACTGTCGCGCCACCATGTCATGCGCAATCGCAGACACCTCTGAAAATGTCTGGGCCGTGTAAAGCCCTTTCTGGTCGCCTGCCTGCGCTGCAGTCAGATGCGGCGCCGCCCTGACTTCAAAGAATTCGTCGAGATTGGAAGAAACGATGCACAGGTACCGCAGGCGTTCGAGCAACGGGACTTCAGGCCGTTTTGCCCAGTCCAGCACCCGCTCATTGAACGCAAGGATGCTGTGATCGCGGTCAAGAAACTCGAATGGCTTGCCGATAGCCGGCGCGGACACGAGGTCAGGCTGGTGCGACGAGGGAGAAGAAGACAGCTGGGGCATCAAGGTCCCATGTTTTTGTGGTGATATGTACGCATTGGTACGCATTGGTAACCGCCCTGTAAAAAGCCGGGCGAACTGAACCTTAAGTGTCCGGTCAGTTTATGACAAAGGCGTGACAGTGCCCTTCGCCGACGGAGAACCCGCGCTTGCGCCCGTGGCATGGCCGCCTGTTCTGGCCTGCACCAGATAGCCCTCGAACATTTGTGCCGCATGCGCCCAGCTGAAGTCGAGTGCGCGCAGGCGTGCTTCATGGCGCGGCAACGCCAGCGCGCTGTAGCAGGCCGTCCGAAGGTCGATGTTCATGACACCGCCCTGGCTGCTTCCGTCCGGCTTGCCCAGCACTTCAAGCGGACCATCGACCGGATAAGCCGCCACCGGCGTACCGCTGGCCATGGCTTCCAGCATCACCAGCCCAAAAGTTTCAGACCGGCTCGGGAACACAAATACATCGGCGGCAGCGTAGACGCGGGCCAGTTCGGGCCGTGGCAACACGCCCATCCACCGAATCTGCGGATAGCGCTCCTTTAAAGCAACCTCAAGGGGTCCGACGCCGCAAACCACTTTGGTGCCCGGTATGTCCAGCTTCAGGAAGGCTTCGATGTTTTTTTCGTACGACACCCGCCCAACAAACAGCGACACCGGCCGCATCAAAGTTCCCATCGGCGGGTACAGCCGGGCCTGCGGCTGAAACGAAAACAACTGCGTGTCCACCCCATGCGTCCAGCTGCGCAAGTTGCGAAAGCCGCGCTGCTGCAGCATGATCAAAACGCCTTGGGTGGGCACCATCACACCGTTTGACGCCTTGTGAAAATAGCGGAACAGCGCGTAGCCCCACGACAGCGGAATCATCAAAGCCGCGTTCAAGATTTCAGGAAACTTGGTGTGAAACGCGGTGGTGAACCGCAAGCCGTTTTTAATGCAGTAACTGCGCGCTGCCCAGCCCAGCGGTCCTTCGGTCGCAACGTGGATCATGTCAGCCTGGAACGCGTCCATTTTTTCAGCCAGGCCGCGCGCGGGCCGAATCGCCAGGTCAATGCCGGCGTAACCCGGACAAGGACGGGTCTTGAACAGCCCCGGATGAATCACCTCGACCGCATGGCCTGCGGCCTGCAGCTCGCGCACCAGTTCCACCAGGGTGGTGACGACGCCGTTGACCTGCGGCTGCCACGCGTCCGTAATCAGCGCGATTTTCACGCCGTAACCGTCGCCGTCCGGGTACGGCTGGGGGTCTCGCTCAACGGTTGCCAGTGGACGAGTTCAAGCGTGCCATCGAAGTTTTCGACCAGCGCCGTGCGGCTTTCCACCCAGTCGCCGTCATTGCAATACAGCACGCCGTCAATGTCACGCATTTCGGCCCGGTGGATATGCCCGCAGACCACGCCGTGATGCCCCTTGCGCCGCGCCTCATTGGCCACGGCCACTTCAAAATCGGTGACGTAATTGAGCGCGCTTTTGACTTTCTGTTTCAGGTAAGCCGACAAAGACCAGTACGGCAGGCCCATGCGGGCGCGCAGGCTGTTGAGGTGGCGGTTCAGCCTGAGCGTGAACTCGTACAGGTTGTCACCCACGTAAGCCAGCCATTTGGCGCACTGCACCACTGCATCAAAATAATCACCGTGAATGACCCACAGCCGCCGGCCATCGGCGGTGATGTGCACCGCTTCCTCGACGACCTCGATGCCGCCGAACTGATGGCCCAGAAACCCGCGCGCAAACTCATCATGGTTTCCCGGCACGTACACGATGCGGCAGCCCTTGCGGGCGCGGCGCAGCAGCTTTTGCACCACGTCGTTGTGCGATTGCGGCCAGTACCATTTGCGGCGCAGCTGCCAGCCATCGACGATGTCGCCGACCAGGTACAGGTTGTCGCTCGGGTGCGCTCTTAAAAAGTCAAGCAGAGCCCGGGCCTGACAGCCCGGTGTGCCCAGGTGCAGATCCGAGATAAAAATCGTGCGGTAACGTTTGCGCACCGCCTCGTCGTCGGTGTCGTTTTCAGCCTCCACATCCCCGGTCTGATTCACATCCGAAGCGTCAAAGGCCCGGGCGAGGTCAGGCGCCAGCCTTGCCCCTGCCGGTCCCAGCGCGTCGAACAGGCTGCGCATCACGCTTGACCGGTGCGGCCGTTGTGCAGGTGCGCAGCACCGTGGTTGCCGGCAAAGTGCTTCAGATAACGCGCCGGCAGGTCCGCCACGCGCATCATCATCGGCAGGTCGGCCGAGTTGAAATCAGGGTCCCAGGCCGGCGGGCCCAGCACTTTGGCGCCCAGGCGCAGATAGCCCTTGATCAGCGCGGGCGGCTCCACGTCGAGCGAATCATCGAGCCGGTCGACCGGCAGCGCCAAGCGCGGCGTGACACGGTATTCGATAGCCGCCAGATGGCTTTCGCGCACCTGGCGCCAGATGCTGGCTGCGGCCTGACCGCTGGTGGCGCCGCTGTGCTGCATCGGAATGCTGGCGCAGCCGATCATGATGTCGAGCTGGTTGCGTCCCATGAATTCAGCCAGCGCGCCCCACAGCGCCAGAATGACGCCGCCATGGCGATGATCGGCATGCACGCAGCTGCGGCCCAGCTCGACCATGCGGTCACGCAGAAAGCGCAAACGCGTCAGATCGAATTCGGTGTCGCTGTAGGTGCTGCCGACGCGCTTGGCCTGCGTCGGCGTCAGCACGCGGTAGGTGCCGATCACTTCACGACTGTCGGCGTCGCGCACCAGCAGGTGCTCACAGTAGTCGTCGAACAAATCGATGTCGTGGCCCGGCAGGTTGCCGCCCAGCGTGGCGCCCATCTCGAGCGCAAAAACGCGGTACCTCAGTCGCTGCGCCTGCCGGACTTCGTCCTGGTGCCTGGCCCAGCTGACGGTGATCTTCCCGCTTGACGCAGCCTCAGACGCTTCAGGCACCTGAATGCGCGGCGGATCCATGTGCCGACCAGTGTGCTGGTTAGCGTGCTGGATAACGACAGGACTGCTTCGATGAAGCGCCCCGCGCGACAAGCGCGGCGCGGCAAGGGGCGACAAGGCAAAGGTGGGATTTGGCAGTTCTTTCATGGCTAACTCCTTTTTTGCTTCTGTTTGCTTCTGTTTGCTTCTGTTTGCTTGTGGTCTGTTCTGCTTTGATTCAAAGCAAACCAGTCGCCCTGTAAAAAAGCCCCGGGGTGGTGGGGCTCTCAGGGCTTTGAATCTCAGTCGTTGGCGGTCGGCGACACCGCGCCATCGCGCCCACCGCCCCCCGCATGGCCGCCGGGGTGACTTGGCGTCAGGCCATCCAGCCAGGGACGCGCGCCCGGACTGAAGCGCAAGCCGCCCGGGCTGCTGGCCATGGCCCGCGCGGTGCAGCGCAAGATACGCAGCCGCTGCTGGTCAACATCGTGAAAAGCCGCGGCGCTCTGGATGCCGCGGTCTGGCCCGCTGATGCCATGAAGACCTGGAACTGAAAGGTGATGCGAAATGGAGACCATGCCGAAATTGTGAAAGCCGGCGGTGACGTGGTCGTGTCAATTCGGTGGCAGTTGTATGACAGCGCGTCAGCTGTGGCGGCTGCAACACAGATGGAACGCGGGCGCGATGCTGCGTAATCGATAGCGCGCCGCCATGGCACGTCAGCGCGATCGCTTGCCGGCAGACGCACCGCGCGCGGTTGACATCAACGCAGACGCTATTAAATAGATAGCTGCTCGCGCAGGTATTACCTGGGCCATAGGCCTAAAACGCTTTGCAACCTGATGAAAACGGTTGCTACGGAAACTTCCATCCCTTGATCTGAATCAAGGTACGACCCAGCCAGTCTCGTAAGCTTTCAAACACCTCCTCTCTTGGTTGCGAATGGCTTTTCATATCCCCCAGGCTCCTGGCTTCCTGAGCCAGCCGACACGCCACCTGTTCTTCACCGGCAAGGGCGGCGTCGGTAAAACCTCGCTGTCGACCGCCGCCGCACTGGCGCTGGCTGACGCGGGGAAAAAAGTGCTGCTGGTCAGCACCGATGCGGCTTCGAACCTGGATGAAATGCTGGGGATCGAACTTCGCAACACGCCGACGCCCGTTCCCGGCGCGCCGGGTCTGTCGGTGTTGAATATCGACCCAGACACGGCGGCCGAATCGTACCGGCAGCGGGTGCTGGCGCAGATGGGCTTTGGCGCCGGTGACGCCGAACTCGCCACCGTGCGAGAGCAACTGTCGGGCGCATGCACCACCGAAATTGCCTCCTTCGACGAGTTCGCGTCGCTCTTATCGAGCGATGCCGACCACTTCGACCACATCGTTTTTGACACGGCGCCGACGGGCCACACGCTGCGCCTGCTCAGCCTGCCCAAGGCCTGGAGCGGGTTTCTGGCGGGCAACGATCGCGGCGCATCGTGCCTGGGGCCGCACTCGGGGCTGAAGATGCAGGAAGAGCGCTTCAAGGCAGCACTCGTTGCCTTGAGCGACCCCACCCGGACCACCGTGATTCTGGTCACCCGGCCCGACAAGGGCGCGATGGCCGAGGCGGCGCGCACAGCCGAAGAATTGCACACGCTGGGCCTGAACAACCAGCGCCTGGTGGTCAACGGCGAGTTTCATGCCACCGAGCGCACCGACGCCGTGGCCTGCGCCATCGAGGCCCTGGGGCAGCGCGCGCTCAATGAGATGCCCGAATCGCTGCGTGCCCTGCCGCAAGACAGGGTGCCGCTGCGTGCCTTCGACACCGTGGGCTTGCCTGCGCTGCGTGCGCTGCTGGCTGCGAATATGGACCCGGTCGAGCCCGCCAAGTCTTTGACGATAGCGAAGGCTCCAAATCTGCCCGGCCTGGACGCACTGGCCGACGAACTGGCCGCCGCCGGGCGCGGCCTGGTCATGGTGATGGGCAAGGGAGGCGTCGGAAAAACGACCGTCGCCGCTGCCCTGGCGCTGGGCCTGATCCAGCGCGGGAAAACCGTGCACCTGAGCACCACCGACCCGGCGGCGCACCTCGCGGGAACGCTGGCCGGCGAGGTGCCGGGCTTGCGCATCGACCGCATTGACCCCAAAGTCGAGACGCAGCGCTACATCGACAAAATCATGGCGGCCAAATCTCCGGGCCTCGATGCGCAGGAGCAGGCGCTGCTGCTGGAAGACCTGCGATCGCCCTGCACCGAAGAGGTGGCGGTCTTCCACGCCTTCTCTAGAATTGTCAGCGAAGGGCGCAGCGCCTTTGTGGTGCTGGACACCGCGCCGACCGGGCACTCGCTGCTGTTGATGGACGCCACTGGCGCCTACCACCGGCAGATGATGCGGGAGTTCGAAGGCCACGGTGCCGGCCGCGTCATCACGCCCCTGATGCGGCTGCAGGACGCCGCGTACACCCGGATCATTCTGGTGACGCTGCCGGAAGTCACGCCGGTGTCGCAGGCCGCCGCCCTGCAGGACGACCTGCGCCGCGCCAGCATCGAGCCCTACGCTTGGGTGCTGAACAAAAGCGTGCTGGCTGCCGGCACGTCCGACCCGCTGCTGGCCGCGCGGCTGGCCGGCGAGCAGAGGCAAATGGAACGCTTGTCGGCCGGGCTGGCCAGGCGGCTGTTCACGCTGCCCTGGCTGATTCGCCCGCCGATCGGGTTTGCCGAACTGTCCAGACTGGTAGTGGGACCGCAGGAAACCAGGGCAGATGGGAAGTCCGTGATGGTTGCTGCAAGCTCTCCACATGTGTGAGCTGCTGGCCCTGTCGACGTCGCAGCCGGCCCGGTTGACGTTCTCTTTGCATACGCTGGCTTCGCGCGGCGGCCTGAACGGCACCACGCACGATGGCTGGGGGGTGGCTTTTTATCAGGGCGCCGACGTGGCGCTGTTTCGCGAGCCGCTGGCGGCCGACGGCAGCGCGCTGGTGAGCTACCTCGAAACCCAGGGGCCAAGCACGAAGCTGGCCATCTCGCACATCCGGCATGCCACGCAGGGAACGGTGCAGTTTTCAAACACGCAACCCTTTATTCGCGAACTCGGTGGCCGCACGCAGGTGTTCGCCCACAACGGCGACCTGCCGGGGATCGAAGTGGCACTGAAGCTCGGCGCCTATCGTCCCGTCGGGCAGACCGATTCGGAATTTGCTTTTTGCGCGCTGCTCGGACGCCTGCAAAGCCTGTGGGACGGCGTGATGTTGCCGACGCTCGACGCGCGCCTGTCGCTGCTGGCGGCTTTCGCCGCAGAGCTGCGCCAGCTCGGCCCCGCCAATTTCCTTTACGCCGACAGCGACGCCCTTTTT
This sequence comes from Polaromonas sp., assembly GCA_031396485.1. GTDB lineage: Bacteria > Pseudomonadota > Gammaproteobacteria > Burkholderiales > Burkholderiaceae_C > Polaromonas. The sequence continues at coordinate 7,750 of JANNKV010000379.1, read as the reverse complement.
GCCCACGGCCACAGGCGGCTGCAAAAAGGCCGAGGCCCTGCCGAGCCGCCAGGGCTGTGGACCCTGCAGCAGCATTGCGCACCGGCTGACGCTCTGCCCACGCAGACGGCCGGGGTTTCGATTGCGCAGGAGGAGCGGGTCTCGCTGCTGATTGCCAGCGTTCCGCTGACCGACGAGGCCTGGCAGCCGATGCTGGAAGGAGAACTGGTCGCCGTGCGCGATGGGCAATTGATCGCGACGCGTGCGGGCGTCACAGCGCCCGTAGCCGCAACCGGTTGACAGCGCACCTCCGCGTTCAATCCACTGCAATCCAGGCACTGAGGCGCTACAAAATAAATAGCTGCTTGCGCACGTTTTACATGGGCTGGCGGCCTAAAACGCTTTAGATCGTCGTGAATGTCGACAACGAAGACCCACGGACAGACGCAGCGCTAGATCGACCGCTGATTCACCCGCTTGGACAGCGCCTCGGCGCTTTCCTTGCGCTCGCTGTAGCGGTCGGTCAGCCACGGCGACGCATCACGCGTCAGCAGCGTGAACTTCACCAGCTCTTCCATCACATCGACCACGCGGTCGTAGTACGCCGAAGGTTTCATGCGCCCGTCTTCGTCGAATTCCAGAAATGCCTTGGCGACCGATGATTGGTTGGGAATCGTGATCATGCGCATCCAGCGGCCCAGAATGCGCAGCTGATTCACCGCGTTGAACGACTGCGACCCGCCACTGACCTGCATCAGCGCCAGCGTCTTGCCCTGCGTGGGCCGCACCGCGCCATCGGCCAGCGGAATCCAGTCGATCTGCGCTTTCATGATGCCGGTCATGGCGCCGTGGCGCTCAGGCGACACCCACACCATGCCTTCGCTCCACTGCGCCAGCTGGCGCAGCTCCTGCACCTTGGGGTGGCTGTCGGGCGTGTCGTCGGGCAGCGGCAGGCTGCGCGGGTCGAACGTGCGCGTCTCGGCGCCCATGGCCTGCAGCAGGCGCGCGGCTTCTTCGCTGAGCAGACGGCTATAGGAGCGTTCGCGCACCGAGCCGTAGAGCAGCAGGATGCGCGGGGCGTGCGTGCTGGCTGGCGGGCTGGTTGCGGCTGCAGGCGCCACGAAAAAGGTGGGGTCAAGTTGGGGCAGTGGCATGGTCGGTCGGCTTGATGAAGAGGTGCGCCCTGAAAATTGGCAGGTGGTGCGCAGGATGGCGCCGGTGATGTTGCCACGGGCTGCACAGCTTGCGAGGTTTCTATTATTCAATTATATTTGAACTATGGAATCATTATTGACCCGCGCAGTAACGAATGACGCCGCCATCACAGTGGCGAATCTGGACGAAACCGCTGCGCTGAAGGCCCTGGCCGCCCTCGCGCAGACCCAGCGCTTGCGGGCGTTACGCGCGCTGGTCGTGGCCGGGCCTGACGGGCTCACGCCAGGCGCGATGGCCGAACAACTGGCGGTAGCGCCCAGCGCGCTGTCGTTTCACCTGAAGGAGTTGTCGTATTCAGGTCTGGTCACCAGCGAGGCGCGCGGCCGCAACCTGATTTACCGCGCCAGCATCACGCAGATGAACGGGCTGCTGCGTTACCTGACCGAGCACTGCTGCGGCGGCCAGCCCTGCGAAGCCGACGCGGTTGCGGCCTGCGTGGTGTGCTGAAGCCGGCGAGTGCGCGTCACGAGCCAAAAAACCATTCAAATCATCTTGAAGGCGAATCAAACAGGCCTGCAGCCCAGATAAAACCTGCGCGAGCAGCTATTTTTTTAATAGCGCCTGATACCTTGTCCCAACGTTCACTTTCTTTTAATCGAGTTCATCACCATGCTTGACAAACCCATCAACGTTCTTTTTCTGTGCACCCACAATTCAGCCCGCAGTATTCTGGCCGAAGCCTTGCTGAATCACCTAGGCAAAGGCCGTTTCAAGGCCTGGTCGGCCGGCAGCAGCCCGAAGGGCAACCAGCAACCCAACCCATTGGCGCTGGAGGCACTGCAGAACGCGGGTATCTCAACGGCGAATCTACGCAGTAAAAACTGGGATGAATTCGCGCGGCCGGATGCGCCGCAAATGGATTTGATCATCACCGTCTGCGACAACGCCGCCGGCGAGGTCTGTCCGATCTGGCCAGGCCACCCGGCCACCGCCCACTGGAGCTACGCAGACCCATCTGAAACAGCGGGCAACGAGGCGCAAAAGCACGAAGCTTTCCGCCAGACCCTGCTGGCGATTCACCGGAGGCTGGAGCTTTTCATCAATCTGCCACCGGCAGCGCTGCAACGTCTGGCGCTGCAAAGCTCGGCGCGCGGCCTGGCAGGCGCATGAGCGCATCAGCCTCCTCAGGCACGCCACAAAATACAGCCGCCCCCAGACCCGCTCTGCACCGGCAACTCGCAGCCGAATTCGTCGGCACGGCCGCCCTCTTCTGCGCCGTGATCGGCTCGGGCATCATGGCCGAGGCACTGAGCGATGGCAACAACGGGGTAGCGCTGATCGCCAACACGCTGGCCACGGTGTTTGCGCTGTATGTGCTGATCGAATTGCTGGGCCCGGTCAGCGGTGCGCACTTCAACCCGCTGGTGACGCTTGTTTTATGGTCAAAAGGCCTTGCAGCCCAAGTGAATCCTGCGCAGGCAGCTCTTTTTTTCATAGCAGCCCAGTTGCTGGGCGCCGTCGCCGGTGCGTGGCTGGCAAATGCGATGTTCGACCTGCCGGTGTTGCAGCTCAGCAGCAAGCTGCGCGGTGGCTTTGACGAAGCCGGTCAGCTCAAAGGCTGGGGCCAGTGGCTGGCCGAGGGCGTGGCCACGGCGGGGCTGATTCTGGTCGTGCTGCGCGCGCCTGCGGGCAAGGCGGCGGCGCTGGTGGCCTGCTATATCGGCGCGGCTTACTGGTTCACCGCCAGCACATCGTTTGCGAACCCGGCCGCCGTGATGGGCCGGATGTTCTCTGACAGCTTTGCCGGCATTGCACCGGCCAGCGCGCCGGGCTTCGTGGTGGCCGAGGCGCTGGGCGCGGTGGGCGGCGTGGTGCTGGATCGTTTGCTGGGGCGAGCCGAAACGGCATCCTAGTCAAACTCGCCAGCCCCGGCTTGCTACACAATTAATAGCTGCTCGCGCAACATTTACATGGGCTGGAAGGCCATTTCGCTATTTTTTCTGGTGCTGCGCCTCATTCCAGCCACCTCTGGAAAAACTGCGCCTGGCCCATCGCCGGGTCCAACTGGTAGCCGGCAAAACCCACCCGTTCATACAGCCGTATCGCGCTGCGGTTGCCCTGCAGCACTTCCAGCGTCATCTTGCAGGCGCCGCGTTCGCGGGCAATCTGTTCGGCCAGCGCCAGCATCTGCTCAGCTACGCGCTGGCCGCGGTGGCTGGCCAGCACCGCCACGTCGTGTACGTTCACCAGCGGCTTGCAGGCGAACGTTGAAAACCCTTCGATGCAGTTGATCAGCCCGACCGGCTGGGTGTCGTCGAACGCCAGCACGCTGAAGGCCTGCGGGCGCACAGCCAACTCTTTCACCAGATGGGTTTTGGCGAACTCACTCAAAGGGTCGCCGCCTCCGGCCGCGTCGCGCGCGTAGGCGTCGAGCAACAGCACGATGGCGCTGGCGTGGATGCGGTTGGCGTAGTCGGCGCGGCAGATGCGAAGGCTGGACGAAACGGCAGTCGGGGTCACAGGTCGCCTTTGAGTGGAACTGTTGAATGGGCTTCTGACTGATTTTAAAGACGCTTCAGGACGAGACCTGCGCAGGCTGATGCCCAAGCCTGCGCCTGCGACCCCTCGCGTGTCGTGCGCCTGCTGCTGAATCTTTGGCCAGGCCAAGCACCGCCAGGTGCCTGGGTGCGGGTGCGGCGACTCCCGCCTCGCGCAACTTTTCGATCAACTTTTCGCCTTTTACAGCCTACTTTTACACACCCGAAACTCGCTGGTTACCAAACAACATCCAATCGGTTCAGAACTAACATGTCAGTAATAAAGAACGGGTAAAGTGGGTATCGAATTCATTGTGAATGCGTTACGATAAGTTACATTCAAACCGATACCGCGCCTCACTGCACGACTTGTTGACTATGCCCAATGCGATACCGCCACCGCTGTTTCCATGTGATGCCCGCAGGACACCGGCATGAACATCGCCACCCACCCCGCGCCCACGACGCTCCGCGCGCGCGCGTATGCGAACTTCCAGCAGCAGATCGTCGCGGCCAATATACGGCCGGGCCAGTTCATCTCGCAACGCGAACTGATGCAGTTGCTGGCCATGCCCTTGGGCGCCGTCCGCGAACTGATCCCGCGTCTTGAAGCCGAGGGCTTGCTCAAAACCGTGCCGCAGCGCGGCCTGCAAATCGCCCATGTCGACCTGAAGCTGATCAACAACGCGTTCCAGTTGCGCCAGGTGCTGGAACGCGAAGCAGCCAGCCGTTTTGTGAGCAGCGTGACCGACGACGAGCTGATCGCCATCGAGCAGGCGCATCTCGACATCGTGCGGCGTGCACGCAGCCAGCCGATCGACGACCAGCTGCTGCAAGACGCCCACGTGGTCGACTGGGGCTTTCACGACACGATGATCGACGCGCTGGGCAATGGCCTGATTGCCGAAATCTACCGCATCAACAGCCTGCGGGTTCGCCTGATCAAGCTCGAAATTTCAACGTTGTACGCAGGCCACCCGGTGCCGGCGATGGAAGAACACCTGTGGTTCATCGACGCGCTCAAGCGCCGCGATGAAGCCGCTGTGGTCGCGCGCCTGCACCATCACATCGACAGCGCCCACCGGCGTGTGCTGGGTCTGCCGCCGCATCCGCAAGTCATGGCGAAAACGGAAGCGTGAATGACCTCGCCTGCACACCTTCAAAACGATGCGGCCAGGAGCGCGAGTGCCGCGAAGGTTGCGTTCCGCGGTATCTGGCCTGCCCTGCTGACGCCGCTCAACGCCGACCTGAGCATTGACCACGCCCGACTGGCGGCGCACTGCAAAACGCTGCTGGCCAGCGGATGTAGCGGCGTGACGCCTTTCGGCACCACCGGCGAAGGCCCGTCTTTTTCAATGGCCGAACGCAAGCATGCGATTGACCAGCTGATCAAAAACGGCGTGCCTGCCGCGCAGATCATGGTGTCGACCAGCTGCACGGCCTTGCCCGAAACACTGGCCCTGACACGCCATGCCGTCAATTCGGGCGTGCACGGCTGCCTGATGCTGCCGCCGTTTTTCATCAAGGGCGTGACGGACGAGGGCATCATCGACTGCTACCGCTATGTGATCGACGGCATGGCCGACGCCGGCCTGCTGGACAAACTCGGGCTGTACCTGTATCACATACCGCAGGTCAGCGGCGTGGGCCTGTCGCATCACGTGATTTCGATACTGAAAAAGATGTACCCGGAAACGATTCTGGGCATCAAGGACAGCCAGTGCGACACCGCCCATTCCATCGCGCTGTCCGATGTGTTCATGAAAGAGCTGACGGTGTACGTCGGCTACGAACCCGACCTGCCAGAAATGGGCCGTCGCGGCAGCACCGGCGCCATCAGCGGCCTGGCCAACTTCATGCCGCGTCTGGTCAGCCGCCTCGTGACGCAGCCCGAGGCGCCGGCAACGCCGGGCGAACGTGATCGCGTGCTGGACCTGCTTGCGAAGCTGGAAAGCTATTCGCTTGTGCCCGCGCTCAAGGGCATCATGGCCGCGTTGACGGGCGAAGAAGCCTGGCTGCGGGTTCGCGCCCCGCTGGTGGCGTTGACACCAGATCAATTCGAGGCGATTGAAAAAACGGTTCGCGCTTTGAACATTGATTCACAATCTGGCTGATTCGTGGCGGGCGTGAGCCGTGGCCGCGCAATGATTAACTACAAGAGGAGACAAAAAATGCTGAATTTTTCCATTCGCCGCAGCCTGCTGCTGGCCGCATCGGTCGTTGCCGTCGCCGGCGCCCTGCTCCCCGCCGCTCAGGCTCAAACCAAAACCGTCCTGCGCGTATCGACGCCCGCCGTGCCCGACGACTGGCACGCGAAGATGTGGACGGTGTTCAAGGATTCGCTGGAGAAAAGCGCACCCGGCGAATTCGATGTGCAGATCAACCTGAACGCCTCGCTGTTCAAGCAGGGCACCGAGCCCGCCGCCATGGCGCGCGGCAACCTGGAGCTGACGTCGATTTCAGCCTTCGACATCGCCAAGCTGGTGCCCGAGTTTTCGGTCTTCACGGCGGGCTACATCGTGCGCGACCCTGATCACCAGCAAAAGGTTTTCAACGGCCCTATCGGCGCGGAAATGTTCAAGGTGGTCTCTGAAAAGATGGACGTGACGCCGCTGTCAACCGTCTACCTCGGCACGCGGCAGGTCAATCTGCGCGAGCCGCGCAATGTCAGGACGCCGGCTGACCTGAAAGGCGTGAAGCTGCGCATGCCGGGTTCGAAAGAATGGCTGTTCCTGGGTGAAGCACTGGGCGCCACGCCGACGCCGCTGGCCTTTGGCGAGGTGTATCTGGGCCTGAAAACCGGCACCATCGATGGCCAGGACAATCCCCTGCCCTCGGTGCGCGCCGCCAAGTTTTATGAAGTGACGAAGCAGATCGTGATGACCAGCCATCTGGTCGACGGCATCTTCATTGCGATTTCGAACAAGGCCTGGAACGCCATGAGCCCGGCGCAAAAGCAGAAGGTGAAAGCCGGCGCCGATGCTGCCTCGGCCTTCAACAACGAAAACCGCATCAAGGAAGAAGGCCAGCTGGTCGAGTTCTTCAAGAAAGAAGGGCTGCAGGTCACCACGCCGGATGTGGAAGCCTTCCGCAAGTCGGTGCAGACCACCTACCAGAATTCCGAGTACGCGAAGGTCTGGAGCAAAGGCTTGCTCGAACGTATCAACGCCACGAAGTAACCCCGGTTAGCCCCGGTTTCGGCCCGTGATGCGCTTGCTGCAAAAGGCCGCCAACGCGATTGGCGGTGGTCTTTTTCTGGCTCTGTTCATCGTCTTCGTGATTCAGGTCACCGCGCGCTTCGGCTTCAACAAACCGATTGCGTGGACTGACGAGGCCGCGGTCATCCTCTACGTCTGGATCATCCTGTGGGCCGCCGCCGTGGTGGTGCCCGAGCGCGAGCATGTGGCCTTCGATCTGGTCTGGAACAGCGTCAGCCTGCGCGTGCGGAAGATCATGCGAATTGCCGGCAACCTGTTGGTGGGCGGCCTGGCGCTGGTGGCGATTCCAGCGACCTGGGATTATGTGCGGTTCATGAATCGCGAAGGCACACCCGTGCTTGGCGTTTCGTTCATGTGGGTGTTTTTGCCTTTTGTTCTGCTGCTGCTGGCGCTCGTCGTGCGCGCCGCGCTAGCAATCCGGAACGCCCTTCGCGGCATCGGGCTTGAAGCGGACCTTCACTTATGAGGCGCCTGTGAGCGCCGGCATGCTGGTCCTGATCGGTGTGCTGCTGACGGCCATGCTGTTGCGCATGCCGATCGGTTTTTCGATGATCGCTTCGGGCATCGCCTACCTGGTCGTCAAGCAGCAGGACCTCGGCCTGGCGGCCGAGCAGGTCTGCAACGGCCTGTACAACAGCTATGTGCTGCTGGCGGTGCCGATGTTCGTGTTGGCGGCCAACGTGATGAACGCCGGCACGGTCAGCGAGCGCCTGTTCGACTTCTGCCGCATCCTTGTCGGCCGCTTGCGCGGCGGCCTGGCCCAGGTCGACATCCTCGTCAGCGTGATCTTCTCGGGCATGAGCGGCAGTGCCATCGCCGATGCCGCCGGGCCTGGACTCGTGACGATCAAGCAGATGCTGA
>JANNKV010000098.1:0-10979 GCA_031396485.1 Polaromonas sp. | reverse complement strand
CCGCGGCTACAACGTGCTGTTCCGTGACGCCGGCGGCCAGGGGCCAAGCCAGACGGTCTACAGCAACGCCATGGTGCGGGCGGAGTTCGGGCTCGGCGCGACCGGGCGCGAGGCCGTTTTGCGGTATCCGCTGCTGCCGCTGGTGGCGCGTTGTGTGCGGGATTGATGCAGTATTTGCTATTAATTTAGCAGCTGCTTGCGCACGTATTACCTGGGCTACAGGGCTTTTTATTCTTGAAAGCAGCGGTTGTGTGCTTTTTCGGGTTCTGCTGCTTGTGGTCCATTGACTATTGCGCTGTTTCGGCTGCGGGGCGGCATTGGCAAGAAAAACAACGCAGCGGATCGCCCGAGCTCTCGCTGCAACAGACCGCAGGGAGCTATGCAGAGGGCTCCTAGGCACGTTCAATTTTGGTGGCCAATTACCTGCCCGTCAATCGTGCAAGCTGCATCCAGCTCGCTACCGAAATGCACGACAAACGAACGACACAATCGCCGCACAATGGGCAGAACGCGGGTTTACACGAGTAGTTGAGGCGCTGTACATGCTTTACTGTGATTTTCCGATTGCTCACCCCACAACGGTTGCAAGTGTTTTTGCTAGCGGTCGGATGGATAAAAGCCATTTTCGATAATTTCAACAAACACAGGAGCAACTAGACATGGCGCAGATGATGAAATTTGTTTTGACCGCTTCCGCTGGCTTGGCGCTTTCGGGCGGCTTGTTCGCGGCCGCACCCACCGTTTCGACGCAAGACTTCGTCGACAAGCTTGATTCGCCCTGGGACATGGCCTTCATGAAGGACGGCACCATGTTCTTCACAGAGAAATGCAAGGGGCTTTCTGTACGAACGCCATCGGGCACCATCAACAAGCTGCATGGCGTCGGCGCCACCACCGGCTATTCGTCGGCGAGCGCTGACCTGTTCTGCGATGGACAGGCCGGCATGATGGGCGTTGCGATCGACCCGCAGTTCGCCAGCAATCGATTTATCTACGTGTACTCCAGTTCCAAGCTCAACGACAAGCTTGGCAACCGGGTGATGCGCTTCAAGCTCAACGATGCGATGACTGCCGTTTCAGATCGCACCGACATCGTCGGTGATATCGGCTACAAGCCCAAGGCCAGCAAGCACCCGTTCGGCGGCCCAGGCGCGCACAACGGCGGCCGCATTCGATTCAGCCCTGCCGATGGTTTTCTGTACGTCACGACGGGCGACAACCACCTGGGCATAGGGCCGCAGGGGCCGACGTACATCGGCGGTAAGGTTCTGCGTGTCGACAGGGATGGCAAGCCCGCACCGGACAACAAGCCGCCAGCCGGCTTCGATCCGCGCGTGTACACCTATGGGCACCGCAATCCCCAGGGCATCGCGTTCCGTCCTGGCGACAACCGTCCGTTCACCGCTGAAAACGGCCCGTGGCACAGTGACGAAGTGACCGCATTGGTCAATGGCGGCAACGCCGGCTGGGACCCGCGGCCCAACGTGGGAGGCCGCAAGGACTGCCCCGATGACTACTGCGGCTATTCGCCCAACCAGATGGGCGCCATGGATCCCAAGAAGCGCGCGGCGTTCATGCCCATGACTGACCTCAAGACCTACCCCAAAGCGATGAAGCCGGCGTGGAACAACAAGGGGCTGTCGCAGGGCATGTTCTGCAACACCTTCCTGTCGGGTGCGCAGTGGAAGGACTGGAACGGCCAGATGGTGGTCGGCTATGCCGGTATTGGCATTCACGGCACTGGGGTCGGCAACCGCCTCGATCTGCTAAAGGTCAGCGCCGATGGGTCGTCCGCAACGAAGACCGATTTCCCCTGGCCGACGGTCGCCGGACGGTTCCGTGCGTGTGAAATGGGCTCGGACGGCAATCTGTATGTCGCGCTCGAGGACCAAGGCAAGATCATCCGTGTGAAGCCGGAGTAATTGCAACGTGCAAACGCGCTGTCGAGAGGCAGCGCGTTTTTCGTTCCATGCAAGAAGAAGGAGATACCGTTGCGAATCACAATTCAATGGCTTGCCGTTATCAGCCTGCTGGGTGGCGCGGGGTCGGTGCGTGCTGATCAGGAACTCGCCATGAAAAAAAACTGCCGCGCCTGCCACTACGTCGACAAGCGCATGTACGGTCCGAGTTTCCAGCAGGTTGCGGCCAAGTACGCTGATCAGAAAAATGCGACCGAGTTGCTTGCCAAAAAGATCAGGCGTGGTGGTACCGGCGTTTGGGGCCAGGACGTGATGCCCCCGCAACCGCAAGTGTCGGCAGCCGAGGCGCGCACACTGGCGGCTTACATACTGTCCGTGAAGTGACCCTTTCGTGCCTGCGAGACCGGCAGGTACTCGCGACGCGCGCGATGGGCATCGCGAGACCCTCGGGGCAGCCATGAGTGCAATGTGCAAAACCCTGTTGGTGCTCGCCTTTGGGGTTGGCACGCAGCACGGGTTTTGCCAAAGCTTCTACTACGTCGAGCCCGGCGTCGGCTCGTGTCCGGCGGCCCCCGCGCCAACCACCGCCGCTCCCAAGGCGGTAGCACGTGGTGTTGCTGTGCCCGGGAGCATCAATGTCGCCTGTGGGTTCGACCAAGGGTCCTACACGGTGACTTTGAACTCAACCGACATTAGCGCGGCGTTCGCACCCAAGACCTTTCTCGTGAATTTCGGCCGTGTCGTCGGGAACGGTGTCTTTGCCGTCAGGTTCTCGACAGTCGGCGTCCAGCGGGTGTCGGCGACCATCACCTCGAACATGGGAAGCCCCCCGGTGCGGGGCTACTTTGCGAGTCCAGCCAACGAGTTCAATGTGGTGATTCACTAGTTGGGCTGCTTCGGCGAGTGACTGCACCCGCCGGGTAGAGCAGTCCGCCGCGTCATGAAGCTCTTGCCGACCGGTTTAGGCAACCGCCGATATTCAGGCGCCGCATTCCAACGTCGGCACCCAGTCTCCTTGCGTCACGCAAGCGCCCCGACCGGGTGGCCGCTGTTGGTCGATTCCGGTAGCGATGGCCGCTCCCACCCGCAATGCAAACACCCGGGCAGGAAAAGTAAAAAAGCCATTTCGATCGCATCCGACGCTGCACGCCGCCGGTAACGTGAAATCGTGCGTTTTAGTGAGGATAATAGGCTCCAGCCCAGGCAATACCTGCCCCAGCAGCTACTATTTTCATAGCGATCAGATTGCCCGCATAGGCATACCCATCCGCCAGCGCACCAAAGCCACAGACAGCCATCGAACCACTGCACCCCAAACAGCTTCAACCCAACGCCGTATCCAGCACCATCATCACGACAAAGCCGAGCATCAGTCCGCCGGTGGCAAACGCTTCATGGCCTTTGCGATGGGATTTCGGAATGATTTCGTGGCTGATGACAAACAGCATGGCGCCGGCGGCAATCGCCAGGCCCAGCGGCAGCAGGCTGGCCGACAGGCTGATGACCGCGGCGCCCAGCACGGCGGCGACGGGCTCGACCAGCCCGGACAGCACGCCCAGGCCGGCCGACTGCCACCGGCCGTAGCCGACGCTGCGCAGCGCCAGCGCGACCACCATGCCCTCGGGAACGTCCTGAATCGAAATGCCGGTGGCCAGGGCCAGCGCGCCCACCGGGTCGGCCCCTGCAAACGCCACGCCGATCGCCAGGCCTTCAGGCAGGTTGTGCAGCGAGATGGCCAAGCGCTATCCCGAGGTTCGCGTGGTGCTGACCATCGATAACCGGGTCATCGACTTGCAGATCGAAGAGATCGAAGTGGCGATCCGCATCGGCCCGCTCACCGACTCCGACCTGATCGCGCGCCGGATTGCGACGTTTGCCTTGTGGCCGTGCGCCAGCCCCGCCTACCTGGCCGAGCACGGCACGCCCCGCACGGTGCAGGACCTATCGGCACACCGGGTGATCGCCCATGTCGACCGGCGTGCGGTGTGGCGGTTCAAAACAAAAGGCGGGTCGGTGCAGGAGGTTGAAATCCTGCCCGGCACGGTGGTGCCCGAGCCCGCCATCGTCAAGACGATGCTGATGCTGGGCGCCGGCATGGGGCAGCTGCCTGACTTCCACGCGGTCGATGCCATTGCCAACGGAACACTGGTCCGCGTGCTGCCAGAGCTGGAGCCGGACAGCGTGGACGCACACGCGCTCTACACCAGCCACCGCAGTTTGTCGGCCAAGGTGCGGGTATTTATTGATGCGCTGGCGGCGGGTTGATGGGCCTGACTTGTTGCTAGTCCGTGCTAATTCCTGGGAGGGATTGATACGGAAAACGCTATTTATTTAGTAGCTGCTTGCGCAGGTATTACCTGGGCTGCAGGCTTTTTTTATTTCTGAATGCCGGGAGCTACTGCCGCTTTGCGCAGGGCCAGCACCTGCAGGGTGGCCCCTAACAGAAACAGCACAAAAAGCAGCCCGGCGGCTACTTTCAGTTCTGGCGCCTCGGCACTGGCCAGCAGGGGCGCACCCACGGGTAGCCGGGTGCTGGTTTCGGTGATGCCGGGTATCCAGTGAAACAGGAAGGTGGCCGAGTAGCTGACCGTGCGCAGGTATGGCGAGAGCTTTCCAAACACCTGGGTCCGCTCCGCGACCAGTGCCACGACCAGCGCCATCAGCGTGAGGATGCCCAGCGCATGCGGCTTGCCAAACCCGCCGTGCTGAAAGATGCCAAAGCCGGTGACGCAACTCACCAGGGTGGTGAACACGTACACCTGCCCCAACAGTCCCTGCGACGTGATTTGCCGGTAGCGGAGCAGGGCAATGATTCCTGCGCCAACCGCAATCAGGCTGATGGCTGTGTGAAAAACACCCAAGGAGGTAAGTCCGAACATGTCATTCTCCAGAGATTGCAGCGAGCAGTTCGCTGGTGCCAAGAATGGCGTGTGCGTAGGTGGGGCCGTTCAGCGCATGGGCCGCATGCATGGCTTCAGGAGAAAACGCCGCCGTGGCATCGCGCACCAGCGTGACGTGGTACCCAAGCTCCACGCCGAATTTTCCCGTGGTTTCCAGGCAGGTGTTGGCCAGCATGCCAATCAGGATGAGCTTGTGCACGCCGTGCTGCTTGAGCTGCAGGTCCAGGTCGGTATTGGCAAAGCCACTGGACGACATGTGCTCCTTGATGAGGATGTCACCCGGCTGTGGCACGAAGTCAGGATGCCATTCACCGCCCCAGGTGCCTTCGGCAAATACCTGCATCTTGTGGCCTCCCAGCTGGTAGGGCGTGGGGTGCTTCCAGCCAGCGAAGTCAGAGGGCCTGGCGCGGTGGTGCGGCACATAAAAAACACGGATGCCAGCGGCGCGCGCGGCGGCCACCACACTGCGCATGTGGGCCAGTGTGTCGGTGGCGTCGGACACCGCTTTCGCCATGCCATTGAGCTTTCCGCCCACGCTGAGGAAGTCGTTGTACGGGTCAACAAGCAACAAGCCTGTGTGCTCGCTGGGGTAGAGGGGTGTGGTCATCGGGATGCTCCTGGTGGGGGTGGGGGATGCGGGTCTTCAGACGACTTCGTCAAGTTGGATGCCGTACTCGGCCGACAGGTCCTGCCTGACACAGGCGGTTGAGCGTGTCGGCGAGCGCTTCTTCGCTCCCGGCCTGCGGGGCTGCAAGGGTTTGACGTACTCCGACCGTGGGTTGGTTTTGGGGCCAGGCACGTTTTTGGGTCATCTCGTTGTCGATAAGCAAACCTGTAAGCCAATCCCTTGCGGGAGGTCTTTGACCACCTCCGCGGCCAAGGTTTCCGGGCGCACCACAGCGGGTGCCTTTCTTGACCGGGTGAAGCGCTGAACGGGCGCACACGGCGATGACAGTGTTCACAATTCACTCCATTTACATGATGATCGTAATAAATAGAATTATATGACGACCGTAATCTATGATGTCAAGCCTGGGTGCAAAAAAATTGCGGAGACAAGAACCATGAAAGTAACGCGTGAGCAGGCAGCGCAGAACCGGGATCGTGTGCTGGATGTGGCTGCACGGTTGTTTCGTGAACGGGGCTTTGACGGCATTGGTGTGGCGGACCTGATGAAGATCGCTGGCCTGACGCATGGCGGTTTTTATGGGCAGTTCACCTCCAAGGAAGACCTGATGGCGCTGGCCTGTGCCCGTGCGGGCCAGGACTCATTGAAGAAATTCCAGGCGGCTGCAGACCGCACGCCAGGCAGCCCGTTGAATGGCGTGGCGCATATGTACCTTTCAAAGGCGCACCGCGATCAGCCCGGCAAGGGCTGTTTAGTTGCCGCATTGGGGGCAGACGCGGCACGTGAGGGGCCGACCCTGCGAACAGCGGTCACCGAAAGCGTACGTTCTGTCGTAGGCCTGTTGGCTGGATTGGTACGGGGACGAACGGAGGCGATCAAGCGGGCGCGGGCGCTGAACACCTACGCCAGTATGGTGGGGGCGCTGGTGCTGGCACGCGCGGTGGATGATGAGGCGCTGTCCGACGAGATTTTGCAGTCAGTGCTGGCGTCAATACTGAAGACTGCCGCACGCTGAACTGATCTGGGCGGGGGCTTTCGAAAGCAACGCCGGTCGGTGGCGAATGGCAGTTGTTGGCGGCAGAACTGTCCTTCAAGCATCAACCGCGATCGACAGCAAACCCCGCACTCCAGACTCTCGCAAGCCCGATAACGGCCTGCCAGGAAACCAGTAATCTCCGACGCCATCCAGCAGCCGCGCGAACCTTATCGACAAGGAACATCCGCGTTTTGAACTGCGGGGCCGCGTCGTGAAAAAACATTCCGGCACCGACGAACCTGGAGATTCCGCGCTAACGCTTCGCGTCAGCATCGCCGCTGCAGAGCGGTTAACCGCTATTGATTTTATAGCTACTTGCGCATGATTTACCTGGGCTAGAGGCCGATTCGGCATTAAAACCCGGCTTCTTCCGGCAATGTAAGCCGGTGCGGCGTTGCCGAGCCAGCGCGCCACGCCGCCACGGGCCTGACCCGCCGCCTCAGGCCACGCCGCCCAGCGTTTCATCAATCTGACACGCAACTGCCACGGCCCTGTCATCCGGTCAACCTACTCTGAGGAGTCCTTGTGTAGAGACTCTTAAAAAGGTATTGAACCGATGACCGCAATCAACCGCGCCGAGCAATTGGCCGTCAGCAAACCGCACGCTCACGACGACGACATCTGCAACACCAGCAGTAATCCGTCGCTCAACGACATCATTGAGGCCCGCATGAGCCGGCGCGGCGTATTTCGCGCGGCGGTGGGCACGGCGGGCACAGCCGTGCTGGGCAGCCTGGCCTTGAGCGCCTGCGGCGGCAGCGATGACCCGGCGCCTGCGGCCAACGCGCCGCCTGCTGCCACTCAGCCCGCTGCGCAGCAGCCAGGCACCGCCGTGCTGGGCTTTACGGCCGTCGCCAAAAACCGGAGTGACCTGGTGACCGTGCCTGCCGGCTACACCGCCACGCCGATTTACGCGCTGGGCGACCCGCTGACGGCGGCCACGTCCGACTATAAAAACGACGGTACTGATACCGATTTCGACAACCGTGCCGGCGACCATCACGATGGCATGGAGTACTTTGGCCTGAACGCCGCCGGAACCGCCCGCGATGCCGCCGGCAACGATCGCGGCCTGCTGGTGATGAACCATGAAGCCTTGACTGACCAGTTTTTGCACGCCGCCGGCACCACCGTCCGCCCGCGGCCGGCCGGGGAATCAGACAAGGAAATTCCAGCTCACGGTGTCTCCATTGTCGAGGTGCGCAAGAATGCGGCTGGCAAGTTCGAGTATCAAAAAGCATCGGCTTTCAACCGCCGCATCACGCCCGCCACGCCGATCAAGCTCAATGGCGTCGTCAGCGGCAACGCGCTGGTGAAAACAAAATTTTCCACCGCTGGCACCGACTGCCGCGGCACCATCAACAACTGCGGCACGGGCTACACGCCGTGGGGCACGTTCCTGACAGGTGAAGAGAACTGGGCCGGCTACTTCACCCGTTCAGCGACGGACGACACCACGCGCGGCCCGCTGTCAAAAAGCGTGACCTCGCTCAGGCGCTATGGCCGCACATTGCCCGTGGCCGCCGGCGTAACTGCTGCGGTAGCCAGCCGCCACGGCTGGGAAACAAGCGGTGCCGACGACAAATACGCGCGCTTCAACATTAGCCAGACCGGCGTATCGACCGATGGCAGCGACGACTATCGCAATGAACTGAACACCTTCGGCTATATGGTCGAGATCGACCCCTACGACAAGGCGGTGGCGATTCGCAAACGCACCACGCTGGGCCGCTTCGCGCACGAGAGCGGCGTGTTCGGCAAGGTCACTGCCGGCAAACCGCTGGCGGTGTACATGGGTGACGACTCGCAGGGCGAGTACATCTACAAGTTTGTATCGACGACGGCCTGGAGCGCAGCCGACGCGACGCCCGCCAACCGCATCACCACCGGCGACAAATACCTCGACAGCGGCAAGCTGTACGTGGCCAAATTCAACGCAGACGGCAGCGGCCTGTGGATTGAGCTCAGCATGGCGAACCCGACCGTCTCGGGCGCCACCAACTACGCTTTCGCCGACAACGGCGACGTTGCGATGAACAGCCGACTGGCCGCCGATGCGGTGGGTGCCACGAAAATGGATCGGCCTGAATGGTGCGCCGTCAACCCGGTCAGCGGCGAAATTTACTACACGCTGACGAACAATGCCAACCGCAAGCTGGAGCCTACCGGCACGCAGTTCGGACTGGATGCAGCCAACCCGCGCTCATACACCGACGCGCCGAGCGCCACCACCTCTGCGCGAAACGTCAACGGCCACATCATGCGCATGAAGGAAGCCGGCGGCGAAGGCTCGGCCACGAGCTTCACCTGGGACGTGTACCTGTTCGGCGCGCAGGCTGATGCCGACAAAACGATGGTGAACCTCTCCAGCCTGACGGACGACCAGGATTTCTCCAGCCCCGACGGCCTGTGGTTCAGCCCGCAGACGGGCTTTGTGTTCATCCAGACCGACGACGGCGCCTTCACCGACGTGAGCAACTGCATGATGCTGATCGGCCGGGCAGGTCAGGTCGGCGATGGCACCACGCCCACACTGAGCTACACCAAGGGCGACGGCAGCAAGGTCGATGTGCAGACGCGGGTTGGCGCCAAACCGGCGGCTGACAAGCTGCGCCGCTTCCTGGTGGGACCGGTCGATTGCGAGATCACCGGGTGCACGGAAACGCCGGACGGCAAGGCCATCTTCGTCAACATTCAGCACCCGGGTGAAAGCATCGCCAAGGCCGATCTGGCCGACCCGACCAAGTACCTGAGCCACTGGCCGGCCAACGCCGGCTACGGCGCGGGCGGCGCCACCACGGCCCGGCCACGCTCGGCGACGATCGTGATCACCAAAAACGATGGCGGCCTGATCGGTACGTGATGCACGGCGCCAGCGACACGCTGGCCCGCGCCCTGTTTGCCCCCGGCCTGTGCCGGGTGCAAGCCTGCGGAAACGTCTGATTCTTCATTTTTTAGATGAAACAGGTCTTTAGCCCAGGCAATCCCTACGCGGGCAGCTATCAATACAATAGCGACACCACCGGGGCAAATATCTGGGGGCACCGGAACATCGGGCGACTCACCACCTCCAAGCACCTGCACGAGCTGCACGAACCCGTTGGAAGCGCCGCCACCGTGCGTGACGGGCTGCGAGCGACGGTGGAGCGGTGGAGAGCCGATTTGCAAGTCGCTATGAAATTAATAGCTGCTTACGCAGTCATCATTTGGGCTAGCGGCCTATTTCGCTGTATTTTTCGGCAAAACGGCCTGTAAATGCCCCAGTGGCAGCGCGCTGCCGGCTTTCACCTCGCCAAGTGAAAAACTGGTGTGCAGGTCTTTCACATTCGGCAGGTTGATGAGGCTTTGCAGCGCGAAGCGGCTGAAGGCTTCCAGGTCTTGGGCCACCACCTGTAGCTCGAACGTGCCGGTACCGCTGATGTAGTGGCAGGCGATGATTTCGGGCAATTTGCGGATCGCTTCTTCCAGCTCGCGCGTGGCTTCGCCGCTGTTGCGGTCGGCGTCCAGCCGCACAAAGGCCAGCACACCCAGGCCGATCTTCTGGCGGTTGATGTCGGCCCGGTAGCCGGTGATGAAACCCGCTTCTTCGAGCGCCCGCACGCGGCGCCAGCACGGCGCGGCGGACAGGCCCACGCGCGAAGCCAGCTCGGTGTTGGTCAGGCGCGCGTCGAGCTGCAACTCGTTCAGGATGGCAATATCAAACTTGTCTAACGTTTCCATAATCAACCGATTTCAGCAAGATTCTTGCGCAGCATAGCCCGAATCAGGCAAAGAACGCAAAGACATATCAGCAAGTCGGGCATACACTTTGCTGTGAAATAGATGCACGCACTTATCCGGTGCTTAAGTCAACACGCCATCTAATGTGCTCACGAGGCGCATCACTCTTTCTGGAGACAAGACAACATGAACGCACCGCTACCCGAGCACATTCGCCGCGCACTAGAGACCGTGACGCTGGATGATAAATACGCACTTGGCAACGGCCGCGCCTTCATGAGCGGTGTGCAGGCCCTTGTGCGCTTGCCGATGCTGCAGCAGGCGCGTGACGCGGCGGCGGGGCTGAACACAGGCGGCTTCATCAGCGGCTATCGCGGCTCGCCACTGGGTGGCTACGACCAGGCTTTGTGGGCCGCCAAGAAACATCTGGCGGCGCAGAATATCGTCTTTCAGCCGGGTGTGAATGAAGAGCTCGGCGCGACGGCTGTGTGGGGCACGCAGCAGCTTGACCTGTACCCGCAAACGAAAAAATTCGATGGCGTGTTCGGCATCTGGTACGGCAAGGGGCCGGGGGTGGACCGGTCATCGGACGTGTTCAAGCACGCGAACATGGCCGGCACGTCGAAGTACGGCGGCGTGATTGCGATCGCGGGCGACGACCATGTGTCGAAAAGCTCGACCGCCGCGCACCAGAGCGACCACATCTTCAAGGCCTGCGGCCTGCCGGTGTTCTTTCCCTCTAGCGTGCAAGACATATTGGACATGGGGCTGCATGC
>JANNKV010000312.1:0-14265 GCA_031396485.1 Polaromonas sp. | reverse complement strand
CGAGTTGCGTGACGCGCAGCTGACGCATGCTGCGCAGGCCGGTGTAGTTGCGAGCGATTCCCTGGCGGCGCTGTGCGAACGCGCCGATCTGGTGCTGTCGGCCGTCACCGCGTCCAACACGCTGGCCGTAGCCGAGGCTGCAGCGCCCCACATGCGCCCTGGCGCAGTGTTTCTTGATTTGAATTCGGCCTCACCCGGCACCAAGCAGCAAGCCGCCCGCCTGATCGAGGCCGCTGGTGCCCACTATGTCGAGGCGGGTGTCATGACCTCCGTGCCGCCCTACGGTGTGCGCGTGCCGATGCTGCTGGGCGGTGCGTCGGCTGTAGAGCTGGCCGGCGTGTTGACGGCGTGGGGCCTGGCTGCGACGGCCGTGTCCGACCAGCTCGGCGTGGCCAGCGCCATCAAGATGTGCCGCAGCGTGATGATCAAGGGGCTGGAGGCGCTGGTGATCGAAAGCTACGCCACCGCCAGGGCCTACGGCGTGGAAGACCATGTGTTGCCGACGCTGGTTGAAACCTTTCCCAGCATCGACTGGGACAAGCAGGGCGCCTATTTCTTCAGCCGCGTGGTGCAGCACGGCCAGCGCCGCGCCGAAGAAATGCGCGAGGCTGCCCGCACGGTGCGCGAAGCCGGCATCCAACCCTTCATGGCGACCGCGATTGCCGACAAGCAGCAGTGGGTGGCTGATCAGGCCCGGGCTGGCGTATTCGCGGGGGTGGGCAAAGGGGCGCGTTGGCAGGACTACGCGGACAAGCTGCTGGCTTTGAAGTTGCTATCAAAATAGTAGCTGCTTGCGAAGGTTTCTTGTGGGCTAGCGGCCTTTTTCATGCATGAAACAGGCTTTTTGCTGATATGGAGGCGCCAGGAATGTCTTGTCCTCCTCGCGAAGGTGGGGATCCAGTTGGCGGCAGTGGAATCGAAAAAACCACTGGATTCCCGCCTTCGCGGGAACGGCAGGTTGCCAGTCCCCCGAATGCCATTTATTTGATTAAAAAGGCCGCTAGCCCCGGGAATACGTGCGCGGACAGCTATTAAAGTGATAGCGAGTTGGTTTGCTCAATCAAACCCGAACAGCCGCCTCGGCGTGTCCCACAATATTTTTTGCCGGTCTTCGGCATCAGGCACCTGCTGCGCAAACAGCTGTAGAAGCGGCCCGTAATCCAGCCGCTTGGGCGCTTTCAAAAACGGCCAGTCCGAAGCCCAGATGCAATGGTCTGGACCAAAGGCATCGAGCAGTGTTCTTGCGTAGATGCGTGTGTCGGCGAACGGAAAATCTCCGGCTGAAAATTTGGAGAACCCTGAGAGCTTGACGGTGGCCCGCCCACTGTCGGCCAACTGCAGCAAGGCGGTAAACCCGTCGCCGCCAAGGCCTTGCGTCACGTCAGGCCGGCCGCAATGGTCAATGAGCAGTTGGGCTCCGCTGTTCAGCAGCACGGGCGCCAGCGTGCGCATCTGAGCTTGTTCGACCTGCACTTGAACAAACATCTCCAGTATTGCAAGCCGCGCGAACAGGGGCTCTGCGGCCCGGTAATAGTCCAGCCCATGCAGCGAATAGTTGAACGCGATGCCAACGATGCCTTGTGCCTTCAGCTCCTGCAGATAGCCACTTGAAGCATCTTGCGGAACGACGGCAACGCCCTTGAAGCGTCCGGGGCTGGCGGCGATGGCGGCCAGCAGGCAGCGGTTGTCGGTGCCGTAGCCCGAGTTAGGCCCGACCAGCAGTGCGTGCCGGACTCCGTAGGCATCGAGCACATGCTCAAAGTAATCGGCTGAACCGGTTTCCTGGCCCGCCGGACGGTATCTGACATCTTCCGCGTACGCAAACCCTTGCGGGTCCAGGATGTGGCAGTGGCAGTCGATTTTGGGTACGCTGTGAATCGACGCGTCAATCTGAACGCGTGGCGATGTCACAGCGTGGCTTCAATCGCCCGCCGAAGTTCAGGCGTCAGCTCGGGCATCACGCCAAACCAGGCATGGAACGCGGGGCGTGCCTGGTTCAGCAGCATGCCGAGGCCATTGACCGTTGGGTTGCCACGCTGTCGGGCGGCAGCCAGCAAAGGCGTCTCTAACGGCACGTAAATCACGTCCGATACCAGCGCGTATTTCGGCAGTGCAGCCAGATCCAGTTCCAGCGCCGGGTTACCGTGCATGCCCTGGCTGGTGGTGTTGACCAGCAACGCCACATCAGCCAGCGCGTTATGCCTATCGTTCCAGGGCAGGGCATTGACGGGCGCGCCGAACTCGGCGGCCAGCGCGTAAGCTTTCGCGTCGGTGCGGTTCAAGAGTCGAATCTCTTTGGCGCCGCGGTCGGCCAGGCTGAGCACGACCGCGCGCGCCGCCCCGCCCGCCCCCAGCACCGTGATGGGCCCGGCGTCGGCGCGCCAGTCGGGTTGGGCATCGAGCAGGCTCTGGATGTAGCCGAAGCCGTCGTTGTTGAAGCCTTTCAGCGAGCCGTCAGGCTGCACCACGATGGTGTTCATTGCGCCCATGCGTTTTGCGTTGGCGTCCACTTCGTCCACCAGCTTTAGCGCATCGACCTTGTGCGGCAACGTGATGTTGCAGCCGCGAAAGCCCAGCGCCTTCAGCCCCGGAATCGCTTGGTCGAGCATGCCCGGCGCGACGGGCAACTGCACGTAGGCGCCGTTCAGCCCGTACTTTTCAATCCAGTAGTTGTGAAGCTTGGGCGAACGCGAATGCGCCACGGGCCAGCCGACGATGCCAGCCAGGCCGAAGGGAGATGAACTCATTTGAAAAGGATTCCTTATTTGCGGCCGACCGGCGGCAGGATGCTGCTGATCACCTGTTTGCCATTTTCGACGCTGGTCATGTAGCTTTCGCGGTCCAGGTCGCCCTTGTCGTCAAAGCGCACGTCCAGCAATATGCCGGGATGGTCCTTGACTGACAGCGACATGCCTTTCATCGCAGTAGCGAAGGCCTTGGAGTCAAACTTGCCAATTTTCTCAGTCACGGCCTTGACGATGTACATGCCGCTGTAGCCCTTCAGGCCGTTGTGGTCTGACTTGTTCTTGTACTCGGCCTGAAACGCTTCGTTGAACTTGCGGATCAGCGGCTGCGGTGCGTCGGCGGTCAATCCGACGTGGGCGATGGCGCCGTTGGCTGCTTCACCGGCCAGCTCAATCACCTTCTGGCTGGTCAGCACGGTTTCACCAATGATGGGCTTGGCGTAGCCTTGTTTGCGCAACTCGCGCAGTGCGCGTGCGGATTCTTCTTCGTTGCTGTAGATGAAGACCGCATCGCTGCCAGACTGCTTGGCTTTCAATACCGGAGCGCTGAAGTCGATCTGGCCGGGCTCGGTCGACAGCGTGTTGGTGACTTTGACACCGCGCGCTTCCAGTTCTTTCTTGATCAGATCCAGGCCGCCCTTGCCGAAATCGTTGTTGACGAAAATCACGTCGACCGATTTGGCCTTGACGGTGTTCTGGATGTAGCTGGCAATCTTGGGCATGGCCGTTGACTGCGTGAACGACGTGCGGAACACGTAAGGGTTGCCCTGCTGCGTGATGCCCGCGGCCTCGCCACCGGTGAAGTTCGGAATTTCGGCGCGGCGAGTCTCAGCCATGCTGACCATGATGGAGCCCGAAAACACCGGGCCCATCACGACATACGCCGATTCATCCACAGCTTTCTGTGCCAGTGCCTTGGCTACGCCGGGGTTCGATTGGGTGTCCATCGACTGGTAGGCGATCTTGCGTCCCAAAATGCCGCCGGCGGCGTTGATTTCCTTGACGGCCAGCTTGATGCCGTTATCGAAATTGCTACCCGATGTCGCGCCGGTACCGCTGAGCTCGACCAGACCGAAGATCGGCACGGCCTGTTGTGCCCAGCTGGCGCTGGCGGCTGCCAATACCACGCCCGCTGCGAGTGATTTGAGGTTGAAGTAATTTGGCATGTTGTCTCCTGCTTTTTTTGTAGATATCAATAACTGACTGAAACTTCACTCTGAACGAACCCGACCCGATTGAATCACCGGCTTCCAGCGTGCAATCTCTCGCACGATGTGCTGGCCAAAGGCTTCGGGGGTGTTGGCCGCGGCAATCGCCCCTTCGTTGTTGAGCCGCGTTTTCAGGTCGTTCGACGCCAGCGACTGGTTGACCTGCGAATTGAGCTTGAACAGAATTTCTTGCGGTGTTCCCGCGGGAGCGACTATGCCATACCACTGGTCGGCTTCGAACTCCGGGTAACCCGACTCACTCATCGTCGGCAGGTAGGGCAAAGCCTCCAGCCGCTGCGGCGACGAGACAGCCAGCGCGCGCAACGGGCCATTCCTGATCTGCCCCAGTACAGCCGGCGCACCGGTGAACAGCAGCTGAATCTGCCCGCCCATCAAATCGGTCACTGCCGGCGCTGTGCCGCGGTAAGGAATATGCAACAGAGACGTGCCGCTTTGTAGCTTGAAATATTCGGTGGCCAGATTGGCTGCGCTGCCGTTGCCGCCGGAGCCATAGTTGAGCTGGCCGGGCCGTGCTTTGGCCAGTGCGATCAGTTCCCTGATGGACTGCGCCTTCACGGTCGGGTTGACGACCAGCACATTCGGCACGCGTGCCACCCAGGCCACTGGTGTAAAGCTTTTGACCGGGTCGTAGGGCAGGGCCGGGTACAGCGACGGGTTGACCGCCAGCGTGCCGATATGGCCCATCAGCAGGGTGTAGCCGTCGGCGGGCGCCTTGGCGACCTTGTCGGCGCCGATGCTGCCGCCGGCACCCGGCACGTTGTCGATCAAAACAGGCTGGCCCCAGGCCTCGGTGAGTTTCTGGCCGACAGCACGCGCCAGGATGTCGGTCGAGCCGCCGGGGGTGAAGGGCACCACCAGGCGTATGGGCCGCGTGGGGTAGCGACTGGCAGGTGCTTGAGCCACGGCGCTGTGCGCGCCAAAACTGGCGACGAACAAAGTCAATAAAGTTTTTGTCAATTTCATGCTCGTATCCCGCTCGGTCCGTCAGTCATCTAGGCAGCGATGGCTGAAAGGACCGCCTTGCGAACCACTTCCAGCGCCTTTTTCTGGGTTTCCGTCGTGGGTCTGCGCGACGACCAGACCAGTTCGAGCTTGCTCATGAGCCGCGGGGTGTGAATGCGGCGCACCACGAACGGCTCGACGTTGTCGGAGTTGCTCAGGGTGTAGGCCGGTAGCACGCCGTGACCCAAACCTTCCTCGACAAGATTGAGGATGGCGTTCAGGCCATCTACCTCCAGTGAAATCTGCGGCTTGCGCCCAATGCCCATCATTTCGCTTTCAATCAGGATACGAAAAGCGTTGCGTCTGCTGGGCAGAATCAGCGGCAGGTCCGCAACTTCGCTCAGACTAATGTCCACTTTTTCTTTTTCCTTTCTATTGCTAGATTTGGCACTGGCGCGCGGCGAGATCAGCACCAGTTCGTCTTCGTGCAGCCGGATCATCTCCAGGCCGGGCGAGCTTTCCGGGTTGTAAAGCACCGCCATGTCCAGGCTACCCACGCGAAGGCCCTCGTACATCAGCACCGAAAAACCTTCGGTCAGGGTGAGTTGTGCCAGGGGCAGTGCTTCGCGGAAGGCGTGCGTTAACGGTACGGTGATCAGTCTGGAAAGACTGGGCGGCAGGCCAATGGAAACGCGGCCGGTGAGAGCGCCGCGTGCAGCGCTCAACTCCTCGCGCGCCAGCGCCACCTGGTGCAAGATACCGCGCCCGTGTTCCAGCAGCAATTTTCCGGCTTCGTTGGGAACCGCGCCGCGTCCGTTTCGTATCAGCAGGTTTTGCCGCAGCTCGACTTCGAGCAGCCGAATCTGCCGGCTGAGCGCCGGCTGCGTAATGTCCAGCTCGATGGCGGCCCGGGTGAAGCTGCCCAGTTCGGCCACACTGACAAAGTACTCGAGTTGCTTCAGATCCATAAATCAAGTTTATTGGTATAGCTAACCTTGAGATATACGTATTTGTTCTAACTGTTAGCGGCACAGTCCTCTTTTCGGCTGCTTGTTTGCGGCGCAAACTCATCCCCGTGACCCACCCACTCCATCATTCCGCCACCAGCGATTTGTTGCTCTTGCCTGGCCTCATGTGCGATGGGGCTTTCTGGGCTCCGTGGCTGTCGGCCTTGCCGCAAGCGTTGAACTGTCAGGTTGTGGACTACGGCGACGCCGACACGATCACCGCGATGGCTGAAGCCGCCCTCGCTGTCGCGCCGCCACAGTTTGTGCTGGCAGGCCATTCGATGGGCGGTCGTGTGGCGCTGGAAATAGCGCGGCTGGCACCTGAGCGCGTGCAAAAAATTACTTTGATGGACACCGGTCATCTTGCCTTGGCCCCAGGTGAAAAAGGCGAAGCCGAGAAGGCAGGGCGCATGGCCTTGATGGCGGTTGCTAGAGGCGAGGGCGTTCGCGCGATGTGTCAGCAATGGGTCAGAGGCATGGTGCATCCACAACGCATTGATGACGCTGCGCTGGTTGGCCCCATCATCGAGATGTTTGCACGAAAATCTGCCGATCGGTTTGAACGCCAGCAACATGCGCTGCTCAATCGCCCTGATGCGACCGAAGTGTTGCGTGGGCTGACCGTGCCGACGCTATTGCTCTGTGGTCGGCAGGATGCGTGGGCCGGTGTGGCGCAACATGAGGCTATGCGGATGCTGGCGCCGCACGCCCGTCTTGCAGTCATCGAGGATTCCGGTCATATGGTGCTGATGGAGCGGCCAGCGCCGACCGTCGAGGCTCTCAATAAATTTCTGGAAGTGTTGCTGGAATCGTCATGCTGAAACTGATTTCTTCAATGGCCACGCGCCAGGTACTGGCGGAGCTGGCTGGAATCTGGCAACAACGCTCTGGCGTGGAAGTGACCATCGAGTCGGTGGGCGGAGTGGATGCCGCCAAACGTGTGCAGGCCGGCGAGGCCTTTGACGGCGTGGTGCTGGCATCCGATGCGATCGACAAGCTTGTATCAGGCGGACAGGTGCTTGCAGGTAGCCGGGTCGATCTGGTGCGGTCCAGTGTGGCGGTAGCCGTGAATGCCGGGGAAGCGCGGCCTGACATCAGCACCGAAGCGTTACTCCGCAGCGCCATTGAAGCCGCGCCCACCATTGGTTACTCGACCGGACCGAGCGGCGTGGCGCTCGTCAAACTTTTTGAGCGCTGGGGCATGGCCGCATCCCTTCAGTCGCGGATAGTCCAGGCTCCGCCCGGTGTGCCCGTGGGCATGCTCGTGGCGCGCGGCGAGGTGGCGCTCGGTTTTCAGCAACTGAGCGAATTGATGCATCTGGAAGGCATCGCCGTCGTGGGAATATTGCCCGAGCCGGTCAGCATCACCACCGTTTTTTCAGCAGGCACCTGTGCGGCGTCTTCCCAAGGTGAAATCCTGGGACGCCTGCTGGCTTTCATGGCGTCCAGCGAAGCAGCCGCCGTGAAACAGCGCAATGGCATGGAACCGGCTGCCACTCAGTAAATCTTCACCTATCTCAGACCACTTCGAGACTTCTATCATGAGCCTTCAAAAACCCCTCATCATCGACTGCCACGGTCACTACACCACGGCGCCCAAAGCACTGGAAGACTGGCGTAACCGCCAGATCGCCGGTATCAAGGACGCGGCCAGCATGCCCAAGGTGTCGGAACTGAAAATCAGCGACGACGAACTGCGTGAATCGATCGAGACCAACCAGCTCCGGCTGATGCGCGAACGCGGCAGTGACCTGACGATTTTCTCCCCGCGTGCCAGCTTTATGGCGCATCACATTGGTGACTTCAATGTGTCGAGCACCTGGGCTGCCATTTGCAATGAGCTGTGCTACCGTGTGAGCCAGCTTTTCCCCGACAACTTTGTGCCGGTGGCCATGCTGCCGCAGTCGCCAGGTGTTGATCCAAAAACCTGCATTCCAGAGCTGGAAAAGTGTGTCAAGGAATACGGCAATGTCGGCATCAACCTGAACCCTGATCCGAGCGGTGGCCACTGGACATCGCCGCCACTGAGCGACATGCATTGGTACCCCATTTATGAAAAGATGGTCGAGCACGACATTCCCGCGATGATTCACGTCTCCACCTCCTGTAACGCCTGCTTTCACACCACCGGCGCGCATTACCTGAATGCGGACACCACCGCTTTCATGCAATGCTTGACGAGTGACTTGTTCAAGGATTTTCCGACGCTACGATTTCTGATTCCACATGGAGGCGGTGCGGTGCCCTACCACTGGGGACGCTTTCGCGGCCTGGCGCAAGAGATGAAAAAGCCCTTGCTGCAGGATCATTTACTCAACAACATTTTCTTTGACACCTGCGTCTATCACCAGCCAGGCATCGACTTGCTGACCAAGGTGATTCCGGTGAAGAACATTCTTTTCGCCAGCGAAATGATTGGTGCAGTGCGCGGTATTGACCCGGAAACCGGCAACTACTATGACGACACGAAGCGCTACATCGAGTCATCGACGCAGCTGAGTTCTGAACAGCGTTTCCAGATCTATGAGGGCAATACGCGCCGCGTGTTCCCGCGGCTCGATGCAGCCTTGACTAAAAAAGGACTTTGAAAATGACCACTCTTGGAATTGTTAAACGCAACATCGTCCGCGCAGACAAGGCGGCTGTCGAGCAACTCGCCAAATTCGGCGTGGCCACCATTCACGAAGCGCAGGGCCGGGTCGGCCTGATGAAACCCTATTTGCGTCCCATCTACACCGGTGCGAAGGTCTGCGGCACAGCAGTGACGGTGCTGACGCAACCCGGTGACAACTGGATGCTGCATGTGGTGGCCGAGCAAATTCAACCAGGCGATGTCGTGGTGCTGGCTTGTACCTCGGAGAACAATGACGGCATGTTTGGCGACCTGTTGGCCACATCGTTTCAGGCACGCGGTTGCGCAGGCCTGATCAGCGACACCGGCGTGCGCGACGTCAAAGACCTCACCGCGATGAACTTTCCTGTGTTCGCCCGCTCCATTCACGCCAAGGGAACGATCAAATCGACGCTGGGCTCGGTCAACATTCCCGTCGTTTGCGCAGGCGTGAACGTTAATCCCGGCGATGTGATCATTGCCGATGACGATGGTGTGGTGGTGGTTGCTGCCGCCGACGCCCAAAAGGTCGCCGACGCATCGCAAGCGCGTGAGGACCTGGAAGGAGAAAAGCGCGCCAAGCTGGCTGCCGGCGTGCTGGGTCTGGATATGTACAACATGCGGGAGCCTCTGGCCAAGGCCGGGCTGAAGTACGTGGACTGAACTCAACTCCGATTGAAACCGATATGAACTTCGAAAAAACGCCCGGCTGGCTTGACTGGTACGCAGGCCCCTCTAAACCTGTCTTCAGGCTGCCCGCTGGCGCTGTAGATGCCCACTGCCACGTCTTCGGCCCGGGCGCGCAGTTCCCCTACGCGCCAGAGCGCAAATACACCCCCTGCGACGCGTCGAGAGAGCAGCTCTTCGCGCTACGCGACCACCTGGGCTTTGATAGAAACGTGATCGTGCAGGCCACTTGCCATGGTTCTGACAACCGGGCACTGGTCGATGCCCTGAAAGCCTCGAACAACAGGGCTCGCGGCGTTGCCACCGTGAACCGCAAAGTCACAGACGCCGAGTTTCAGGACATGCACGCGGCAGGTGTGCGCGGCACCCGATTCAATTTCGTCAGGCGCCTGGCCGACTTCACGCCGCGCGAAGTGCTGCTGGAAATCGCGAATCGTATCGCCCCGATGGGCTGGCATGTCGTCGTTTATTTTGAAGCGCAGGATTTGCCGGAGCTATACGATTTCTTCACGGCGCTGCCGACGACTGTCGTGGTTGACCACATGGGCCGGCCTGACGTGAGCAAGCCGGTCGATGGCCCGGAGTTTGGTTTGTTCGTGAAAATGATGCGCGAGCACAGCAACATCTGGAGCAAGGTCAGTTGCCCCGAGCGTCTGTCGACCACCGGTCCCAAGGCCTTGAGCGGCGAGAAGAACGCCTACCAGGACGTCGTTCCGTTTGCAAAGCACCTGGTGGAAACTTTCCCCGACCGCGTCTTGTGGGGAACCGACTGGCCGCACCCGAACCTGAAAGACCACATGCCCGATGACGGCCTGCTGGTCGATTTCATTCCCCACATCGCCAACACAGCGGAGTTGCAGCAAAAGCTGCTGGTTGATAACCCGACCCGCCTGTACTGGAGTTGAAGCCATGCTGACTAAAAACTACCTCGATGTCCCCGGCACCACCATCTTCGATGCCGAACAAAGTCGCAAGGGCTACCACTTGAACCAGTTCTGCATGTCGCTGATGAAGGCAGAAAACCGCGAGCGCTTCAAGGCTAATCAACGCGCTTACGTGGATGAATGGCCGATGACGGAAGCGCAGAAACAGGCTGTGCTTGATGTCGACCTGAACCGTGCCATCTCGCTCGGCGGCAATATCTATTTTCTGGCCAAGCTCGGTGCGACCCATGGTCGGAGCTTTCAACAGATGGCCGGCAGCATGACTGGCATGACCGAAGATGAATACCGCAACATGATGATCGGCGGTGGCCGCTCGGCACATGGCAATCGCGTCATCGGTGAGGACGGTAATGCCCAGGCGCATCGCCAACCCCAAGGCCAGGCTGGCAAAACATTGAAACCCTGAACATGGCAAAAATTACTGCATCCGTCTACACCTCGCACGTGCCCGCAATCGGCGCGGCCATTGATCTTGGAAAAACAGCCGAGCCCTACTGGCAGCCGGTGTTTGCCGGCTATGAGCCATCCAGACAGTGGATGAAAGACAACAAACCCGATGTCATTTTTCTGGTCTTCAACGACCACGCCACGGCCTTTAGCCTGGACATGATCCCGACCTTTGCGATCGGCACAGCGGCGTCTTACCAGCCGGCCGACGAGGGCTGGGGGCCGCGCCCGGTACCCGTGGTGCAAGGTCACCCCGAGCTGGCCGCGCATATCGCGCAGTCGGTGATTCAGGATGACTTCGACCTCACCATCGTCAACAAGATGGATGTTGATCACGGCCTGACGGTGCCGCTGTCGCTGATGTGTGGGCAGCCTCCCGCGTCTGATTTCCATTGGCCTTGCCCGGTCATTCCTTTTGCTGTCAACGTCGTGCAGTACCCGGTTCCGTCGGGCATGCGCTGCTTCAAACTGGGGCAGGCGATTCGCAAGGCGATCGAGTCTTACGACGAGCCGCTTAACGTGCAGATATGGGGCACCGGCGGCATGAGCCATCAACTTCAAGGGCCGCGTGCCGGCCTCATCAATAAAGAATTCGACAACGCCTTTCTGGACCGCATGATCGCCGACCCTGAAGGCCAGGCCCGCGTACCCCATATCGACTACGTGCGCGAAGCCGGTTCGGAAGGCATCGAGCTGGTCATGTGGCTGATTGCGCGTGGTGCCATGGCCGACGTGGCTGGCGGCAACAAGCCGACGGTCAAACACCGCTTCTACCATGTGCCTGCATCCAACACGGCCGTCGGCCATCTGATTTTGGAGAACTCCTAAATGAAAACCATCAAAGTAGCCCTGGCGGGTGCCGGCGCTTTCGGCATCAAACACCTGGACGGTATCAAGAATATCGACGGCGTCGAGGTCGTCTCGCTGATCAGCCGCGACCTGGAGAAGACCCAAGAAGTGGCTGCCAGATACGGCATTGGCCATGTCACCACCGAGCTGGATGACAGCTTGTCGCTCAAAGAGGTCGATGCCGTCATCCTGTGCACGCCCACTCAGATGCATGCGGACCAGACGCTGGCATGCCTGAAAGCGGGCAAGCATGTGCAGGTCGAGATTCCACTGGCTGACGCACTCAAAGGTGCGCGAGACGTGGTGACGCTGGCCAAGAAGAGCGGCCTGGTTGCCATGTGCGGCCACACACGCCGCTTCAATCCCAGCCACCAGTACGTCCACAAGGAAATTGCCGCGGGCAAATTCAGCATCCAGCAAATGGATGTGCAGACCTACTTCTTCCGCCGTACCAACATGAATGCACTGGGGCAGGCGCGCAGCTGGACAGACCATCTGCTGTGGCATCACGCCGCGCACACGGTTGATTTGTTTGCCTACCAGTGCGGCAGCCCGATCGTCAAAGCCAACGCCGTGCAGGGCCCGATTCATCCGGCCTTGGGCATCGCAATGGACATGAGCATCCAGCTGAAAGCAGCCAACGGCGCCATCTGCACGCTTTCATTGAGCTTCAACAACGACGGCCCACTGGGAACCTTCTTCCGCTACATCGGCGATACCGCGACCTATCTGGCGCGTTACGACGATCTGTTCAACGGCAAGGAAGAAAAAATCGATGTCAGCCAGGTAGATGTTTCCATGAACGGCATCGAGCTGCAGGACCGCGAGTTCTTCGCTGCCATCCGCGAAGGCCGTCAGCCCAACAGCAGCGTGGCCGGCGTCCTGCCTTGCTATGAAGTTCTGCACCAGCTTGAACAGCAGCTGGCGCAATAGCGCTCGTCGCAGACCATAAAAAAAGCGGCCAATTTCCGGTCAGGGAAATTGGCCGCTTTTTAACTGGCGGCTTGCATTGTTGCGCTTTACAGCGTATCGATAAAACTGCGCAGCTTGTCGGAGCGCGATGGGTGCTTGAGCTTCCTCAGCGCCTTCGCTTCGATCTGGCGAATGCGTTCGCGGGTCACGTCGAACTGCTTGCCGACTTCTTCCAGAGTGTGGTCGGTCGACATCTCTATACCGAAACGCATGCGCAGCACCTTGGCTTCGCGCGGCGTCAGGCTGTCGAGGATGTCCTTGACCACATCGCGCAGGCCGGCCTGCATCGCGGCTTCCAGCGGCGCGGTGTTGGCG
The DNA here is from genome assembly GCA_031396485.1 of Polaromonas sp. GTDB lineage: Bacteria > Pseudomonadota > Gammaproteobacteria > Burkholderiales > Burkholderiaceae_C > Polaromonas. The sequence goes on along the minus strand of JANNKV010000312.1, from coordinate 1,518 downwards.
CTGTCTTCGATGAAGTCACCCAGATGCGAATCGTCGTCATCACCGATCGGCGTTTCCATCGAGATGGGTTCCTTCGCAATCTTCATGATCTTGCGAATCTTGTCTTCCGGAATCTCCATCTTCTCGGCCAGAATGCTGGCGTCCGGCTCGAAGCCGAACTCCTGCAGGTGCTGGCGCGACAGGCGGTTCATCTTGTTGATGGTCTCGATCATGTGCACCGGAATACGGATGGTGCGCGCCTGGTCAGCAATGCTTCGCGTGATCGCCTGGCGAATCCACCACGTCGCATAGGTCGAAAATTTATAGCCGCGGCGGTATTCGAACTTGTCCACCGCCTTCATCAAACCGATGTTGCCTTCCTGGATCAGGTCAAGGAACTGCAGGCCGCGGTTGGTGTACTTTTTCGCAATCGAAATCACCAGCCGCAGGTTGGCCTCGATCATTTCCTTCTTGGCATCACGCGAGTTCGACTCGCCTTCGTTCATGCGTTTGTTAATGTCTTTCAGGTGGCCGAGCGGCACCACGACGCGCGCCTGCAGCTCGCCCAGCTTGGTCTGCAGTTCCTGAATTGGTGGAATATTGCGCGCCATCACGACGGACCACGGCTTGTTGGCTGCAACCTGCTTTTCAACCCATTTCAGGTTGAGCAGGTTGGGCGGGAAGTCCTTGATGAAAACTTCTTGCGGCATGCCGCATTTTTCAACGATGATGCGGCGCAATTCGCGCTCTTTCTTGCGCACGTCCAGAACCTGGCCACGCAGCAGGTCGCACAGTTTTTCAATCGTCTTGGCGGTGAAACGAACCGTCATCAGCTCGTCGCTGAGCGCCTTCTGGTTCTTCGTGTAGGTCGGCGTTCCGTAGCCTTCCTTGTCGTAGGTTTTGTGGACCTTCTCGAACAACAAGGCGATTTTGTCGAAGCGACTGAGCGCTTCTTTCTTCAGCTCTTCGAGCTTTTTGGTCAGTGCTTTGGAGCCGCCCTTGCCGTCGTCATCGTCTTCTTCGTCGAACTCGTCGAAGTCTTCTTCGGCCACATAGTCATCAGCCTCGTTCGGGTTCGAAAAGCCATCGACCACGGTCGAAATGACGATCTTGCCTTCGCGAATTTCTTCACCCAGACGCATGATTTCTGCAATCGTGGCCGGGCTTTCCGAGATAGCTTCCATCATGCGCATCAGGCCACCCTCGATGCGCTTGGCGATTTCAATTTCACCTTCGCGCGTCAAGAGCTCTACCGTGCCCATCTCGCGCATGTACATGCGAACCGGGTCAGTGGTGCGGCCGAATTCACTGTCGACGGTAGACAGCGCGGCTTCGGCTTCTTCTTCAGCTTCTTCTTCGGTGGCTACCGTCGGGCCGGTGTTGTTGAGCAGCAGGGTTTCGGCGTCGGGCGTTTGCTCGTACACCGCCACGCCCAGGTCGTTGAGCATCGCGACCACAACTTCCAGCGTCTCGGCATCGACCAGCTTTTCGGGGAGGTGGTCGGTGATTTCGGCATGCGTCAGGTAGCCGCGCGTCTTG
>JANNKV010000283.1:0-46137 GCA_031396485.1 Polaromonas sp. | reverse complement strand
ACGCCAATCAACTTCAAATGGATGTCAGCATGACAAACATGATCAATTCGAACTTTTTTGCCGCTTTCAGAAAAACCGCCAGCCGCGCCGGCGGGCTGCTGGCAGCATTGCTGATTGCTATGTTTTCAATAGCTGCTCACGCACAGAATACATCGGCTAGCGGCCTGAATGCCCTTGAAGATTTCATCAAGAGCACCAAGAGCGGTCGCGCCAGCTTCAGTCAGGTCGTGACCAGCCCGGCCAAGGACGGTCAGACCGCCAAGACCAAAACCTCGAGCGGCAGCTTTGAATTTTTGCGGCCCAATCGCTTCAAGTTCATCTACAAAAAGCCGTTTGAGCAAAGCATCGTGGCCGATGGCCAGACCCTGTGGCTGCATGACGTGGATTTGAATCAGGTCACGTCACGCAAGCTGTCGCAGGTGCTGAACGGCACGCCTGCTGCCGTCATTGCTGCCGCCGCAGACCTGAAAGGGCTGGAGGCTGATTTCACCTTGACGCCGCTGCCCGAAAAAGCCGGCTTGCAGTGGGTGCAGGCCACGCCCAAGACGAAGGATGGCCAGTTGCAGAGCATCAGCGTGGGCTTCCGGCCCACCGACAAAGGCAGCGAGCTGGCGATTCTTGAAATTCTCGACAGCTTCGGTCAGAAGTCGGTCATGACTTTCAGCCAGTTCGAGGTCAACGCGCCCTTAAACGCCACGGGTTTTCAGTTCAAGCCGCCCGCCGGTGCGGATGTGATTCGTCAGTAGTCCGGCGTTGCGGCGCGCGCCGTTCGCGCCGCGCCGCCTAGAATCCAGCGCATGATCAAAGCCTCGTCTGCGCAGGCGCCGCTGGCTGAACGGCTGCGGCCCAACAACCTCGGCGAAGTCATCGGCCAGCAACATCTGCTGGGTGAAGGCATGCCGCTTCGTATCGCCTTCGAATCGGTTCAGCCGCACAGCTGTATTTTGTGGGGCCCGCCCGGCGTCGGCAAGACCACCATCGCGCGCCTGATGGCCAGCAGTTTTGAGGCGCACTTCATCACCATCTCGGCGGTGTTGGGTGGTGTCAAGGATATTCGTGAAGCGGTCGAGCAAGCGCAGATCTGGCGCGAGCAAAGTGGCAAGCGCACCATCGTGTTCGTCGACGAGGTGCACCGCTTCAACAAGAGCCAGCAGGACGCTTTTCTGCCGCATGTCGAAAGCGGCCTGTTCACCTTCATTGGCGCGACCACCGAGAACCCCTCGTTCGAAGTGAATTCGGCCTTGCTCTCGCGCGCGGTGGTGTACGTGCTGCAGCCGCTCGCCGAGCCGGATTTAAAGAAAATAGTGGCCAGAGCCGTTGAAGAACGTACGCTGCCAGCTATCGAAAGCATAGCAGAAGACGCCCTGGAACGGCTCGTGGCATACGCCGACGGCGACGCCCGGCGCCTGCTCAATACGCTCGAAACACTGGGTATTGCCGCACTCAGTGACAAGTCAGTCGCCAAGCCCATGGAGGTGACCGATGCGTGGCTAATGAAGGTGCTGGGCGAGCGGATGCGCCGCTACGACAAGGGCGGAGAGCAGTTCTACGACACGATCTCAGCCCTGCACAAATCCGTGCGCGGCTCCGACCCCGACGCCGCACTCTACTGGTTCATGCGCATGCTCGACGGTGGTGCCGAGCCGCTGTACATGGCGCGCCGCCTGGTTCGCATGGCCAGTGAAGACATTGGCCTGGCCGACCCGCGCGCGCTGCGCATGGCGCTCGACGCCGCCGAGGTTTATGAGCGCCTGGGCTCGCCCGAAGGCGAACTGGCACTGGCGCAGTGCGTGGTTTACCTCGCGATCGCGCCGAAGTCGAACGCGGTGTACCAGGCCTTCAACGCGGCCAAGGCGTTCATCAAGCAGGACGGCACGCGCCCGGTCCCGCTGCATCTGCGCAATGCGCCGACGAAGCTGATGAAAAGCCTCGACTACGGCAAGAACTACCGCTATGCGCACAACGAGGAAGACGGCTTTGCGGCGGGCGAAAACTATTTCCCCGAAGGCATGCCCGCGCCCGATTGGTACCAGCCCGTCAACCGAGGTCTGGAGATCCAGATTGCAGATAAGCTGAGCAACCTGAAGTCCAGGAACAATCAGAAAAAGTAATACAAAGAAGCATTGACTGATAAAGGGCTTCTCCTGGCCAAAAAGGGGCGATCGCAAGGGTAAACCCCGCGAAAAGCACTTTGCTGGCCCGATTCTCGCTTCGCACCCTTGGCTACAATCCGCCCACCGGCTCGCCACGTTCACCAGTCCTCTGGTTCCAATGGGCGGGCTTTTTGTCAACTTGCATGGTCCTCTGGCGATCCCGGCGGGTCGAAAACGTTTCGGCGACAGGCTACTGGGGCAGGGTTGGCAATTTCAATCTAACGGAGAATGAGTTATGGAAGTATTGCTTCAGCAGATCATCAACGGTCTGGTGCTGGGCAGCATGTACGCCCTGATTGCACTGGGCTACACCATGGTTTACGGCATCATCAACCTGATCAATTTCGCCCACGGCGAGGTGCTGATGGTCGGGGCCCTTACCAGCTGGACCATCATCGGCCTGATGCAGGAATCCATGCCCGGCACGCCCGGCTGGCTGATCTTGCTGATATCGCTGCTGATCGCCTTCGTCGTCTGCGGCGCTCTGAACTTTGCGATAGAAAAGATCGCCTACCGGCCGCTGCGCAACTCGCCCAAGCTGGCGCCGCTGATCACCGCCATCGGCATGTCACTGCTGCTGCAGACGCTGGCCATGATCATCTGGAAGCCCAACTACAAGCCGTATCCCACGCTGCTGCCCAGCGAGCCGTTTCAGGTGGCCGGCGCGGTGATCACCGTCACGCAGATTTTCATTCTGGGCGCGACGGCGGTGTCGCTGGCGGTGCTGATGTGGCTGGTGCATTACACCCGCCTGGGCCGGGCGATGCGGGCCACCGCAGAGAACCCGCGCGTGGCCGCACTCATGGGCGTGCGGCCCGACACGGTCATTTCAGCCACCTTCATCATCGGCGCTGTGCTGGCCGCGCTGGCCGGCGTGATGTATGCGTCGAACTACGGCACGGTGCAGCACACGATGGGCTTTTTGCCGGGGCTGAAGGCGTTCACCGCTGCGGTGTTCGGTGGTATCGGTAACCTGGGTGGCGCGGTGCTGGGCGGCATCCTGCTGGGGCTGATCGAGTCCATCGGCGCCGGCTACATCGGCCCGCTCACGGGCGGCGTGCTGGGCAGCCAGTACTCGGACATCTTCGCGTTCATCGTGCTGATTTTCGTGCTCACCCTGCGGCCATCGGGCTTGCTCGGTGAACGTGTGGCGGATCGAGCCTGACGGCGCTGACTGAAGGAGAAACCTGATGAATCCCAAAAAAATCGCCACCTATTTGGTCATGGCCGCCGCGCTGCTGGTGCTGCCGCTGTTTTTGCAGCTCGGCGGCAACGCCTGGGTTCGCATCGTCGACATGGCGCTGCTGTACGTGCTGCTGGCACTCGGCCTAAACATCGTTGTCGGCTATGCGGGCCTGCTCGATCTGGGCTATGTCGCGTTCTTTGCGGTGGGCGCCTACCTGGCGGCGCTGCTTGGCTCGCCGCATCTGGCAGAAGCGTTCCCGGCCATTGCAGCAGCTTTTCCAGAGGGCCTTCACCTGCCGATCTGGGCCATCATTCCGGTTGCTGCGGGTGTTGCCGGCTTCTTCGGTGTGTTGCTGGGTGCGCCCACGCTGAAGCTGCGCGGTGATTACCTGGCTATCGTCACGCTGGGCTTTGGCGAAATCATTCGCGTGTTCCTGAACAACCTTGATCGACCGATCAACCTGACCAACGGCCCCAAGGGCATCAACCAGATTGATTCGATCAAGTTTTTCGGCTTCGACCTCGGCAAGTCGCATACTTTTTTCGGCTTCGAATTCAACTCGGTGTCGATGTATTACTACCTGTTTCTGGCGCTGGTGATCGTCTCGGTTGTGATTTGCTACCGGCTGCAGAACTCGCGCATCGGGCGCGCCTGGATGGCGATTCGCGAAGACGAAATTGCCGCCAAGGCCATGGGCATCAACACCCGCAACATGAAGCTGCTGGCCTTCGGCATGGGTGCTACGTTTGGCGGTGTGTCCGGTTCGATGTTCGCGGCGTTCCAGGGCTTTGTGTCGCCCGAATCCTTCAGCCTGATGGAGTCGGTGATGATCGTCGCCATGGTGGTGCTGGGCGGCATCGGGCACCTGCCTGGCGTCATTCTGGGTGCGCTGCTGCTGGCCGCGCTGCCTGAGGTGCTGCGCCATGTGGCCGGGCCGCTTCAGGCCATGACCGACGGCCGGCTCGATTCGGCCATCTTGCGGCAGCTGCTGATTGCGCTGGCCATGATCACCGTCATGTTGATGCGTCCGCGCGGCCTGTGGCCTGCGCCGGAGCACGGCAAGTCGCTGAACAAGCCCGTCGGCCCGGACCCGATCCAGTCCATCAACCCTTAAGGAGAATGGCAATGAGCGAAACCATTCTTAAAGTAGCCGGCGTCTCCAAACGCTTCGGCGGCCTGCAGGCCCTGAGCGATGTCGGTATACACATCGAACGCGGCCAGGTCTATGGCCTGATCGGCCCCAACGGCGCGGGCAAGACCACGTTTTTCAACGTACTGACGGGCCTGTATACACCCGACAGCGGCACTTTCGAGCTGGCCGGCAAACCCTACAAGCCCACGGCGGTGCACGAAGTGGCCAAAGCCGGTATTGCCCGCACCTTCCAGAACATTCGCCTGTTTGCCGACATGACGGCACTTGAGAACGTCATGGTCGGTCGCCACATCCGTACCAAATCGGGCTTGCTGGGTGCGGTGTTTCGCACCCCGGGCTTCAAGCAGGAAGAAGCGGCGATCGCCAAGCGCTCGCATGAACTGCTCGACTACGTCGGCATCGGCAAATACGCCGACTTCAAGGCGCGCACGCTCAGCTACGGCGACCAGCGCCGGCTGGAAATTGCCAGAGCCCTGGCAACCGACCCGCAATTGATCGCGCTCGACGAACCCGCCGCCGGCATGAACGCGACCGAGAAAATCCAGCTGCGTGAACTGATCGACCGCATCCGCAAAGACAACCGCACGATTTTGCTGATCGAGCATGACGTCAAACTCGTCATGGGCCTGTGCGACCGCGTCACGGTGCTCGACTACGGCAAACAGATCGCCGAAGGCGCGCCAGCCGATGTGCAGAAGAACGAAAAAGTGATCACGGCTTATCTCGGTACGGGGCATTAAATGGCCCCCACGCCGGTTTTTGGGGTCAGAGTCCAAATTCGCCAAGCCTTTGGCTTGCCCAAAAGGGCGGTGCGTCGCACCGCAGCGAAATTGGCGTCTGACCCCAATAACCGGCTGCCCCCCGAGGGGGCGCATTTTCTCTTGGGGCGGCCCGGCGAAAAAATTTAGGCATAAAATATGACCAATACATTACTTAAAGTGACCGGCCTCAAAGTGGCCTACGGCGGTATTCAGGCCGTCAAGGGCGTGGATTTTGAAGTCCACGAAGGCGAGCTCGTCACGCTGATCGGCTCCAACGGCGCTGGCAAAACCACCACGATGAAGGCGATTACCGGCACGCTGCCGATGATGGCCGGCGACATCGAATACCTCGGCAAGAGCATCAAGGGCCGCGGCGCCTGGGATCTGGTCAAGGAAGGCCTGGCGATGGTGCCGGAAGGCCGCGGCGTCTTCGCCCGCATGACGATCACCGAAAACCTGCAGATGGGCGCCTACGTTCGCAGCGACAAAGCCGGCATCGCTGAAGACATAGAAAAAATGTTTGCACTATTCCCGCGCCTGCGCGAACGCAAGGACCAGCTCGCTGGCACCATGTCGGGCGGCGAGCAGCAGATGCTGGCGATGGGCCGCGCCCTGATGAGCCGGCCCAAGGTGCTGTTGCTCGACGAACCCTCAATGGGCCTGTCGCCGATCATGGTCGACAAGATTTTCGAGGTCGTGCGCGACGTGTCCGCACTCGGCATGACGGTGCTGCTGGTCGAGCAAAACGCCAGCCGCGCTCTGGGTATTGCCAATCGCGGCTACGTGATGGAATCGGGCAACGTCACGATGAACGGCGAAGCGAAAGCCTTGCTCAATGATCCGCGGGTGCGGGCGGCTTATCTGGGTGAGTGAGAGGCTGCGTGCGCTGATTCAGGACGTTTCGGTGTTCTAGCCCAATCAAAGCCTGCGCAGGCAGCTATTAAATCAGTAGCAATCGTTGCAGCCTTTGGAGATTTTCCGCCTCCAATTCAAGGGCTCTGACTATCAGCTAAAGTTGCGTCTTGCGGCTGGCACGCGACGCTCCCGCGATGGTCCATGCACACCCACTTCGACTTCGATTTTGAGCAGATGGCCGTGCCCTTTGCGATGCGCCCGGGTCTGGCGCGACTGCCTGATGACGCGTGTCCCCTCACACTGCTACGCCCCGACAGCCAGCTCTTCACCGAAAAGCGAAAGGTCTTCGAGGCCAACGCATCCCGCCACTGCGTACCCGGCTTCGATCCCTCTCCTGCTATTGATTCAATAGCTGCTCGCACAGGTAATACCTGGTCTAGAGGTCTATTTGATGAAAAAATGCCGCTTGAAACGGCGTTCGAAGAAGATTTCGCCGTGCTCGGCGGCGACACCGGCACGCTGCCCTGGCTGTGCGTCTGCGTGCCCTCGCACTGGGCGCCTGAAGACAAGCTGGGGCTGCACTTTGACGCCGTCCATCAGCGCGTTGCCGACAGTGCGGCGTTGCGCGCTGCCTCGATGCAGCTGGTGCATTTGGTCACGGCGGGCGCTTGCTGGGAGCGTTTTGTCTGGACCATCACCCCGTCACCGCGCTACGACCAGCATCCGCGTCGTCATGCGCGCGCTGCGTGGCCGGCCGCGGCTGACGCGGCGCAGTTTGCAGCCCAATGCTTTTTGCGCGCTGAACGGCAGACTTTCTTTCCCGTCGGGCGTGGCACCCGGCAGGCGATCTTCGCCATTCGCGTGATGCTCCAGAGCTTGCCGGCCGCGGTCGATACCCCCGCCAAAGCCGAGCGCCTGCATGACAGCCTGGCCTCGATGAGCGACGCAGTGCTGGCCTACAAGGGCCTTACCGAGGCGCGAGAGCCGCTGCTGCGCTGGCTGAAGGCTCGCGCACCTTGACAAGCCTGTGGGTGGGCGGTGAAGCCGTCATCGATACATCCATGCCTTTCAGGCTGAATTTCAAGCCTCTGGGGCGTCTAGCCCAGGTATTAACTGCGTAAGTAGCTATCAAATAAATAGCAGTTCCACAATGTCTGCGAGCTTCGGTGACCGCTGCGCAGAGACCGTGGAGCGGCTTTACTCGAAAGAGATTTGGGTCGCCTTCACTTGGGTGCCGTCGACCGAGGCAACGCCCTTGACCTCAACGCGTGCACCGTTGGCGAGACCACTCACCGTGCCGTTGCGGAATTCGGCCGCGCTGTAGTCGACGGTCACGCCGCGCACCACAAAGGTTTTGGTTGTCATATTCAGCGTGACCACCGTGCCGTGCAACTCGAACTTCAGCGGATCTTTTTCATCGTCCAGGGCGACTTTTTTCGCCACCAGCACGCCGCTCACCAGCTCGCCTTCGACCTCGACCCGGTCCCCCAGCTTGAGTCCCGCAGGAACCGCGCCGCCGCTGGCATCAACAGGCAGCCCGTTGACGCTGAATTGGCTGCTGGAGGCGAAGGCGGTGATCGTGCCTTCGACTTCGGCCTCGTCGCGGTCCTGAACCTCCAGTTCGACAGCGCGGATTTTGAGTGCCTTGCGCGTACCCGCGCCCGGCGTCGGCTCAAGGCGCACGCGCACCAGCAAGCCGTTGGCCAGCACCAGGCTGGCAGGCACGTCAATCGGGGCGGCAAAGCTGATGACCAGGTCCCCGATCTGGAACGTGGTGGCCGTCAGCGCGCGGACATGGCCCTGCAGCTTGAAGGCTTTCACGCTGGCTGGCGTTTTGCGCTCGATACGGGTCGCAGTGATGACGTTGTTCACGGCGTCGACGAAGCCGTGTACTTCAACAATATCGTTGGGAGCCAACGAGGCAAGGCCGGCGAGTCCGTCGCCAAGGAAGGTGGTCGCGGTCACCTTGACCGTTTGCCCCAGCACGCTCAGCGTCGTGGTGTCAACGCGGCTGACCGGCCCCAGCAATTCGCTGCGAACCTCAATGGTTTCTGCGTCTGCGCTGGTGCCAATTTTCGGCTTGCCCTTGACCCGCACCACCATGCCCAGCTTGAGCTGGCCGCGCAGGTCGGTGTTGTCATCATCGATATCGAGAATGCTGCTGGCTTTGGAATCGTCAAACCGGATCGCGCCCACAATGATCGAGCCGAACCCGGTGATCGAGCCGGTTGCAAAAGAGCCCGTGCCGCCGCTGGTGACGCCCGCGACGGTGCTGCCGCCGTCAGAGCCGCCGCCGCAGCCGGTAAGCGCGAGCGCACTGGCCAGCGCAGTGAACAGCAGCGCGTCGCGGCGGTCGATTCGGTCAAGGCCTTCGATCAAAGGCGTTTTTGAGAGCTTTTTCATGGCGTGGTCTCCGGGGTATCAATCGATGGCGGCCAGGGCGAAACAGGCGGCGTGGCGGCAGACCAGGTGAACATGCCGATGCGGATGCTGTGGTTTTGCGGGCGGCCCAGTTGCCGGTCTTTTTCAATCATTTTTTCAAGCTGCGGGGCAACTTCGGTCAGCAGCCTGCGCCATTGGCCAGTCATCACCGTGGCAGTTTCCGCCAGCGACTCGGCCGACAACTCATCGGCAAAAATCGCTTGCTCCAGCTGCCGATTGCCGCCCTGCAACACATTGGCAACCGCGGCGCGAAAGTGGTCGCCGACGTTGTCGCCCACATAGCCCATCATGCGTGCCCAGTCGCCACTCGGCACGAAGGCATCGCGCAGCAGGGTGACTGCATCGGTCACCGGGTCGAGCGCGGCCAGTTGCAGCCGGCACAGCTCGTCGAGCAGGGTTCGCGGATGCACGTCGCGCGTCACCGACTGGGCGAGCGCTTCAAAACTGGGGGCTGGTCCTTGTCGGGGAAGTGGCGTGGGCCTGTTGTCCGCACCGCGCAGCGCCGGGTCAGACAGCCAGCGGGTGAACAGTTCGGTGATGGGGGAGCGGGGCGCTTCTGCGGCCATGATGGGGGTGCGCGCCAGCCGGTCGACCTCGCGCCGCGTCAGTCCGGTGGCCGCGCTGATGCGGCTTGTCACGCGGCTGGTCACACGGCTGGTCACACGGCTGGATGGTGCGGCGGGCTGCGTGTCACATGCAGCCTGCACGAAAGCGACGCGCAGGCGTTCTTCAACGGCTTGAATACGAATGCCTTTTGACAGGCAGAGTTGCGCAAGCGGTGCGAAAACGCGGTCCAGCGCCCCGATGGCGGCCAGCTGGTCGGCGTTGACAGCCTCCATGTCACGGGAGTCGCGGCCGTCCACCGGGGGTTCGGGCGGGGGCGCGGTCGGCTTTTGCATGCTGCTGAACTATAAGTGGGTAGGGCGCGTGAGGTGCGTGACCCGCGGGCGGCCGGCTGACCCGGCTTGCGGCCGCCCGCAATGCGAAATCACTTCTCCAGCGAAATCCGGGTGGCCACGATCACGTTGGCCTCAGACCGCACGCCCTTGACCTCAATGTTAAGGCCGTTGGCAAGACTCAGGGCGGTCACGCCGATAGAGAACGTGGCAGAGCCGTAGTTCACCTTGACGCCGCGCAGCACAAACGTTTTGGCTGTCGTGTCCAGCAAACTGAGCGTGCCGTGCAGTTCGAACTTGGCGACATCCGCGCCGTCTTCCAGCTCGACTTTTTTCGCGACCAGCACGCCGTTGACGATGCTGCCCTCGACCTCCACGCGTGCGCCGAGCTTGACGCCGGCCGGCACAACGATGGCGCCTGCATTGACCGGCAATCCGTTGACGCTGAACAGCGCTGTCGATGTAAACGCCGTGATGATGCCTTCCACCTCGGCTTCGTTCCGGTCTTCCTTTTCGATCTCGAATTTTTGAACCTTCAGTGCCGTACGCGTGCCTGTCAGTGGCGTGATGGCCAGCCGGACGCGCACCACAGAACCATTCGCCAGGGTCAGACTCGATGGCAGTACGGCAGTCAGGTAGCTGATGGTCACGGTGCCGATATTGAAGGTTTTCGTGGCTGTGTTCAGTGCGCTGATCGCGCCCTGCAGCTTGAACACCTTGGCGTTTTGCTTGAGTTCAACGCGGGTAGCCGTCAGGGTGTTCGTCAGCGGATCGACGAAGCCATGCACCTCCACCACGTTGCCCACTGCAAGCGTTGCAAGGCTCAGCCCATCTTCAAAGAAGGTCGTGGCTGAAATTTTCACGGTTTGCCCGAGGACGACGATCGAGGTCGCGGTCTTGGAGTCAACCGGACCCTGCAGCTCGCTGTGGACTTCAATGCTGTCGGCTTTTGCGCGGATGCTGGTGCCGTCATCGGTCTTCTTTCCGCCCTTGATCCTGACGACCATGCCAAGTTTCAGATCGCCGCTGTTCATGCTGGCGCCGTCGTCATCCTGAACGCTGGCAGCCGAGTCGTCGAACCGGACGCCGCCGACGATGATCGAGCCGAAACCGGTGATGGCGCCGGTTGCGGAGGACCCACCCGCGGTCGTGCCGCCGCTGGCCGTCGTGCCGCCGTCACTACCGCCGCCGCCGCAGCCCGCCAGCGCCAGCGCGCTGCCCAGCACCGTCAGCATCAGTCCTTCCCGGCGGGTAATACCCTTGCTGGATGGGACTAGCGATGCTTGATTTGAATTTTTCATGACATGCTTTCGTTAAGGTTAAAAGATCGAGTCCGAAAACTCGGGGGATTGAAAAAAGGGTGATCTCTCAAGCGTCGCCAGGGCATCCGTTTTCTACAGGGCTACGCTTGGATTGAACTATAAATGTGCTAATCACACATTTATAGCGAATTTGTGTAACAGAGTAATGCCAAAGTTCTCGACACCTTCGGGCGCGGGGTGCCACGATGACCTGTCCGATAATTGCGCACCTATGAAAACCCTGTCTGAATGGCTTGCCCACTGCGAGCGCCTGCACCCCAAAACCATCGACATGGGACTGGACCGCGTGCGCACCGTGGCCGACCGTATGCAGCTCGCGTTCAGCTGCCCCGTCATTACCGTGGCGGGCACCAACGGCAAGGGGTCGAGCTGCGCGATGCTGGAGGCGATTTTGCTGGCGGCGGGCTACCGCACTGGCGTATACACCACGCCGCATCTGGTGCATTTCGAAGAGCGCTGCCGGATTCGCGGCGACATCGTCAGTGCTACTGATTTAGTAGCGTGCTTCGCTGATGTAGAGCGGGCTAGAGTGCTAAATGATGGTGAAATTTCGCTCAGCTACTTCGAATTCACCACGCTGGCGATTCTGCAGCTGCTGGCGAATAGCGCGCTCGATGTGGTGATTCTCGAAGTTGGCCTGGGTGGCCGGCTCGATGCGGTCAACATCCTGGACGCCGACTGCGCGCTGATCACCAGCATTGACCTCGATCACATGGAATTGCTGGGCCACACCCGGGAGGCCATCGGCTTCGAGAAGGCCGGCATCATGCGCGCCGGCAAACCGGCGGTGGTGAGCGACCCAATGCCGCCGCAAAGCATCATCGACCATGCGGAGAAAATCGGCGCTGACTTGTGGCGTCTGGGCCATGACTTCAATTTTTCCGGCGACAAGCAGCAGTGGGGCTGGGCAGGGCGGGGCCGACGCTACGCCGGTCTGGCCTACCCGGCGCTGCGCGGTGCCAACCAGCTGATGAATGCGTCAGGCGTGCTGGCGGCGCTGACTGCCCTGAGGGACCGGCTGCCGGTGACGGCGCAGGCGGTGCGCAACGGTTTGTCGGTGGTCGAGCTGCCGGGCCGGTTTCAGATCATTCCCGGTCAGCCGACGCTGGTACTGGACGTGGCGCACAACCCGCATTCAGTCGCGGCACTGGCGGCCAATCTGGATGCGATGGGGTTTTATCCGTGTACGCACGCTGTTTTTGGCGCCATGGGCGACAAGGATTTGACGCCCATGCTGGCGCGCATGGGCCCGCTGGTGGACAAGTGGTATTTCACCGATTTGCCGACGCCGCGCGCAGCCGGCAGTGCTGATCTGCAGGCGCGCTGGCGGGCGGGGGAGTCGCGCAAAGATGTGTGGGCAGGCACGTTTCAAACCCCGCAGCAAGCCCTCCAGGCGGCAGTTAACGCTGCAGACCCCGCTGATAGAATTGTGGCGTTCGGCTCCTTCTACACGGTGGGCGGCATTCTGGAGGCCGGCGTGCCGCGTTTGCTGGCCCCGCACCTGGGTGCGTGAGTGGCCCACAAGCCGGAATTTTGGCGGTTTGGCGGTATGGCCATTCGAGCCCCCTGCAACCGTGCCTTATCCATCAAACGCACCAACGGATTGAAGCAATAGACCATGGCGTTTTTCAATTTCCGCCGGGACGGCAGCAATGCCGCTTCGAATGCCGCAGCGCTCGTGCCTGAGACCGCCGATGTCGTGCGCAAGCGGGCCAAGCATCGCCTGATCGGTTCGGCCGTGCTGGTGCTGGCCGGCGTGGTGGGTTTTCCGCTGCTGTTCGACACCCAGCCGCGGCCGGTCGCGGTCGATATTCCCATCGAGATTCCCGGCAAGGGCACGGTCAAACCGCTGGTGATTGCGCCGCCGCCGGCGAGTAGCACCAAGCCTGCTGCCGACAAGCCCGCCACAGACAAGTCGTCTTCGGACAAGGCACCCTCCGAGAAAATCGCTGCTGACGCCAGCTTGGACGCCAAAGAGGAGATATTGTCATCAAAACAGGCTGCAGCCCAGGAAAAACCTGCGCCAGCAGCTATCAAAAACGAAGCAAAGCCGGTTGAAAAACCAGAGGCGAAACCTGAAGCCAAGTCAGAGCCCAAAGTAGCCGCCAAGACCGAAACGAAGCCGGCTTCCAAGCCCGCCGGGGGTGACGATTCCGGGGGGGGCAGCGCCTTGCTCAATGGCTCCTCGGCGACCAAACCAGCCGCTGCTGCTGCGGGCGAGCTTCGGTTGATCGTTCAGGTCGGTGCTTTTGCCGATGCCGACAAGGCCCGTGACGCACGTATCAAGCTGGAAAAAGCCGGTTTGAAAACCTACACCCAGGTCGCGGATACCAGCGACGGCAAGCGCACGCGTGTGCGGGTGGGGCCGTTTGCCAGCAAGGCCGACGCAGACAAAGCCGCCAGCAAGATCAAGACGCTTGGTCTGCCGGCGGCCATCCTGACCTTGTGATTGCACCGGGCAGCGCGTGACGGCAACCGACTGGATTTTGTTAGCGGTGTTGGGTTTTTCCCTGTTGCTGGGCGCCTGGCGCGGTCTGGTGTACGAGGTGTTGTCGGTGCTGGGCTGGGTGGTGTCGTTTTATGCCGCGCAGTGGTTTGCGCCGCAGCTTGCTGAACTGCTGCCGATCCGCTCGGCATCGGAGTCGCTGCGTTACGCGGCGGCGTTTGTCCTGATTTTTATCGCAGCGCTTTTCGCCTGCGGACTGCTGGCTTTCCTGCTGAAAAAGCTGGTTCAGTCGATCGGCCTCAGGCCGGTGGACCGCACGCTGGGCGCCGCGTTTGGCGTGGTGCGCGGCCTGATTTTGCTGCTGGCGGCCACGGTGGTCATCAACATGACGGCATTCAAGAAGAGCGACTGGTGGCTGGAGTCGAAGGGTGCGCCAGCGCTGACGGCCATCCTCAAGGGCTTGAAGCCGGCGCTTCCGGAACGATTTGGTCAGTATCTGGGTTGAAGCTTCGGGCAGGATCAAGTGATGTTCAAGAATTTTCAGTGAATCAACAGTGAGTCAAACACCATGTGCGGAATAGTCGGCGTTGTCAGCAAAGCCCCGGTCAATCAGCTGATCTATGACGGGCTGCTGCTGCTGCAGCATCGCGGCCAGGACGCCGCGGGCATCGTCACCCAGCAGGGGCGCAAGTTCTTCATGCACAAGGCCAAGGGCATGGTGCGCGACGTGTTTCGCACCCGCAACATGCGGGCGCTGCCCGGCAGCGTGGGCCTGGGCCAGGTGCGCTACCCCACCGCAGGCAATGCGTTCAGCGAAGACGAGGCGCAGCCGTTTTATGTCAATGCGCCGTTCGGTCTGGTGCTGTCGCACAACGGCAACCTGACGAACGCCGCCGAGTTGAAGGCCGAGCTGTTCCATACCGACCACCGCCACATCAACACCGACAGCGACTCCGAAGTGCTGCTTAACGTGCTGGCGCATGAACTGGAAAAAACAACGCGCGGCCTGCCGCTAAGTCCGGCCGATGTGTTTGCGGCTGTGCGCGGCGTGCACAAACGCATCAAGGGTTCTTACGCCGTGGTGGCGCTGATTGCCGGCCACGGCCTGCTGGCGTTTCGTGACCCGTTTGGCATTCGGCCTTTGTGCATCGGCCATGGCCGAAACGAAGACGGCACCACGGTGATGGTGGCCAGTGAATCGGTGGCGCTTGAAGGCACGGCGCATCAGTTCGAGCGCGACATCGCGCCGGGCGAAGCGGTGTTTGTCGATATGGATGGCGTGGTGCATGCCGAGCAGTGCGCGGTCAATGCGAAGCTCAATCCGTGCATTTTCGAGTTTGTATACCTGGCCCGGCCTGATTCGGTGCTCGACGGTATTTCTGTCTATCAGGCGCGTTTGAATCTGGGCGAAACACTGGCCAAACGCGTCGTCTCGACCGTGCCGCCGAACGAGATCGATGTGATCATTCCGATCCCGGAATCAAGCCGGCCGAGCGCAACGCAACTCGCGCATCTGCTGGGCATTCCGTACCGTGAAGGCTTTGTCAAGAACCGCTATGTCGGACGCACCTTCATCATGCCCGGGCAGGGCGTTCGCAAAAAATCGGTGCGCCAGAAACTCAATGTGATCGCCAGCGAATTCAAGGGCCGCAATGTGCTGCTGGTTGACGATTCCATCGTGCGCGGAACCACCTCCAGAGAGATCGTGCAGATGGCGCGCGACGCCGGCGCGCGCAAGGTCTACCTCGCCAGTGCTGCGCCGCCTGTGCGCTATCCAAACGTTTACGGCATCGACATGCCGACCGCCGACGAACTGGTGGCGCATGACCGAACCGTGGAAGAAATCCGTCAGGTGATTGGCTGCGATGCGCTGATTTACCAGGACGTTGAAGGCATGAAGCGTGCCATCGGATCATTGAACAGCAAGCTCGACGGCTTTGATGCCTCGTGCTTTGACGGCATCTACATCACTGGTGACATCACGCCGGAGAGCATTGCCAAAATGAACGAGCAGCGTGGCACGTCGGGGGAAGAAGGCGATGTCGATGTGTCGCGTCTGGCATTGCCGAACCCGCAGGAAGCCTGAACATGGTGCCGAAAAAATTACCCGAAGGCTTGCATCGCGATACGCTGGCCGTGCGCGCGGGCCTGGCGCCCAGCCAGTACGGGGAGAATTCCGAAGCGCTGTTTCTGACCAGCGGCTTTGTTCAGACCGATGCGGAAACCGCGGCGCGCCGCTTCGCCGGCACTGAAGACGGCTACACCTATGGCCGTACCTCGAACCCGACCGTGACAAGCTTTGAACAGCGTCTGGCGGCCATGGAAGGCACCGAGGCTGCCATCGGCGCATCGACCGGCATGGGCGCGATTCTGCTGCTGTGCATGGGGCTGCTCAAGTCGGGCGACCACGTCATTTGTTCGCGCTCGGTGTTCGGCTCGACGATGAATCTGTTCGGCCGCGAGTTCGCCAAGTTTGGTGTTGAAACCACTTTCGTTTCGCAGACCGATCTGGCCCAGTGGCAGGCCGCGATCCGGCCCAACACCAAACTGTTTTTTGCCGAGACGCCGACCAATCCTCTGACGGATGTCTGCGACATTCGTGCGCTGGCTGAACTGGCCCATGGTGCGGGTGCGCTGCTGGCGGTTGACAACTGCTTTTGCACCCCCGCGCTGCAGCGGCCGGTCGAATTGGGTGCTGACCTGGTGATTCACTCCGGTACCAAATACCTCGATGGCCAGGGGCGCGTGATGGCTGGCGCCATCTGCGGGCCTTCTCGGTTGATCGTCGATGTGTTCGGCCCGATCGTGCGAACCGCCGGCATGACGCTGTCGCCGTTCAGTGCATGGGTCGTCATCAAGGGGCTGGAGACCTTGGGTATCCGCATGCAGGCCCAGTGCGCCAATGCGCTGGCGTTTGCGCGCTGGCTTGAAACGCATCCGGCGGTATCGCGGGTTTATTACCCTGGTCTGGCGTCCCATCCGCAGCATGAACTGGCTATGCGCCAGCAGTCAGGGCAGGGTGGTGCCGTGGTTTCGTTCGATGTGCGGAGTGCTGACCCGCAAACGGCGCGTGCCCATGCGTTTCATGTCATTGACAGCACGCAGGTGGTCAGCATTGCGACCAATCTGGGCGACACCAAAACCATCATCACGCACTCGGCCACCACCTCGCACGGGCGTCTGACCGAAGAACAGCGCCAAGCGGCAGGTATCGGCCAGGGCCTGATCCGCGTGGCTGTCGGCCTCGAACACATTGAAGACATCAAGGCCGACCTGCTGCGCGGGCTGGACACGCTGGCATGATCCTAAAAACACGCACGCGTTTCGCACCGTCGCCTACGGGCTTCATTCACCTCGGCAATATTCGCTCGGCACTTTATCCCTGGGCTTTTGCGCGCTCAACCGGCGGCGACTTTATTTTGCGCATCGAAGACACTGACGTGGAACGCTCCAACCAGGCCTCGGTCGATGTGATTATTGAAGGCATGCGCTGGCTGGGGCTGGATCATGATGAAGGCCCGTTCTTCCAGATGCAGCGCATGGACCGCTACAAGGCCGTGCTGGCCGAGATGCAGGCTGCCGGGCAGGTCTATCTTTGCTACACGAGCGTGGCCGAGCTCGACGCGCTGCGGGAAAGGCAGATGGCCGCCAAGGAAAAGCCCCGCTATGACGGCACGTGGCGGCCCGAGCCCGGCAAGACGCTGCCCGCCGTGCCCGAGGGTGTGCAGCCGGTGCTGCGCTTCAAGAATCCGCAGGGCGGCTCGGTCGTCTGGGAAGACAAGGTCAAGGGTCGCATCGAGATCAGCAATGACGAACTCGACGATCTGGTCATTGCCCGACCCGATGGCACGCCGACGTACAACTTCTGCGTTGTGGTCGATGACGTCGACATGGCGATCACCCACGTGATTCGCGGCGACGACCACGTGAACAACACGCCGCGCCAGATCAACATTTTTCGCGCTCTCGGCAAAGAAGTGCCGGTGTATGCGCATCTGCCCACCGTTCTGAACGAGCAGGGCGAAAAGATGAGCAAGCGGAGCGGCGCAAAAGCCGTGACGCAGTACGCGCTGGAAGGCTATCTGCCCGATGCGATGGTGAACTATCTGGCGCGCCTCGGCTGGAGCCATGGCGATGACGAGATTTTCAGCCGCGAGCAGTTCGTGCAGTGGTTCAACCTCGACCACCTCGGTAAAAGCGCAGCGCAGTTCGACGAAGCCAAACTACGTTGGGTCAATGCGCAGCACCTCAAAGCGATGCGCGATGAGGCGCTGGGCGGGCTGGTAACGCCTTTTCTGGCTGACGGCGTTGCATCCAGCCTGGGTGTTGACCGCATCGCTCGCGCTTGCGGGCTTTTCAAGGACCGCTGCAGCACGCTGGTGGAATTGGCCGGCTGGCTGCAGTTGCTGGTCACAGGCGGACAGGCCAGCGCCGAAGATGTCAGCGCGCATGTGACCGATGCGGTGCGCCCGGCGCTGGCAAAACTGGCCGATGCGCTTGCCGCTTGCGAGTGGAGCAAGGCCGCGATTTCCACGGCCATCAAGCAGGTGCTTGTCGAGACCGGGCTGAAGATGCCGCAACTGGCCATGCCGGTGCGGGTGTTGGAGATGGGAACGCCGCAGACGCCCTCATTGGACGCTATTTTGGAATTGATGACGCGTGAGGATGTGATTTCTCGCCTCGCCGCAAAGTAGCTGTTTTAAACGGCCGGAATTTTCGGGCTATAATTCAAGGCTCGACGATTGCAGGCAAATATTTGATGATTTGCAGCAACCCAAGGGGGTATAGCTCAGCTGGGAGAGCGCTTGCATGGCATGCAAGAGGTCATCGGTTCGATCCCGTTTACCTCCACCAATTTTTTCCGGAATTCGTTTCGGAATTATTTGGAGAGAGTTGTCGAGAAGAGATTTTGAAGAGATTGTTTTGTCAGGCCGTCAAAAGCCTGTCCGGAAAGTTCCAAGGTTCTGACCCCATCGTCTAGAGGCCTAGGACACTACCCTTTCACGGTAGGTACCGGGGTTCGAATCCCCGTGGGGTCGCCAGGATTCGCTGTACACAGTGCAGCGCAGAAGGCACAAGTTGATAACCGCTGGCTCGCAAGAGCAAGCGACTTGGTTTGACAGCAAATGCTGCCGGGCAAAAGTTATCACTACCAGGAGTGGTAGTTCAGTTGGTTAGAATACCGGCCTGTCACGCCGGGGGTCGCGGGTTCGAGTCCCGTCCGCTCCGCCAAAAAATGAACGGGTTGCAGCAGAAATGCCGCAACCCGTTTTTCTTTGTCTGTCTTTTTGTTGCCCGGTCGCCGGAGATGGCGTTATTCCATGTCTAGATCATTCGCGAACGCGAAGGCGAAGCGATGACAGTACAAACGCACGGCTAGCGAAGCCAACAAAGTGCACGGATGATTTAGACATGGAATTACTTGACGAACTGGTTGAGCTGGATGATGGGCAGCAACACAGCCAGCACGATCAGCATCACCACCAGGCCCATCGCCACGATGAGCAGCGGCTCCAGAATGGTGGCGAGCGCCATGGCTCGGCGCTGCACTTCGGTCGATAGCTGACGCGCCGCGCGCTGCAGCATGACGGGCAGCTGGCCAGTTTGCTCGCCCAGTCGTGCAAACATGCTCACCAGTCCAGGAAAACGCTTTTTCTGCGCCATGGCCGACGCCAGCGGGGCGCCTTCACGCACGAGCATCAGCGCATCCAGCGCGTCGGCGCGCATGGCGCGGTTTGACAGTGTCTCGGCGGCTGCCTGCAGGGCTTTCAAAATCGGAACGCCGGCACCGGCCAGCATGGCCAATGTGCTGGCGAATCGGGCCGCGTTGTAATCACGCGCGAGCCGGCCGACCAGCGGCAGCCGGAGCGTCGTAGCGTCGAATTTTTCCCTGACGCTGTCTTTGCGCAGCGCTAGGTTGAAGAGAAACCCTCCGGCCACGAGCGCGCCCAGTACGGCCCAGCCGTAGCTGCGAACAAATGCGCTGATTGACAGCATCGCCACCGTTAAAAACGGCAGCGCCCGCTTGGTGCCGGCAAACACATTGGCCACCTGTGGTACCACGTAGCCCACCAGAAACATCACGATTACGATGGCTACCAGCGTGACGATGGCCGGGTACAGCGCGGCCCCGATCAGCTTGGATTTGAGAGTTTGGCTTTCTTCGAGATCGTCAGCCAGGCGCTCGAGCACCAGCCCGAGGTGGCCGCTTTGCTCGCCGGCGCCGATAACGGCAATGTAAATCTCGGAAAACTCGCCAGGATGCTGCGCCAGCGCCCGCGCAAAACTGGCGCCACCGTTGACCTCGGCACGCAGGGCTGCAACCAGGTTGCGCTGCTTTTCATCTTCGGCTTCGTCAGACAGTGCGGTGAGTGCGCGTTCAAGCGGCAAACCTGCAGCGACGAGCCCCGCGATCTGGCGCGTCCAGATGGACAGGCGTGTGGAATTAAAGACCCGGCCTCCAAAAAGTGGGGTGTGCAGTACCGACCGGGAGCTGCCGGGCGCGACGGTCGTTACTGGGTTCACATCCAGCGGCACCAGCGACTGTGTTCGCAGCAGGCTACGCGCCGCCTTGGCCGTGTCCGCCTCGATCACCCCCCGACGGACCTTGCCGTCATGTTGCATCGCTTCAAAAGAATAGGCGGGCATGGTGAGTGTGTCGGATCAGTAGGGCTAAACCGTGGCGACGTAGGCGGCGGTCAATCGGGTGTGACGCGAAGCAACTCTTCGGGTGACGTGATGCCGGCAGCCACCAGCCGCTGGCCATCCTCGCGCATCAGCGTCATGCCGCTTTTGAGTGCGGCTGCACGAATTTCGGCCTCGGACGCGCGGTTGTGAATCTGCGCCCGCACGGCGTCGTTGGTGACCAGCAGTTCGAAGACGCCGGTGCGGCCTGAATAGCCGGTGTGGCCGCAGTGTTCGCAGCCTGTCGGCAACAACGTCGTGTTGGGCTGGGACGAATTGGCATCCTGGCCGGACTGGCCCTGGCAAAACGTGCAGCGTTTGCGCACCAGCCGCTGCGCCAACACACCCAGCAGTGAAGAACTCAGCAGAAAAGGCTCGACGCCAATATCGGTGAGACGGGTGACCGCGCTCGATGCGTCGTTGGTGTGCAATGTGGCCAGCACCAGATGGCCGGTCAGCGAAGCCTGAATTGCAATCTGCGCGGTTTCAAAATCGCGAATTTCACCAATCATGATGACGTCGGGGTCTTGCCGCAGGATAGCGCGAAGGGCTTTGGCGAAGTCGAGATCGATTTTCGCATTGACCTGCGTCTGGCCGATGCCAGGCAGTTCGTACTCGATAGGATCTTCCACGGTCATGATGTTGCTGGCGCCGGCGTCCAGCCGCTGCAGCGCGGCGTACAGCGTGGTAGTTTTGCCGGAGCCGGTCGGGCCAGTGACCAGAATAATACCGTGCGGCTGCGTCACCAGGTGCTCAAAACGGCGCAGCACGTCACCCTGCATACCGACCGATTCCAGACTGAGTTTGCTTTCGGTTTTATCGAGCAAACGCAGCACTGCGCGTTCGCCATGCGCGCTCGGCAGGGTGCTCACGCGTACGTCGACCGCGCGGGTGCCGATGCGCAACGAAATGCGGCCGTCCTGCGGCAGGCGCTTCTCGGAAATATCCAGGTCGGCCATGATCTTGAGGCGCGAAATCAGCGCCGCATGAAGCGCCCGGTTGGGCTGCACCACTTCACGCAGCGTGCCGTCGACGCGAAAGCGCACACTCGAATGGCGCTCGTAAGGCTCGATGTGGATGTCGCTGGCGCCGTCACGCGCGGCTTGCGTCAGCAGTGCGTTGAGCATGCGGATGATGGGCGCGTCGTCTGAGGTTTCCAGCAAGTCGGCGACCGCCGGCAGCTCCTGCATGATGCGCGACAAATCGGCGTCGGACTCGACTTCACTGACCACGGTAGCGGCGCTGGATTCACCGCGCGCGTAAGCTGCACTGATGCGCTGGGCCAGCGTGCCCGGGTCGGCGCGCTGCAACACCAGCGCCGCGCCGTTGCCGGCGTATTTGCGCATCACCTCGCCGAACGCGCCCGGCTCGGGCCGCGCGTCGTGCCACAACGTCAGGGCCTGGCCGTCGTCTTCCAGCAGCAACGCGTTGCTGCGGGCGAAGGCGTAGGGGAGTGGGTAACGCATGGCTATGCTGCTGCTTTATGGCTTGGGGGCGGGGATCTGAAGGCTGGAAGGCGGCGGTGCCGACTGCGGAGGTAGCGGGAACAAAAGCGGAGGCGGAAAAGCCGGTGCAGCGCCGGGCTCCACCGGCATCGGACGTCCCGGTGGCAACTGGGGCGCTTCGTTGATTGGCACTACCGCACTCGGCACCGGCTGGGCGTTGCTTTGCGCAGCGCGGATCAAGTCGTAGCGGTCCATGGACAGGCTCTCCGTGGACGTGGCGTCGCGGACGACCACGGGCCGTAAAAATACCATCAGATTGGTTTTTCTGCGCGACCGGGTTTCAGCCTTGAACAGGTTGCCGAACAGCGGGACATCGCCCAGACCGGGCACCTTCTCCTGACCACCGGAATATTCATCCTGCAAAAGTCCGCCCAGAACCACAATGGCGCCGTCATCAACCAGCACATTGGATTCGATGGAGCGCTTGTTGGTGATCAGCCCGGTGGCAGAGTTGATCGAGGACGCCTGAATGCTGCTGACTTCCTGAAATATCTGCATCTTGACCGTGCCGTTTTCACTGATCTGCGGCTTCACCCGCAGCGTCAGGCCAACGTCTTTGCGTTCGATTGTCTGGAAGGGATTGACTGCGCCGTTGTTGCCACCACCGGTGTTGGTAAACGAGCCCGTCACAAACGGCACGTTCTGGCCGATCACGATGCGCGCTTCTTCGTTGTCAAGCGTGAGCAGCGTCGGCGTCGAAAGAATATTGCCGTCACCCTTGGTTTCCAGAAAGCGGGCCAGAACGCCCAATACCAGTCCGTTGGTGATTTTGCCAACGCCGAAATTGAAGCCGCTCGACAGGGCTGATCCGGCAGTCAGCGCGTTGATATTGGTGCCGCCAATGTTGAAGTTGGTTCCAAGAACCCCCACCCGGTTATCGCCAGAGCTGGTCGTCGGCCCCTGAAACTGGATGCCGAATTCAGCGGCCTTGTCGGCATTGACTTCGACGATCAGGCTTTCAACGAAGACCTGTGCGCGCCGTGCGTCGAGCTTGTCGATCACCGCGCGCAACTGTCGGTACTGCGGCTCGGGCGCCGTGATGATGAGGGAGTTGGTCGCCGGGTCGGCCTGAATCTGGCCGCCGGTAGACGGCTGGTTGCTACTCAGGCCGCTGGTCTGGCCGGTCGAAAGCCCTGCAGGAGTCAAACCGCCGCCTGCGGCCGGCGGTGGAGCCGCAGCCTGCTGCAGCGAACCCGAAGGCGCAGCGCTGCCGCCGCCACTGCCTGTATTGGCCGCCAGCGAAGCACGCAGGGTGACGGCAAGCTTCGCTGCGTCGGCGTTTTTCAGGTAAACCACATAGATATTGCCAGACGCCGCGTTGGCGCCGGCACCGCTGTAGGCCGCCTGGTCGAGCCGGTCGACCAGTGTTCTGACCAGTGCCACGCGCGCCGGGTTGGCCGCCCGGAGAATCAGCGTATTACTGCGCGGCTCGGCCAACAGCGTGGTTCGAAACGAGGTGTCGCCCTGGCCCGGGGCTCCTCCGGCACCGCCGGAATCAATCAGGCGGGTGACCAGCGGCGCCAGATCGGTGGCAATCGCGTGCTGCAGACGAATGATTTCGACACCCGTGGCGTTGGCCACATCGAGCGCGGCAATGATGGTGCCAAGGCGCTGCAGGTTGTCGGCGTAGTCGGTGATGATCAGCGAGTTGTTGCCCGGGTTCACGTTGATGGTGTTGTTCGGCGTGATCAAAGGGCGCAGCACCGGCACCAGGTTGTTGGCGGTTTCGTGGTTCAGCCGAAAGATCTGCGTCTGTATCTGCCCGTTGGATGCTGGCGCTCGGCCGGCCGACACCGTACCGCTCTGCAGTTTGGCATCGGCCTCGGGCACCACCAGGTACAGGCCAGCCGATTCAACCAGCGCAAAGCCCTGGGTGCGCAGCTGCACCGAAAAAAGTCGCAGTGCCTGTGTCGGTGTTACGGGCGATGTAGTGACCACGCTCATCGTGCCCTTGACACGCGGGTCTACCACCACGTTGCGACCGGTGATGGTGGCCATGGTGCGGGCCACGGCCTCGATCTCGGCGTTGGCAAAATTGAGCGTCACCGGGCCGCTGGCACGCCCCGGAGCGGCCGCTGGAGCCGCCGGGGACGTTGTTTGGGCATGTAATTGGCCTGTAGACCAGATGAATCCTGCGCAAGCAGCTATTGAAATGATAGCAAACTGGGGCAGGCCCCGGGGCTTTCGTCGGTCTGCAGCGCTTGATCGGTGGCGTGTAGTCATGCTTTTTTAGCCCAGGGTGATGATGGAACGCGTGCCTTCACGGCGCCCGATGATGTTCAGCAGGTTGGCCAGTGCGGCTTCATGCTCCGGCGCGGCGCTGGCCATGCCTTGAAAACGAAACCGTGCACCGACCCACTGGCCGCTGCCGCTCAACTGCAGGCTGCCTTCCAGAGTGGTCACTTCCAGCGCCGTGCTGTCGCCGCCGTTCAGGGTAATCCGGTAGCTGCCCATAGGCTTCAGTGTGGACAGCCGCGATGACATGGCGATGGCGGTCAGCTCGGCGCGGCCGGCCACGACCATCCGCCCCTCGTTCCAGGTCATCGACAGGCCCTGCGTCATCAGGCGCAGGCTGCCCTCGGCCTTCACCGTGTTCCAGGGCGTGCCCAGTCCGGCCAGCAGCGCCGCAGGCCACTGTGACGTGCCATCGGCCAACTGCAGCACCGAGGCGCTCCAGCCCGGTGAAAGCCGCGCCTGCAGCGGCGCTGGCGTGCAGCAGGCGGCCGTGAGTTGAAAGTTCAGTGCCAGCCAGCCCGGGCGCAGCCGCCAGTCGACATGACCGGGCAAGGCGGCGCTGTCGCGGCTGCCGCTACCGCCGGTCAGCAGCAGCCGGGCCGAGCCGTTCCAGACCGTGCCGCGCGGCTCGATCAGGCGGACCTGACCGGCGCTGGCCTGGTTGATCACGGCGCTCAACCAGCGAGCCGGCGCAAACAGCACCACGGCAATCACCACGCCTAGCAGCGCGCCGGCGATAGCCCAGCCCCACGGCGCGGCGGCGGCAGGGTTGCGCGAGCTGGAAATTTTTCGTTGCATGGCGGTGCAGGTCTTACTGCTGCTGCGGCAGGCTGAGCACGACTGTGCCATCCCACGCCACCGGGCCACCGGGACTGGTCGCCGACCGGGTCAGGCGCGCTTCGCTGGGAATGGCGCGCGCATTCACTCTGGCCTGCGACAGCCACCGCGCGAGCGGGTCTGCGGCTGTGTTGCGCAGCGTCACCGTGGCGCGGTCACCCGCCACATTGAGCTGTGCTGACGTGCCCAGCCCTTTCACCGACGATTCCAGTGCGCGCAGCGCGTCATCGCGGCTGATTTTCGGCTGGGACTGAATCGCCTGGGCCTGCGCCTGCAGGCTTTGCATCTTCTGAACCTGCGCAGCCAGAGCGCGTTGCTGGGCGTCGGCCTGGCGCAAGGTGCTCAGCG
Source organism: Polaromonas sp. (assembly GCA_031396485.1). GTDB lineage: Bacteria > Pseudomonadota > Gammaproteobacteria > Burkholderiales > Burkholderiaceae_C > Polaromonas. Next base: position 21,314 of record JANNKV010000283.1, on the reverse strand, counting down.
CGGGCGAGATACCGATCCACCACAGCAGCGCCACACCAACCACCGAGAGTGCGGCGATCACCAGCGTGCGTTCGCGGCTGTCAAGCTGCGTCCAGCGGGCCTGCAGCGGCGCCAGGGTTTCTGTAATTTTCATGGGGCAACCCCGGGCGCGCTGTCGGGCCGGATGATGGCCGTGTCGCCTTCGACCCGGGCCGCGTAGCCAATACTCTTGAGCTGCAGGGACAGGCTGGAGCCCTCTTGCGGGCTGAGTTCCAGGCCTTTGAGCTTCGCTTCGCCCGCGGCGAACTCGATGCTGCCGGGAACACGGCCCGCCGGCAGCGCCAATCCGGCCGCCGCCAGCATGGTTTCCAGGTCACGTTCGGACGCAGCGCCGGTAGCCTGGCGCAGGGCAGCCACCTCGCGCTCCATTTGCAGCGGTGCGTCCACCACCACGCGCACCTGGGGGAACGCCTGCGTCAGCATGGTGCGCAGGGAGGCGCGGGTCGCGTCGAGTGCCGATTGCTCTCGCCAGGCCCAGGCATTGAGCCCGACCAGATTGGCCAGCAGCAAGGCGGCCACGCCCCAGCGCGCGGGCCGCCAGTCAGGTGACTGCAGCAACTCGCGACCGATGCCAGAGAGCCGCTTGACGGTGCGCGTGCGGCTTGATGACACCAGATCGAACTGCGCCAGATCCCAGGGCGAACGTGCAGCATCTAGCCAGCGCTGCGGACGCGTCAACAGGCTGACCTTGCATTGCAGGGTCTGTTCGGCCACAGCCGCCACGCCGGGTTCGGCCAGCACCATGACTTCCTCGTCTTCTGTCGATGTGCCCTCCGGCAGGGCCGGAATCATCTCAAACGCCGAAGCGCTCAAAGGAAGCCGGAGAACGCCGCCAGCGTTCTGGCCGGTAATGACGAGTTGCGGAAACCCCGGTTCATCGAGCGCATACAGGCGCATCGGGCCGTTGCTGGGCGCAAATTCTGGCACCACGCGGCCGACCGGCCTTTGCGCGGCTTCAAGTGCGTGCAGGTGCGAAGCCAGCCACTGGCGATCGCAGGCGGCGACCCAGATGCCGCCTTCTGCATCCGCAGCGGGTGCCAGTGCCAGATGCAGCCGCGCGGCGTCGTCGAGCAGGCGGTCTTCGAGCAGGCCTTCCAGAATCGGCCTCAGGCGCGGCGAGCCCATGCCGACGCCCTTGGGCAGTTCCACCCGGTGCCATGACAGCATGGCCACAGGCACCACGGCCACGACCTCGCCACCGCGCGCTGGCGTTGGTAACAGCGTCAGCGGAGCGCTGGAATGCACGCCCAGATTGCGGCCGTCCGGACTCAGGGCATAGTCGTAGCCCGCCGTCGCACCGGACGCGGCCAGGGGGAGGCAGATGATGAGTGTGCTCATGGCAGGGGTTCAAAGTTATTGTAGGGTAGCGATTTGACATCCTGAGGGCATTTCCATCGGTGAAAACCGCATGCCATCCCCGATGCCGCTTCCCTTGCAGCCCGTGGCGTCGTTCCCCGCAACACTGCTTTGTTGATTCGGCGCATCAGGGCCGACCACCCGAGGCCGGTGGCCGGCTGATGACCACGCCACGGTCGCGCCAGAGCGTGCGAACCTGCAGGCCATCGCGCTGCAGCACCGAACGCTCCTGCACCAGCGTCTGCTCCAGGCGCAACTGCCCGGTGACTTCAAAGAACCGCGAGGCGACGGCGTGCTGCGCGTCGCTGAACTTGCCCTCGGCGCCGCCCATCTGCTGATTGGCTTCGGCCAGCGTGCTGAAATGCTTGCGGTCGCGCGTTGTTACGAGCCTTTGCGCGTCGGTCATATCCAGTCCGGGTGTCGAGGCATAAATCACCTCGGCGCTGGCGGTGTTGAGGTTGACGGTAGTGCGTTGGGGCAACAGGGTGATGTAGGGTCCAAGCGCCGCCAGCGTTTCACGCGGCAGACCCAACCAGGCCAGCTGGTCGACCCGCTCGGGCATCAGCGGGCTGAGCGCTGTTGCGACGGGAGTCACCACCGGCGCCTGCGGTGTAACGGGCGAGGCCGGTGCGCTTGCGGCAGGCGCGGCGGGGGCCGCCGCCGTAGAGCCCGTCGCGGCGGGCGGTGTATTGGCATTGGGATTGCCCCCCGTGCTGGACGGAGCAGGGTCGCGCACGGTTTCGATCAGGCTGCTTGCCAGCGTCAGCAGTTGCTCCTTCGGCAGTCCCAGCAATTCGAACAGGCGGCTGAAGGCGGCCAGCGCGGGCGCCGAGACGGAGTTGCCTTCAATCAGGTTGTTGACATTGAGCCGGCCCTGCAGGTCGATCACCTGGCCGGATAAAAAAGCCTCGCGCTCGGTTTCGCTGGCATTTTTGTCGACCGCCAGAAAACTTGACAGCCGCGCCTCGTTCAATGGCACGGCCCAGGGCTCTGCCAGATGGTCGGCGCCACCGGCCCGGCCGTCTTCACGCAGGATCAGACGTGACCAATCCAGCGCGCCCGTGAGAATCCAGGCCGACTGCACACGCGCACGCTCGGCGGTTTCTATTTCCACGCTTCGCCACTGTTGCCACAGCGCAGCCGCAGCAAACGTCGCTACCAGCGTCACCGTCAGCATGGCCGCCAACAGTGCCGCACCGGCCTGCCGCGCATGAGCGTGCGCCGCCCTCATCGATCGCCCCCCAGCGTCGGACGCACCCAGTCCATCACCATACGGCCATTGATGGGCTGGCCTGACGGAAGTTCCAGTACCAGCCGGATGCCGTCGGGCACGGTGGTAGCCTGGGTGCCAGGTTGCGCGCTTCCACCCACCGCTTGATTGCTGGCCCCGTCACTCGAAAGCGAGTTGCTCCACGCGTTGCCGCGAAAGTAAAAGATCTGCCAGTTGGCCAGCGGGGTAATCATGACCTCACGCACGCGGTCTTCCGCGCTGGCGGTCTGCGACCACACATTCGCCCGGTTCCACGCGTCGGTCCACCCGCCCAGTGTGCGCACCGGCGGTGACTGCCAGCGCAACCACTGACCATCCGCATCGCCGCGGCGCGTCCAGGCCACCACCACCAGACCGTCGCCTGCGGTGGTGGCGCGCCGCGTGAGCCGCAACACCCGGCCGTCCCAGGCCAGGCTGCTGATCTGCGGTGTTTGCGTCAGCAAGTCGAGGTCAACCTTCCACTGACCCAGACCGGCCTGCAGGTTCAGTACTTCGTCCGCACGCTGGCTGGTTTGCGCCTGAGCCCGGGCCATACCGTCCAGCCCGCGCCAGCTGAGCACCGCCAGCAAGGCCATCACGCTGATCGCGACCAGCAGCTCGATCAGGGTGAAGCCACAGTTCGATCTTTTACAACGGCGGCTTGGTCGTTTGCTCGGTGCCGAACCAAGCAGACCAAGCGCGAAAGGCCACGGCCGCAGCGCAACACACGCAGGTAAAAGCTTGGGTTCAGTTCTGCGCAGGGCCTCCTCTTCAGGCAAACAGGGGCCACGGAACCGGCTTTGCCGGGCCGCAGGCGCCGGGCTTCGAGACGCAGCCCTTCTGAGTGCCGTCCAAGCCTGCACTGCAGGCTCGGAGCCGCGGCACACAGCCCCCTCGAGGGGCAGCGCAGCACACGCAGTGGCAAGCGTGGGGGCCATATCAGAATCGCGTCATCACGGTCGAGATTTGCAGAATCGGCGTACCTGCGTCGCTCACCTGCGCATCGACCCGCCGAAACTGCGGATTGGGCGTGGGCCGCACCGACGTTGTGACCTGCAGAACGCGACCACCCTGTTCGCAGGGCAGGCTGTTGTCACCGACATCGGGCAGTTGCCGCGACAGCCGCATCCGGATCAACTCGTTTTCTGCGCACATCTGGCCCAGCAATACATCCGACTGGCGCAGCGCGTTGCGTGTCAATGCGCTGGTTGCCTGCAGGCCGGCCACGAGCGCGATCGCCACAATCGCCAGCGACACCAGCACCTCGATCAGCGTGAAGCCAGAAGTCTGCCTCTTATGGCGTGCCGGGAAAAATCGTGGGGCCATCACGGCTGCTGCTCAGCCGTTTGCAAAGCGAACGGTCGCAGCCCATCGGTGGCGATGCGCAGGACGCGGGCCGGCTGTGATTGATCCTGGCCACCAGAGACAATGTCGACTGCCTGCGCCCCAATGATCGGTTCAGGCCCCAGCTGAATCGCCACGTTGGCGCCGGCGCGCGTGCCCGCTTCCAGCCAGCGTGTCGGCAAGACCCCAGGCGCCAGCCCTTCAAAGCGAAACCCGTCCGCCGTCGGCCGCCAGATCACCGCCGTGCCACTGGCACGCGACTGGGCACGGGCCGATTCAAACAATACAGCCAGACGCTGCGCCTCACGCTCCAGCGCCGTTTGCGACGTGTCCCGCAATGACAGCGAAACCCCAGCCGTCGCTGCCGCGATGATGGCAACCACGACCAGCAGCTCAAGCAGGGTAAAACCGGCGTGATGCAGGCCAGTGAAACGATGCCGCCGGGGGCGCGCGGAGCGCGGGGGCTCTTCAAGCCAGCAGGGGCCACGGATGAGGCTTTGCCGGGCTGCAGGCGCCGGGCTGCGAGACGCAGCCCTTCTGTATGCCGTCCAAGCCTGCACTGCAGGCTCGGAGCTGCGGCACACAGCCCCCTCGGGGGGCAGTGAGCTACACGCAGTGAGCGAGCGTGGGGGCTCTCCACACCAGCAGGGGCCGCGGAACCGGCTTTGCCGGGCCGCAGGCGCAGCGGCCCCCTCGGGGGGCAGTGAGCTACACGCAGTGAGCGAGCGTGGGGGCTCTATTTCACTGCCAGCTGCCAATATCCGCATTCTTGCCTTCCCCCCCGGCCTGGCCATCGGCGCCCAGCGACAGCACGTCGACTTCGCCTTTCACGCCCGGATTGAGGTACTGGTACGGACGGCCCCAAGGGTCGTTGGGCAGCTTGTCGAGATAAGGCCGCCAGTTGCCCGGAATGGCACCGGTCGTTGGCTTGACGATCAGCGCTTGCAGACCCTGCTCGGAGCTGGGCGAGCGCTGGTTGTCAAGTTTGTAAAGCCGCAGCGCCTGCATCAGGTTGTTGACGTCGGTGCGCGCGGCCATCACGCGGGCGTCGTCGGCGCGGTCCAGCACGTTGGGCACGATCAGCGCCGCCAGCACGCCGATGATGACCAGCACGACCATCAGCTCGATCAGGGTAAAGCCGGCCTGCAAGCTGCGGCGGGCGAGATTTTTAAATGATTTCATGAGTGGTATACGGCCGCTAGCGGCGTCTGGATTTGACAACCTCGCTTCCATCATAATCGTTGCATGGTGACGCTTTCACGAACGAAATTTGGCCTGCCGGCGGTGACGCTGGTGGTCTGGGCGCTGGCTGCGGCCAGCATCGTGTATTGGGGTTTGCGACTGGCGGGTGGCCGTGGGCCTGACCTCTCGGCGCCCGTGGCCGCAACGCCGCCGCCCGTCGTCGATACGCAGGTCGTGGCGCGGCTGCTGGGTGCTGTTGAGGCGGCTGCACCGCAGCAAGCCACCCTGGCCAGCCGGTTCCAGCTTCAGGGCGTGCTGGCCGGCACGCCCGGTGGCGGTGCGGCGTTGATCGCGGTTGACGGCAAGCCGGCGCAGCCTTTTCGCGTGGGCAGCGCCATTGAAGAAGGGCTGGTCCTGCAGTCGGCCGTCGCGCGCCGTGCCCGGCTAGCGGCCACGCGCGATGGGCCTACCCTCCTGACGCTTGAAATGCCTCCGCTCAAAGAGTAGGCCAGGTAGGCAGGGCAACGGGCCACCGCAGCGCAAAGGCAGCGCTGCCACCACAATGGCTTCATGCATTTCCACCGACATGTTTCTGAAACGACCGGTTCGCAGCGGCTGCTCTATGGCCTGATCGCCGGCGTGGCTGCACTGGCTGTTCCCTTGCCCGTGAGCTGGCAACTTCGCGGTCTGCTGGGCTGGTGCGTGGGTGTCACGGTTTATCTGGTGTTGGCCTGGTGGCTCTGCATTCGTTTTGATGCCAAGCGTACCCGCGAACGCGCCCAGGCGCAGGATGAACCGAGCGTGGTGATCTTCCTGTTGCTGCTGCTGGCCACGCTGGCATGCGTGATGGCCATCGCGCTGATGATGCAGGATGTGAAGGACGCGCCGCGCAACCAGCGTATTTTCCAGATAGCCCTTTTCATGGTGGCTCTTGCCGCCACCTGGCTGTTCATTCAGGCAATGTTCGCGTTTCACTACGCGCACCGCTACTACCAGGAAGAAAAACGCAATGAAAACCCTGGCGCGGGCCTGCGTTTTCCCGACACGCAGGCACCGGACTACTTTGATTTTCTGTACTTCTCACATGTGGTCGGCATGACCTCGCAGGTGTCCGATGTGCAGGTCACGTCGCGTGAGATGCGCCAGATCACGCTGGCGCACAGTCTGCTGTCGTTCGCTTTCAATATTGTGATTCTGGCGCTGAGCATCAATGTTATTGCCGGCGCACTGAACTGACCAAACGGCTTATTTCCACAACCGGATCAGCCCGGTTGAAAGCGCGGTGCCGCACACAATGACGGCCGCGCACAGCAGCATCCAGGGTGTGACGTGTTCGTCGAGCAGCAGCACGCCGTAAAACACGGCAAACACCGGCACCAGAAACGTCACTGTCAGCGCGCGCGGCGGGCCGGCGTTTTCAATCAGCCGAAAGAAAATGATGTAGGCCACGCCGGTGCACAGCACGCCCACGGCCAGCAGCGCCAGCCAGGCGTTGGTGCCCGGCATCTGCGCCGGCCAGAACCAGATCGCCGGCAGTGCCAGACCCAGCGACGCGCCGATCTGGCTGCCTGCGGCCGTGACCAGTGGCGGCATGCCGGTCAAATAGCGCTTCGTGTAACTGGCTGAAATGCCGTAGCAGACGCAGGCCAGCAGGCAGGCCAGCACCGCCAGCCCGGGTGTGGCGCCGTCGGCCGTGGCTTTGAAGCCGGCGCCTGGCCCGGTCGCGCGCCACGCGAGCATGGCCACGCCGGCAAAGCCGATCAGCAGGCCCAGCACGCGCGAGCCGTTGGGCTTGTCTTTCAGCCATAGCCAGGCGACCAACGCGCCGAACATCGGCACGGTGGCGTTCAGAATCGACGACAGGCCGGTGGTGATCGAGAGCAGCGCAAACGCGAAACACGCGAACGGAATACCTGAATTGAGCACGCCGACGAAAAATACTTTTCGCCAGTGCGTTCTCAGTTCAGGCAGCAAGCCGCGCATCCACACCAGCGGAAAAAGAAACAAGGCGGCAATCGTCACGCGAACGGCGGCGGTGGGCAGCGCGCCGAACTCGACCGCGCTGATTCGCATGAAGAGAAATGACGAACCCCAGATCGCGGCCAGCAAAACGAAGTCAGTGAGCCAGCTTTTCGGGCTGGTTAGCGTGGGGGAAGGGGTTGGGGCGGATGACGAAGAAGATGCGGTCGCACCCGAAGATGGCGTGGTCAAAGAATGGTTTCCTCAAGCACGCCTTCGAGCGTGAGCAGTGCGGTCTTGCGTTCCAGCCCGCCGGCGTAACCGGTCAGCGATCCATCGGCGCCCATCACGCGATGACAGGGCACGATGATGCTGACGGGGTTGCGACCGACTGCCGCGCCCACCGCCCGCACGGCGGTGGGGTTGCCGATGCGCGCGCTGATCTCGCCATAGCTGGCGGTGTCGCCCGGTGCAATCGCCAGCAGCGCCTGCCACACCGATTGCTGAAAGACCGTACCGTGGCTCAGGTCCAGCGGCAGATCAAAGGTCGTGCGCGTGCCAGTGAAATATTCTTCAAGCTGCTTCACGGCGCTCTGCAGTACGGGGTGATCGCTATCGGTGGGCCAGACCGCAGCACCCGTCAACTCGGGCGGCAGGTGGCGTTGGTCGTCAAACCAGACTCCCGCCAGGCCTTTGTCAGTGGCCGCCGCAATGAGGGTGCCCAGCGGGCTTTCGAAGCGCGTCTGGACCAAAGATGTTGCGAATTTCATGATGGATCCTTTTTGACCTCGTAGAGGAGCTATTTCAGGCAATATTCAAGTGTTTCGGGCCGCTAGCCCAGGTATTACCTGTACGAGCAGCTATCAAAATAGTAGCGATCATGGCATGCTTAACTCCGTGATCGACAGGGCAGGTGCGCCTTCCCGCGGTAGCGAGGGGCGCGTGCCAGACGCCGTTGGCTGCGCGTCGACCCAGTCGCCGTTCCATGCCCGGATTACTGCATAACTGCGCCACGGTTTCCAGGCCTGTGACGCGGCCTCTACCAGCTTCGCCGGGTTTTTCTGGCCCTGCACACCGAGTGCTTTGTGCAGCGCCACGTCCCCTGCGGGAAACGCATCCGGCCAGCGCAGCGCCCGCATCGCGATGTACTGCGCTGTCCAGTCGCCGATGCCGGGCAATGCCTTCAGTGCCTCAACGGTCGCTTGCACATCGGCACCGCTGTGCAGCTGCAGTTTTTTCTCAAGCACCGCACGCGCGATGCCGGTGATAGCGCCCTGCCGCTGCCGGATGATGCCGAGTGTTCCCAGCTCATCACTGCTGGCCGCCGCCAGCGCTGCCGGTGTCGGAAACAGCCGGGTGAGTTCAGGCCACGGCGTCACGATCGATTCACCGAAGCGCTCGACCAGACGCTGCGCCTGCCGGCAGCCAGCTTGCACCGTCACCTGCTGGCCCAGCACCGCGCGCACGGCCAGTTCGTGCCCGTCAAGCGCACCCGGCACACGCAGGCCATCGCCATTTGGGAAGCTGCCTCGCAAGGCGTTGTTGATGGCTTTTGGATCGGCGTCCAGATCAAACGTGGCGCGCACGCGGCGAATCACGATCGGCAAGACTTCCCGCAGCGAATCGCTGACTTCCAGTAACAATTGACTGCGTTCAATATCAAAAGCGGCTGCCAGCCAGCCGGTGTGAATTTTCCCGGCGGCCTCGATACGCAGCGTGCGCCGCAGCACCGGGGAGGGCGCCTTCAAATCCACCCATTCGACCCCTGGCAGCGGATGCGCGATGAAAAATTGCAGCATCGCTGCCACGTCATACGGCGGCCGGTAGCCCAGACGCACGGTGATGCCATGCCCGACGACAGGTGCTCCCTGGCGCCGCAGCTCGGTCGGGTTGAGGTGGTAATGCTCGACGAACGCGGCATTGAAACGCCGCACGCTGGCAAAGCCGCTGATCAGCGCGATTTGCGTGATCGGCAATTGCGTGTCGGCCAGCAACTGCTTGGCGGTGAGCAGGCGACGTGTCTGCAAATACTGCACCGGCGACACGCCAAATTGCGCCTCGAAAATTCGCCGTACATGACGGTCGCTGACGCCCAAGCGTACGGCCAGTTTTTCCACCGATGGCACGCCGTCGTCCAGCGCACCAGACCACGCTTCAGTTTCGTCAAGCAGACGCGCTGCCTGGTGCGCCAGAATATAAGAGGCATCCTGAATTGACCACACCACCGACTGCGGTGCGAGTTCGGGCCGGCAGCGCAGGCAGGGCCGGAAGCCCGCGCTTTCGGCCTGCGCGGCCAGACCAAAAAAGCGGCAGTTTTCGCGTTTCGGCGCCTTCACACTGCACACCGGCCGGCAGTAGATGCCGGTCGAGGTTACACCGGTGAAAAAGCAGCCGTCGAAGCGGGCGTCGCGGGCTTTCAAAGCGAGGTAACACGCATCGTCCGAGGCTTGGTCTGCAGCAGTGATCTTTTCCGGTGGCATGGCTCAAATGATACGCGCCGCTGACCTGATGACTAGCCGTTTTCGGACATGTGCTGCAGCCCCCGGCGACCGGTTTATTCACGCCGGTACAGCGCGCAAAACCGGGCCAGCGTGTCGGCCTGGCCCGGTTCAACCTGGTCCCAGGTGAAGCGCCATTCCCAGAAGCCTTCGCCCTGTCCTGGCCGATTCATGCGGTGCGCGCTGCCCAGGCCCAGCACATCCTGCAGCGGGTAAATGGCGGTGTCGGCCACGCTGGCGCAGGCGGAGCGTATCAGTTGCCAGTGGATGTCTTCGTCCTGTGGGCTGCCCAGATAGTCGAGCACGTACCGGCGCAGTGCGGGCGACGCGCTGGCCCACCAGCCCTGCGTGGTGTCGTTGTCATGGGTGCCGGTGTAGACGACGGTGTTGGTGGCGAAGTTGTGCGGCAGGTAGGCGTTGGTGTTGTCGCTGTGACCATCTTCGCCAAAGGCAAACTGCAAAATTCGCATGCCGGGCAGGCCGAATTCATGCCGCAGCGCGTCCACATCAGGCGTGATGACGCCCAGGTCTTCGGCAATGATGGGCAATTCGCCAAGCGCGGCTTCAACGGCATGGAACAGCGCCGCGCCGGGCCCGGGCAGCCAGCGCCCGCGGATGGCGGTAGGCTCGTTCGCCGGGATTTCCCAATAGCCGGCAAAGCCCCGAAAATGGTCAATCCGCACCACATCGACCAGCTCGAAAATACGGCGGACGCGCTCGACCCACCAGGCATAGCCCTCGGCTGCATGGGCACTCCAGCGATACAGCGGGTTGCCCCAGCGCTGGCCGGTCGCGCTGAAAAAGTCGGGTGGTACGCCAGCGATGACAGTGGCCCGGCCGTCGGCATCGAGTTCGAACAGTTCCGGGCGCGCCCAGACTTCGGCGCTCTGGTAGGCGATGAAGATGGGCGCATCGCCGACGATCCTGATCCCGCGTGCATTGGCATAAGTGCGCAGTTTTTTCCATTGCCTGAAAAAACACCACTGGGCAAACTTCCAGAAGGCGATGCGTGCAGCGTGCTCGGCGCTAACCTGGCGCAAGGCCTGCGGATCACGATGGGCCAGTGGCGCCGGCCAGTCGCACCAGTCGCGTCCCGGGTGGATTTCGGCGAGCATCATGAAGAGGGCGTAGTCTTCCAGCCAGCTGGCATGGTGAAGACAAAAGTCTGCGTAGTCCACGCTGCTGACATCGCTGGCAGCTTGCCCGAAGCTTGCTGCCGCTTTTTGCAGCCGTGCCATGCGCCACGGAACCACCTGGCCGAAGTGGATACGTGCATCGCTGAAACCGGCGTCGGGCAGCAGGTCGGCGTCGGCTAGCCATCCGTGCTGCTGCAACTCCGCCAGGTCAATCAGCAGCACGTTGCCGGCAAATGCCGAACTGCTCATGTAAGGCGAGTTGCCAGGACCAATGCCACCCAACGGAAGGATTTGCCAGAGCTTTTGTCCTGCCGTGACCAGCCAGTCCACAAAATGGCAGGCTGCCGGGCCGAAGTCGCCGCTGCCATGCGGGCCAGGCAATGAAGTGGGGTGCAGCAGCACGCCGCTGGCGCGGGGAAAAGTCATGGGGAGCGCGCCATTCTTAATGTTCAATGCGTAATCAATGCGTAATGTCTGTGCCTGCCGCTACCAGCAGCACCAGGCTGTGTGCGGGCAGTGGATAGAGGGTTTCACCTTGACCCTGCCAGCGGATGACACCACGCGGGTGGGTAGTGTCCAACACCGCCTGCCAGACCCCGGCGGGCAGTATGAAGTTCTGGTCTGCGGCGTCGGGATTGACCAGCAGCAGCAGCGGTGCCCGGGCCCGGCCCGGCTGGCCGATCAGGCAGCCCAGAACGCGCTCGCTGCTGTCGTGCCAGGCGTGGCCCTGCAAGACTTCGCCGTTGTGGTGCAGCCAGCACAGGTCATGCAAACCCAGCGTGTCGGTCAGGCCGCTGTACCAGTGGTTGCCGAAGGGAAGCAGCTGCCGGCGCAGTGACAGCACCCAGGCGGTGAAGTCCATCAGGTCTTTATCGGCATTGGTCCAGTCGATCCAGGTGATGTCGTTGTCCTGGCAGTACGGGTTGTTGTTGCCGCGCTGGCTGTGGCCCAGTTCGTCGCCGGCGCAGAGCATCGGCGTGCCTTGCGCCAGCAGCGTGGTGGCAAGCAGGGCGCGCTGCAGCCGGCCGCGCAAGGCATTGATCTGCGGGTCGTCAGTGGTGCCTTCGACGCCGCAGTTGTGGCTCAGGTTGTGGCCGTGACCGTCGCGGTTGTCTTCTCCGTTGGCTTCGTTGTGGAGCTCGTTGTAGCTCACCAGGTCGCGCAGGGTGAAACCGTCGTGCGAGACGACGTAGTTGACCGACACGGCGGGCGCCCGGTTGCGCGGCTGGTAAAGGTCAGACGAGGCGCACAGCCGCAGCGCAAAGTCACCCCGCGTCCGGCTGGCGTGATCGGGCTGCACCCAAAAGCCGCGCATGACGTCGCGAAACTGGTCGTTCCACTCCAGCCATCCTTGCGGAAACCCGCCGACCTGGTAGCCACCGGGACCGATGTCCCAAGGCTCGGCAATCATCTTGACTTGCGACAGCACGGGGTCTTGCGCCACGGCCGTGAAAAACGCGCCGCCGCGCTCGAATCCGTGGTCGCCCCGGCCGAGCACGGGTGCCAGATCGAAGCGGAAGCCGTCAACATGCATATCGCTGACCCAGTAGCGCAGGCTGTCCATCACCAACTGCAGCACTCTGGGCTGCCGGATGTCCAGCGTGTTGCCGCAGCCGCTGTGGTTTTCAAAAGCGGCGGGCGACTCGGGCGGGTGCCGGTAGTAGCTGGCGTTGTCCAGGCCGCGAAAGCTGATGGAGGGGCCGTCTCCACCCGATTCGGCGGTGTGGTTGAACACCACGTCCAGCAGCACTTCGATGCCCTGCGCATGCAGGGTCTTGACCATGCTGCGGAATTCATCGCGCTCAGTGCGCTTAATCAGGCCGCCGTCGTTGGAGGCCAGCCGGGGATTGACCGCAAAGAAAGCCAGCGTGTTGTAGCCCCAGTAGTTATGCAGTCCCATGCCAGAGAGCCGCTCTTCATCGATGGCCAGGTGAACCGGCAACAAGCTCACACTGGTGACGCCGAGGCGCTTGATGTGCGCCACCGACGCCTCATGGGCCAGCCCGCCGTAGGTGCCGCGCAAACTTTCAGGCACCTCTGGATTCAGTCTGGAAAAGCCTTTGACATGCAGTTCGTACAGCACGGTATCCTGCAAGGCAATGGCCGGTGACTTGTCGCCTTCCCAGTCAAAACGGTCATGAACCACCCGGGCCTTGAGCGCCACAGCGGCGTTGTCATGCGTGTCCATGTGCAGCGGATGCTGGCGGTCGGCACCGAAGTGTTCGTCGCGCCACTGGAAGTCACCGACGACTTCCCGGGCATACGGGTCCAGCAGGAGTTTGTGGGGGTTGAAGCGGTGGCCCCGGTCAGGCCGCCAGAGGCCATGGGCGCGCAAGCCGTAAATCAGTGCTGGTTTTGCACCAGGCAAGTAACCATGCCAGACATCGTTGGTATGCGCAGGCAACATCAGGCGGCTGACCTCAAGCGTGCCGGTTTCATCAAACAGGCACAGTGCCATGGCCTGTGCATGGGCTGAAACCACGGCGAAGTTAATGCCCTGACCATCCCAGCTGGCGCCTAGCGTCCAGGGCCGGCCGGGGAGCAGGACGGGCTGTTTGTTGTTCACGCGGTCCATTCGAGCAGGACCGTGGCCAGCGGCGGCAGGGTCAGCAGGATCGAATGCGGCTGGCCGTGCCAGTGCGTCGGCTCTGCCGTGGCGGCGCCCAGCGGCGTGCCGGTGTTGCTGCCACCATAGTGGGCCGAGTCGGTGTTGAGCCGCTCGCGGTACTCGCCGGGCTGGGGCACACCCAGGCGGTACGCGCTGTGGACGGTGGGGGTGAAGTTGCAGACCACCACGATGAAGGTGTTGGTATCCAGACCGCGCCGGATGAAGCTGACTACGGAGTGCGTTGCATCCTGGTGGTCAATCCATTCAAATCCGGCGGGCACAAAGTCGAGCTGGTATAGCGCGGGGGTCGCGCGGTACAACTGGTTGAGGTCGCGAACCAGTTGCTGCACACCCGCATGCGAGGTGTCGTCCAGCAGATGCCAGTCCAGACTCTGGTCGTGGTTCCATTCGCGCTGTTGCGCAAACTCGCATCCCATGAAGAGCAGCTTTTTGCCGGGGTGGCCCCACATGAAGCCGAGGTAGGCGCGCAGATTGGCAAACTGCTGCCAGCGGTCGCCGGGCATTTTTCCCAGCAGCGAGCCTTTGCCGTGCACCACCTCGTCATGCGAAATCGGCAGAACAAAATTTTCAGTGAAGGCATAGACCAGGCCAAATGTCATTTCGCCGTGGTGGTGCCGGCGGTGCACCGGGTCGCGCGCCATGTACTGCAGCGTATCGTGCATCCAGCCCATGTTCCATTTGTAGTGAAAGCCCAGGCCGCCGGTGTAGGTGGGTCGCGACACGCCTGAGAAAGAAGTGGATTCCTCTGCCATGGTGATGGCTTGCGGGCGTTCATGGCCGATCACCTCGTTCATGCGCTTGAGGAAATCGATGGTTTCCAGGTTTTCTCGCCCGCCGTGCCGGTTGGGAATCCACTGTCCGGCCTCGCGGCTGTAGTCGCGGTACAGCATGGAGGCCACCGCATCGACCCGCAGACCATCGACGCCAAAGCGCTCCAGCCAGTACAGGCCGTTGCCAATCAGAAAATTTCGCACTTCGGTACGGCCGAGGTTGTAGATCAGCGTGTTCCAGTCGTTGTGGAAACCCTCGCGCGGGTCGGCATATTCATACAGTGCCGTGCCGTCGAAATTGCCCAGACCATGTGCGTCGGTTGGAAAGTGCGCCGGCACCCAGTCGAGTAGCACGCCCAAGCCCGCCGCATGGCAGCGCAGCACAAACCGCACGAAACCTTCGGCATCGCCGAAACGTGCGGTGGGCGCATACAGGCCAATCGGCTGGTATCCCCAGGAACCGTCAAAAGGATGTTCGCTGATCGGCAGCAGTTCCAGATGGGTAAAGCCCATGCCCTGCGCATAGGGCACCAGCGTGTCGGCCAGTTCGTCCCAAGTGAGCCAGCGCTGTGCACTTCTCTCGGGGTCGAGCACACGACGCCAGGAGGCAGCGTGGACTTCATAGATGCTCAATGGCGCATCCAGCGCATTGGCCTGCCGGCGCTCGTCTGATTCGGGCTGAAACAGGGGCATCGCGGCCACGATGCTGGCTGTAGCCGGGCGCAGTTCGGCCTGCCGCGCATAGGGGTCGGCGCGGCCGGGCAGTACCTCGCCATTGGCGGCGCAGATTTCAAACTTGTAGCTGGCGCCGACAGCCACGCCGGGTAAAAAAATCTCCCAAACGCCGCACTCGCGGCGCAGGCGCATCGGGTGACGCCGACCGTCCCAAAAGTTGAAATCGCCCACCACGCTGACGCGCGATGCATTGGGTGCCCATACGGCAAAACTGGTACCGGGCACGCCATCCATCAGCCGCTGGTTGGCGCCCAGAACTTCATACGGGCGCAGGTGCGTGCCTTCGCCGAGCAGCCAGACATCGGTGTTGCCCAGTACCGGCCCGAAGCGGTAGGGGTCTTCCAGCCAGTCGGTTTGGTGGTTGTGCCACTGCACTTGCAAACCATAGGCCGCGTCCGCCGGCATCGCCAGCACGCCTTCGAAAAATCCGTCGGCATGACGTTGGTTGAGCGTGCCGATCGGATGCCGGGTGATTGCGTCCAGCACCTGCACCCGCGTGGCGCCGGGCAGAAAGACCCGGATCGATACGCCACCCGCCTGCGCATGTGGCCCCAGCACCGAAAACGGATCGCTGTGGCGGGCGCTGCAAATCAGTTCAATATCGTGCGGGTTGAGCATGAAACGTCAACTGGTTGTTCACATGTACCCACTCAGGCTGTGGCGGGCGTGATGTTCCAGATCTGGCTGGCGTATTCGCGGATCGTCCGATCGGCAGAAAACACGCCCATGCCCGCCACGTTGGCAATGACCCGCTCGCACCACTGCGCCGGCTGGCGGTACAGCGCATCGACGCGTAACTGGGTGGCCACGTACGACTCGTAGTCTGCAAGCAGCAGGTAATGGTCGCCACCCCACAGCAGCGAGTCCACCAGGGCGCGGTAGCGCCCGGGCTCGCTGGGGGAGAACTGGCCGCCCGCTATCGCGTCGAGTACGCTTTTAAGTGCAGGCAGGCTTTCGTAGTAGCGCATCTGCTGGTAGCCGCTTTGCCGCAGGGCATGGACTTCAGGCGTTTTCAGACCGAAGATGAAAATGTTGTCATCGCCCACATTCTGGCGAATCTCGATATTCGCGCCATCGTCAGTGCCAATGGTGAGCGCGCCATTGAGTGCCAGCTTCATGTTGCCGGTGCCCGAGGCTTCGGTGCCAGCCGTCGAAATCTGCTCTGACAAATCGGCGCCCGGCATGATGATTTCAGCCACTGACACGCCGTAGTTGGGCACAAATACCAGCTTGAGCTTGTCGCCGACCCGGGGGTCCTTGTTGATGACGTTGCCGACGTCATGAATCAGGCGAATGATCGACTTGGCCGTGTGGTACGACGAGGCCGCCTTGCCCGCAAAAATCACAACTCTGGGTACCCAGCCAGCGTCGGGGTTCGCCAGAATGGCCTGGTAGCGGGTGACCACATGCAGCAGGTTGAGCAATTGGCGCTTGTACTCGTGGATGCGTTTGACCTGCACATCGAAAAGGCTGTCCGGGCTGACGACGATCCCGGTGGTGCGCTCGATGTAAGCTGCCAGCCGCGCCTTGTTCGCATGCTTGATAGCCATGAACTGGCCCTGGAAGTCGGCGTCAAGGCGGTGCTCGTCCAGTCGCTTGAGCTGGTCCAGCTCAAGCCGCCAGCGGTTGCCCAGCGTGGTGTCCAGTAGCGCCGACAGATCCGGGTTGGCCTGCGCCAGCCAGCGTCGGGGCGTGACGCCATTGGTCATGTTGATGAAGCGGTCTGGCCACAGGTCGGCGAAGTCTGCAAAAATTGTTTCTACAAGCAAGTCGGAATGCAATGCCGACACGCCATTGACCTTGTGGCTGCCCACCACCGACAGATGCGCCATGCGGATCCGGCGCTCGCCGTGTTCGTCAATCAGCGACAGGCGCGCGAGATAGGCGTCGTCGCCGGGACGGTGGCGTGCCGCCAGCTCCAGAAACTCCTTGTTGATACGGAAAATGATTTCCAGGTGGCGCGGCAGCACATGCTGGATCAGGCTGACCGGCCAGGTTTCCAGCGCCTCGGGCATCAGCGTGTGGTTGGTGTACGAAAAAGTCTTGCAGCAAATTTGCCAGGCTTTGGTCCAAGGCATCCCGTACTCGTCGCACAGCAGGCGCATCAACTCGGCGACGCCGATGGCCGGGTGGGTGTCGTTCAGGTGAATCGCGACCTGATCGGCCAGATTGTCCAGCGTGGGGTGTTCGTCCAGATGCCGCTTGACCAAGTCCTGAATCGACGCGGCGACGAAGAAGTATTCCTGCTTGAGCCGCAGTTCGCGCCCGGCCGGGGTACTGTCGTTGGGGTAGAGCACCCACGAGATGTTCTCGAATTCATTTTTGGTGGTGGCTGCACGGGCATAGTCGCCCGTGTTGAAGGCGCTCAGGTCGATGTGGGCCGGCGCCACGGCTTTCCACAGGCGCAGGGTACTGACCAGCGGCGTTCCGTGCCCGGGCACCACCATGTCGTACGCCTTGGCGGCCACTTCACCCGCATGCCGCCATAACGTGGTGCCATCGACCTGCTCGACCCAGCCGCCAAAACGCACCGGATAGGTAATGCCTGCACGCGGAAATTCCCACGGTGTGCCGTCCTGCAGCCAGGGGTCGGGGTATTCGACCTGCGAGCCCTGCTGGATATCCTGTGCAAACATGCCATATTCATAGCGGATGCCATAGCCAAACGACGGCAGCCCGAGCGTCGCCATCGAGTCCAGGAAGCACGCGGCCAAGCGGCCCAGGCCGCCGTTGCCCAATGCGGCATCGGGCTCGCGGTCGGCCACGTCTTCGAGGGTCTGGGCGTGCTGAAGCAGGCCTTGCGCGGCGCCACTGGTCAGACTCAAAGCGGCCAGCGCATTGGACAGCGTGCGCCCCATCAGGAACTCCATCGACAGGTACACCACCCGGCGGGCTTTTTGCACCCGTTGCTGCGCCTGGGTTTCAACCCAGCGCTGGGAGAGTTGCTGGCGCGCCACCTGGGCGACGGCCTGCATCAGGTCGGTCGGGGTGGCGTCTTCGGATGCTACGCCGACGGTGCTGAGAAGATGTTCTTCAATTTGAGCCGCCAGGGCATGTTTGGCGATTGGTGGGTTCAAGTTCACGGAAGAATCCTTTGCAAGGCAGCAGACATGTCAGGACGGCAGCAAGGAATGGGCCACGCCCCCAAAAGCCAGTTGATTCTCGCACGGGGTACTGGGCGCAGAGGGGCCTCGCCGCACTTTGTACGCCCGGTATTAAGATGGTGCGGCCTTTTCCAAAACCTCTGTGAAACGGAAAAAATGAAACCCAATGACCTTGCGCAAAGCCTTGATTTGCCCAAACGCGCCATTGCGCTGGTGCTGGCAGGGGGCCGGGGCAGCCGCTTGATGAATCTGACGGACAGCCGCGCCAAGCCCGCCGTTTATTTCGGTGGCAAGTTTCGCATTGTGGATTTCGCGCTGTCCAATTGCCTGAACTCGGGTATCCGGCGCATTGGCGTGGTCACCCAGTACAAATCGCACAGCCTGCTGCGGCATCTGCAGCGCGGCTGGGCCTTTTTGAAAAGTGAAATGAACGAGTTTGTGGACCTGATGCCGGCCCAGCAGAGAAGTGGCGATGAGAGCTGGTACCGGGGTACGGCCGACGCGGTGCTTCAAAATCGCGACATTCTCGAGAGTTATGGCGCTGACTACATTGTGGTGCTGGCAGGCGACCATATTTACAAGATGAATTACGCGCTGATGCTGGCCGACCACGTGGCCAAAGGACGCGACTGCACGGTGGCGTGTATTGCGGTGCCGCGAGCCGAGGCCAGCGCCTTCGGCGTGATGGCCGTGGACGAGCGCAGCATGGTGACTGAATTCCTCGAAAAGCCCGCCGACCCACCGGCCATGCCGGGACGCGATGACATGTCCCTGGCCAGCATGGGCATTTACATCTTCAATGCAGCTTATTTGTACAGGGAGCTGGCGCGTGACATCGCAGACCCGAATTCGAGCCACGACTTTGGCAAGGACATCATTCCCCACGCGGTTCGAAATGGCGACGTGGCGGCCCATCCTTTCGCACTGAGCTGCGTGCCGGCCAGCACGGTGGCCGAGCCGTACTGGCGCGACGTCGGAACCATCGACGCCTACTGGGATGCCAATATTGACCTCACCGCAACCGACCCTGAACTTAACCTGTATGACCGGCAGTGGCCGGTCTGGACCTATCAGGCGCAACTGCCACCGGCCAAATTCGTGCACAACCAGGAGGATCGGCGCGGCATGGCGATCGAGTCTGTGGTGTCTGGCGGCTGCATCGTCTCTGGCCACGTGTTTCGCTCGGTGCTGTTTTCCAGCGTCCGGGTCCATTCCTATGCCAAGGTCAACTGGTCAGTGCTGCTGCCCGAGGTTCACGTGGGCCGTGGCGCCAGCCTGAACCGTGTCGTGGTCGACCGCGGTTGCAGCATTCCGGATGGCATGGTGATCGGCGAAGACGAGGCACTTGATGGCCAGCGTTTTCATCGCAGCCCGAACGGCATCACGCTGGTGACGGCCGCCATGCTGGCCAAGATCGCCGCATGAAAGTACTGCATGCAGCCGCCGAGGTTTTTCCGCTTGTCAAGACAGGCGGGCTGGCCGATGTGGTCGGTGCCCTGCCCGAGGCGCTCATTGCGCAAGGGGCCGATGTTCGGCTGGTGCTGCCCGGCCTGCCAGCCATCCTGAAAGGGGTAGCACAGCAGAAGCTGGTGTGTGAACTGGGTGCTGTTTTCGGGGCGGGCCGCGTCACCTTGCGTTTGGGCCGCCTGGCTCACAACGGGGTGGGTGTTTACGTCATCGATGCGCCCTACCTGTACCAGCGCCCGGGCAATCCCTATCTCGCCGCAGATGGCAACGAGTGGCCAGACAACCTCCAGCGCTTTGCCCTGCTGGGCTGGGCGGCAGCGCACCTGGCTGCCGGCGAACTTGACGCCGGCTGGACGCCAGACGTATTGCATGCACATGACTGGCACGCGGCCATGGCCTGCGCCTATGCCGCGTGCCACCCCGGAAGCTCTGCCGCTACGGTGTACACGGTTCACAACCTGGCCTACCAGGGGCTGTTTGCCGAAGGCGATTTTCATTTGCTCGGCCTACCGTCGCGCCTGATGGCGCCCGGCGGACTTGAATTTCATGGCCAGCTTTCATTCATGAAAGCCGGCTTACAGTACGCCCATCGGGTGACCACCGTGAGCCCGACTTATGCCCATGAAATTGCGACTGAACCTTTCGGCTGCGGTCTGGATGGCGTGATTCGGGCTCGCGGTGCGCACGTCTCGGGTATTTTGAACGGGGTCGATGGTACGGTCTGGAACCCGGCCAGCGACGCCCTGATTGCGGCGCCTTATTCGGGCACGTCGCTGAGCGGCAAGGCCAGTTGCAAGTCTGCATTGCAGCGGGAACTCGGGCTGGCAGACGACACCACCGCGCCCCTGTTTGCCGTGGTGAGCCGGCTGACCTCGCAAAAAGGGCTCGATCTGGTGATTGACGCTTTGCCCGCGCTGCTCGCAGGCCCTGCTGCCGGCGGAGCCCAATTGGCCGTGCTGGGCAATGGTGATCCAGCGCTCGAAGCTGCGTTTGCAAAAGCCGAGGCCGCGCATCCGGGCCGTGTTTCGGTCAGACTGGTCTATGACGAGAATCTGGCACACCGCATCATCGCGGGCGCAGATGCCATGCTGGTGCCCTCCCGGTTCGAGCCCTGCGGCCTGACGCAGCTGTACGCGCTGCGCTACGGTACGGTTCCGGTGGTGCGGCGCGTGGGCGGCCTGGTCGATACCGTGGTGGACGCCGACCCGCTGGCGATAAAGAAAGATCTGGCTACCGGTTTCATGTTTGGTCCGGCAACTGCCGCTGCGCTCGCCCAGGCGCTGGATCATGCTGTCAAAGTCTGGCGCCAGCCGGCGCTCTGGCGCCAGCTGATGCTACGCGGCATGGCGCAAAATTTCTCGTGGGACATATCGGCCAGCCGGTATATGGCGCTTTATGACGAGGTTATTCCTGTAGGCGGCGGCGCCGCGTTGTCTTGAGCCTGCCGCCGCCCTGTTTAGAATTCCTTCTCAGTATCTACTCACTTCCACATTCCCCGGCAATGCCTTGTCAGGGACACTTCAAAAGAGTATTCATTCATGCAAATCGCAGCATCCATCTTCAAGGCCTACGACATTCGCGGCATTGTGCCGTCCACCATCAACGAAGAGGTGGCCGAAGGGCTGGGCAAAGCGTTTGGCACCACGGCGCTGGCGCTGGGTGAAAAAACGGTGGCGGTTGGGCGAGACGGTCGCCTGAGCGGCCCGTCATTGGCCTCTGCCTTGATGCGCGGCCTTGCGGCGGCGGGTATGAATGTGATCGATGTCGGCATGGTCACCACGCCCATGCTTACTTTGCAGCCAGCACGCTGGCAACGTCTGGCATTCAGGTCACCGGCAGCCATAAC
>JANNKV010000138.1:0-15156 GCA_031396485.1 Polaromonas sp. | reverse complement strand
TAAAATGACTGCCACCAGTAACTGGAAAGGGTCAGTATACATCAGTTCGGTTTCTGCAACAGGTATATGTTCCCTGAAATAGTCAATGACGATATGATATCTTTCTCTTCGTGCCTTTGCTTTGCATATGACACGACGCTTTTCGGCATGAACGTCGCCCGCGTGGCGTTCAAACGAAGTGCTTACCTGCGCAACTTTGTTTACAAGTTCGCCGAGCTGGTCAGCGACAAGCTCGACCGCGCCACGATCACCAAGGCCATGTCAGGCCGCACCCACGACTACGACTTATGACCACCTCCACGTTGATCGCCCCTGAGGCCCGCCAAGCTGCCGGTCCTGAAAAAACCCCAGCACTCGCCAGCCGGCTTCCCGCCGTCGGCACAACGATTTTTACGGTGATGTCGTCGCTAGCCGCCGAAAAAGGAGCAGTCAATCTGGGGCAGGGCTTTCCTGACTATGACTGCGACCCCCAGCTGATCGAGGCCGTCACGGGCGCAATGACGCAGGGCCTGAACCAATATCCGCCAATGACGGGCGTGCCTGTGTTGCGTCAGGCTATCGCCAGAAAAATCAGCGCTTTGCATGGTCGCACCTACGATCCTGATTCAGAAATCACCATCACCGCGGGCGCCACGCAGGCCATCCTCACAGCCATCCTGGCGGTCGTGCATCCGGGTGATGAAGTCATCGTGCTGGAACCCTGCTATGACAGCTACGTGCCCAACGTGGAGCTGGCTGGCGGCAAGGTGGTTCGCGTGCCCTTGACTCCCGGAACGTTCCGGCCAGACTTCGACAAAATTTCCGCGGCCATAACCAGCAGAACGCGCGCCATCGTCGTCAACTCACCGCACAACCCGAGTGCCACCGTGTGGACTGAGGCCGACATGCTGAAGCTGCAGGAAATTCTGGCCCCTACGGACGTACTGCTGATCAGCGACGAGGTGTATGAACACATGGTGTTCGACTTTGAGAAAGGACACATTCACCAGAGCGCCACGCGGTTTCCTGGTCTGGCAGCACGCGCGTTTATTGTGAGCAGCTTCGGCAAGACCTACCATGTGACCGGCTGGAAAGTCGGCTACGTGGCGGCCCCCGCTTCGATGACAGCCGAGTTCCGCAAGGTTCACCAGTTCAATGTTTTTACCGTCAACACGCCGGTGCAATATGGTCTGGCGAGCTACATGGCCAACACGGCGGCCTATCTGGATCTTCCAGCTTTCTACCAGCGCAAGCGCGATCTCTTTCGCAGCGGTCTGGCCAACACCCGTTTCAAGCTGCTGCCCAGCGAAGGCAGCTATTTCCAGTGCGTCGATATTTCTGAAGTCAGTGACTTGCAGGAGGCCGATTTCTGTAAATGGCTAACCACTGAAATCGGTGTTGCAGCAATCCCGCTGTCGGCTTTTTACGGTGATGGCTTCGACCAGCGCGTCGTTCGCTTTTGCTTCGCGAAAAAAGACGACACCCTGCACACCGCGTTGCAACGACTGGCCAAGCTGTAGACAAGTGTAGGCAAGCCCTGACGGGTCAACGGCCTTCCTTCCTGCTTGAATCCAGCGATCACAGGGCAACAATTGGGCACCATAACAAGGAGCCCTCCATGTCCCTCTCGCTTATCCTGCTGATCATCCTCATCCTCATCCTTGTCGGCGCGCTGCCCACCTGGGGTCACAGTAAAAACTGGGGCTATGGTCCCAGCGGCGGTTTGGGCCTGGTGGTCGTGGTGCTGATCGTGCTGCTGCTGATGGGCCGAATCTAGAACCAACGTCTTATTGAAAAAAGGTCATGCATGCATGACCTTTTTTTTCGCCCGCGCGACATCGAATCAATGATTCAGTTGCATCCACGCTTTGTCCAGCCGCTTGGTGCTCACCGGCTGCGGCGTGCGCAATTCCTGCGCAAAAAAACTGACCCGAAGCTCTTCCAGTAGCCAGCGAAACTCCTGCATGCGTGCATCGGTCGCCCCCTTGCGTTCGGCTACCAGACGCCAGTAGCGCTGCTCCTGCGGACGAAGCTCGGCCATGCGGGCAGCATCCCGCGCCGGGTCACCGCGCCACTTCTCCAGCCGCAAAGTGATTGCCTTCAGATAGCGTGTGAGATGCTGGAGCTGCGGATACGGCGTGCTGATCAAAAACCGTTTGGGCACCAGCCTCTGTAACTGCTGGGCCGCGTCGGCCGCGGCATCAGCTGCGTTCTTCGTGTCCTTGATCTTGCGTTGGGCCACGGCGTATTCCGCCAGAATGGCAGCGGCCGTGCGAGCCACCTCACTGGCAATCAACGTCAGGCGCCCTCTTCCTTCATCGACCCGTTTTTTAAACTCGGTTTCGTTGGTGGGCAGAGGTTCGAGCAGAAATGCACGGTCCAGCGCGACGTCGATGATTTGCGATCGCAATTCTTCCAGCGTTCCGCCGCCCGAGTTGTCTGCAGCGCGTCCCACGAGCATGTACGCGGTTGCCATTTTCTGCAGCTCGGGCAGGTTTTTTTCCAGGTACTTCAGCGCATCCTTGATCTGCAACGAAAACAGTCTGCGCAGACCCTCGCGATGTTTGGCAGCCGCCACGTCAGGCTCATCGAACACTTCAATCGTGACAGCGCCGCCGCCCGCATCGCCCAGATCAATCAGCGCCGGAAATCCGATCAGTATTTGGGCGCCCTTGCGAATTTCGAGCAGCTCAGGCAGCTCGCCGAAGCTCCAGCTGGTGTAGCGCTCCGCCGTCCTCGGCGCTATTGTTTTTATAGCTGTCTGCGCATGTTCTACCTGGGCTAGCGACCTATTTGATGATAACTCCGGCAAAAACACCTTATTTTTACCAGTTGGCGGCTCTACAGCAACTTCAGATCCGCCCAGCCGCCCCAGCCCTTTCAAACTGGCCAGTGCCTGGAATGCGCCCCGCGCCTGAGCGCCCAGTTCGCCCTTGAGCGCGCCAATGTTGCGGCCCGTGCCCAGTTGCCGTCCGTGTTCGTCCAGTACCCTGAAGTTCATGAACAGGTGCGGCGGCAACATGTCCAGCTTGATGTCGCCGCGCTTGACGTCCACCGAAGTGGCCTTGCAGACCAGCTGGACGACGGCATCGGTCAACGATCCACTTCCGAAAACTGCGGGTTGATTCAGCTCTTCCGCCATGCGCGTTGCAGTCTCGGGCAGCGGCACCAGTCGCGAACGCGGGCGCTGATGCAGCGTCTTGATCAGCGCCTGCACCTTGTCCTTCAACATGCCGGGCACCAGCCATTCGCAGCGTTCCTCATTGACCTGATTCAACGCGAACAGCGGCACGTCAACAGTCATGCCGTCTTTCGCATCACCCGGTTCGTGCAAATAGGTCACGCTGCAGTCAACACCGCCCAGCCGCACAGCTTTGGGAAAAGCCTGCGACGTGATACCGGTCGCTTCGTGACGCATCAACTCGTCGCGCGTCAGAAGCAATAGCTGCGGCTGCTTTTTGACCTCGGCCTTGTACCAGCTTTCAAAGCTGGCGCCGCTGCAAATATCGGGCGGCAACTGCTGATCGTAGAACGCGTAAATCAGTTCCTCATCGACCAACACGTCCTGCCGGCGCGCCTTGTGTTCCAGGTCTTGCACCTGGGTGATCAGTTTTTCGTTGGCAGCCAGAAACGGCAGCTTGGTGTCCCAGTTGCCGGCTACCAGTGCTTCACGGATGAAAATCTCACGGGCCGTGACCGGGTCAACCCGGCCGAAGTTGACCCGGCGGCCGTTGTAAATCACCAGGCCATACAGCGTGGCCCGCTCCAGCGCTGTGACCTGCGCGGCCTTCTTTTCCCAGTGGGGGTCGAGCAGTTGTTTTTTCAACAGGTGACCGGCCACCTGTTCAACCCATTGCGGCTCAATGTTGGCAATACCGCGACCAAACAGGCGCGTGGTCTCCACCAGTTCAGCCGCGACAATCCAGCGCCCGGGCTTTTTGCTGAGCTTGGCGCCCGGGTGGCAATAAAAGCGAATGCCGCGCGCGCCCAAATACCAGTCTTCTTCGTCGTTTTTCAGGCCCATGTTGCCCAGCAGCCCGCAGAGCATCGACAAATGCAGCTGCTCATAACTGGCGGGCTTGTCATTGAGGTGCCAGCCTTGTTCGCCGATAGTGCTTTGCAGCTGCGAATGGATGTCCCGCCATTCACGCACCCGGCGCATATTGATGTAGTTTTCCCGGAGCAGGGTTTCGTGCTGACGATTCGTCAGCTTGTGAACCGCGTCATGACCACCGCGCGAATCACCCAGCCACTTCCACAGCTTCAGATAGCCGACGAACTCGCTCTTCTCATCGTCAAATTTCGCATGCGCCTGATCGGCTTGGGCCTGCCGGTCCATCGGCCGGTCGCGCACATCCTGCACGCTCAGCGCGCTGGCAATCACCAGCACTTCATCCAGCGCGCCGCGGTCTTTGGCTTCCAGAATCATCCGGCCCACGCGTGGGTCCAGCGGCAGTTTGGCGAGTGTCTGGCCCACAGCGGTCAGTTCGTTGTCGTCATCGACTGCGCCCAGTTCAGCCAGCAACTGGTAGCCGTCAGCCATCGCGCGGCCCTGCGGGGGCTCGATGAAGGCGAAGTTTTCGATTGCGCCCAGGTGCAACGCCTTCATGCGCAAAATGACCGAAGCCAGCGAGCTGCGCAAAATCTCGGGGTCAGTGAAGCGCTGCCGGCCCATGAAGTCGGGCTCGTCATACAGCCGTATGCAGATACCGTCAGCGACCCGGCCACAGCGACCGGCGCGCTGGTTGGCCGCAGCTTGTGAAATCGGCTCGACCATCAGCTGCTCGACCTTGCTCCTGAAACTGTAGCGCTTCACGCGGGCCGTTCCTGCGTCAATCACGTACCGGATGCCTGGCACGGTGAGCGATGTCTCGGCCACGTTGGTCGCCAGCACAATGCGGCGACCGCTGTGCCCGTCGAAAATTCGGTCCTGTTCGGCCTGGCTCAGCCGCGCAAACAGCGGCAGCACCTCGGCGTTGCGCGTCAGTGGCTGATGCGCCAGATGCTTGCGCAAATGATCGGCCGCTTCGCGAATCTCGCGCTCGCCCGGTAAAAAAACCAGAATATCCCCGGCGCTGTGCGGGCTCATCCAGAGCTCATCCACCGCGTCGGCAATGGCGTCGTTCAGGTCGTAGTCGCGCGACTCTTCGAATGGCCGGTAACGCTGCTCGACCGGAAACATGCGACCCGACACCATGATCACAGGCGCTGGACCTTTGGCGGAGCCGAAATAATCCGCAAACCGCTGCGCATCAATCGTTGCCGACGTGATGATCACTTTCAGATCGGGCCGGCGCGGCAACAACTGGCGCAAATAGCCAAGCAGAAAATCGATGTTCAGGCTGCGCTCGTGCGCCTCGTCGATGATGATGGTGTCGTAGGCGTTCAGCAGCGGGTCGGTTTGCGTCTCGGCCAGCAGGATGCCGTCGGTCATCAGCTTGACGGACGCATCGCGGCTCAGCCGGTCCTGAAAGCGCACCTTGTAGCCGACCACGTCGCCCAGCGTGGTCTTCAGCTCTTCAGCAATGCGCTTGGCCACGCTGGACGCAGCGATGCGGCGCGGCTGCGTGTGGCCAATCAGTTTTGCGCGCTGCCCCGGCGCGTAGTTGAGCTTGCCCCGGCCCATGGCCAGCGCAATTTTTGGCAGCTGTGTGGTTTTTCCGGAACCGGTTTCGCCGCAGACGATGATGACCTGGTTGGCTTTCAGCGCCGCCGTGATGTCTTCGCGCCTGGCGGTGACCGGCAGCGAATCGGGAAAGGTGATGTCGGTAATGGCGAGCGGTAACGTGGACAAGGAAGAACCGGTGGAAATGATGAACAGAGCGATCGGCGTAGCGAGGCCCCGAAGGGAGGCTTGAATTATCGACGTTCTGCCGATTCCCGGTTCAGCCCGGCAGCGCTGTATCCGCGCCGGACGTGCTCGCGGCTCTGCCGTCACGGGCGAATGCGCGGAAATCCACCGGATCGTGGCTGCAGCGTCGGCCCTTCGTCCCTTACACTCGGGGCAATTTTCCGTCCATCCTGCCGGTCCGTGCAAGGCGCGCGATCGACCCATCCCACAGCCGGCTGCAGCACCAGCCAGATTAGTTCCTGAATCCGAAAGCGCCCATGTCCACCGTTTTCAATTTCACCTTTGGTCCGTGGTTCCGCTCGGTGGCGCCCTACATCCACACGCACCGCGGCAAAACCTTTGTGGTCGGCATTGCCGGCGAAGCGATTGCGGCGGGCAAATTGCAGCACATCGCGCAAGACCTGGCACTGATCCAGAGCATGGGCGTCAAGGTGGTGCTGGTGCATGGTTTCCGGCCGCAGGTCAATGAGCAGCTCAAGGCCAAGGGCCACGAAGCCAAATACTCGCACGGCATGCGCATCACCGACGAGGTGGCGCTCGACAGCGCCCAGGAAGCTGCCGGCCAGTTGCGTTATGAGATTGAGGCGGCGTTTAGCCAAGGGCTGCCGAACACGCCGATGGCGGGCTCCACCGTCCGCGTCATCTCCGGCAATTTCATCACGGCGCGGCCGGTGGGCATTCTCGATGGCGTCGACTTCAAGCACTCAGGCATGGTGCGCAAGGTCGACGTGGCAGCCATCACGCAGACCCTGAACTTCGGTGCGATGGTGCTCTTGTCCCCATTCGGTTTCTCGCCAACCGGCGAAGCCTTCAACCTGACGATGGAAGAAGTCGCCACGTCGGTGGCGATTGCCATGCAGGCCGACAAATTACTTTTTCTGACGGAAGTGCCCGGCATCCGCATCAACCCCGACCAGCCCGAGAGCGAAGACAACCCGATCGACACCGAATTGCCGCTGGCAGCCGCGGAGAAATTGTTGTCAGCGCTGCCTCCAGGCGAGCGCCCGAGCGACACCGCTTTTTACCTGCAGCACTGCGTCAAGGCCTGCAAGGGCGGCGTTGAGCGCAGCCACATCCTGCCGTTCGCCACCGACGGCGCCTTGCTGCTCGAAATTTACGTCCACGACGGCATCGGCACCATGGTGGTCGATGAAAAACTGGAGTCGTTACGCGAAGCTACACCTGATGACGTCGGCGGCATCCTCCAGTTGATTGAGCCGTTCGAGAAAGACGGCACGCTGGTCAAACGTGACCGCACCGAGATCGAACGTGACGCCGACCAGTACTCCATCATTGAACATGACGGCGTTATTTTCGCGTGCGCAGCGCTTTATCCCTACCCCGAAGCAAAAACTGCAGAAATGGCAGCGCTGACCGTCTCCCCGCAGAGCCAGGGCCAGGGAGACGGCGAAAAAATCCTGCGGCGCATCGAGCAGCGCGCTCGTGCTTCAGGCTTGCAAAGCATCTTCGTGCTGACCACACGCACCATGCACTGGTTCATCAAACGCGGCTTTGTGCAGGTCGATCCGGACTGGTTGCCGGAAGCGCGCAAGCGCAAGTACAACCTGAATCGCAAGAGCCAGGTGCTGGTGAAAAAACTGCTCTAGCTTTTTTCTGCTGATCATGGCTTTCGCCTCATGAAATGAACCGGCAGATGTGAAAATTCACATCGTCGGCTCACAGATTTTTACCCGGCCTCTACCCAGTTTTCGGTATCGACGATAGGCATCTGCGCGCCCATCATCACGCTCCTCAGTAACCACTTTGGAGAGCGATGATGAAACGACACATGCGCGACAACTACTACATCGTCGGTGAGGGCACGGTGTATTGCGATCACGACGGCAAACCTGCCGTAGACCCTTATCCCGGCGACATTCCGGAGATGCGGAAGTTCCGCTTTTCACGAATGGGGCCGAAAGGCACCGCCGTCAAGCGCGCCACCCTGGAGGCGATGGCAAAGGTCATGACGGCCTCGCCCGGCGACGATTCGGCTGGACCCGCTATCCCTGCGGGGTTCACCTATCTTGGTCAGTTCATCGACCATGACATGACGCTGGACAAGACCGCTGTTGCGCTAGGTCAGA
Source organism: Polaromonas sp. (assembly GCA_031396485.1). GTDB lineage: Bacteria > Pseudomonadota > Gammaproteobacteria > Burkholderiales > Burkholderiaceae_C > Polaromonas. The sequence continues at coordinate 7,239 of JANNKV010000138.1, read as the reverse complement.
ACGTCACCATCGACGAACTGCTGCAAGGCCGCTCACCGGCGCTCGACCTCGACTGCCTATACGGGCGAGGGCCGGCCAACGCTGAGGACAGCAAGTTCTACAGCGACGGTATTCGCATCAAGGTGGGCAAGACGGCCGCGTCGCCCGACCTGCTCAACCCCGGCGCCACGCTTGCCCCGCGTGATGGTTATGACCTGCCGCGGGTCGGAGAAGGCTCGACCAAGCTGGCGCGACGCAAGTCGCTGATTCCCGATCCGCGCAACGACGAGAACCTGATCGTTGCGCAGACGCACCTCGCGATGATCCGCTTTCATAACCGCGTGGTCGACCAGATCGCATCGAGCACACCGAGCGCCGACCTGTTCGAAAAAGCACGCGAGCTGGTGGTCAAGCACTACCAGTGGATGATCAAGACCGACTTTCTGCCGCGCCTGATCGATCCGGCGGTCGTCAGCGATGTGTTTGCCAACGGCCGCAAATTCTTCGAAAAAGATGCTCTGCCCGCCAACATGCCGACCATGCCGATCGAGTTCTCGGTAGCCGCCTATCGGCTCGGCCACAGCATGATTCGCGCGCAGTATGACTGGAACCGCATCTTCCGTGCGGGCGGCGCTACGCCTGCCACGCTCGGCCTGCTGTTCCAGTTCTCGGGCACCAGCGGCACGCTGTCGCCACCGCCCAGCACACCGAACGACCGCGAATCGGGTGACTTCGAACGGCTGCCGTCAAACTGGACGGTCGATTTCAGGCGCCTGTTCGACTTCACCGAGACTGGCCGCACCGACCTGACACCGCCAGAAGGTGGGCCCAACATCGCGATGAAAACCGACACACAACTGGTCGATCCGCTGAAGTCGCTGCCGCACGGTTCGTTCGGCGGGAATGCCGCGACGCCGGACATCGAGATGAACCTCGCCTTCCGCAACCTGCTGCGGGCCAACATGGTCGAGCTGGCCAGCGGCCAGCAGATGGCTGCGCTGATGGGCATTGCGCCTCTCACGACCGCCAAGCTGACGAAGGACCTGTCACCCAGCCTGAAAGAGCTTGGCAGCAACACGCCTTTGTGGTTTTACATCCTGCGCGAAGCCGAGCTCAATGACGGCAGGCTCACCGGCGTCGGTGGCCGCATCGTGGCTGAGACTTTTCACCGCGCCATGGAGGGCAGCATGCATTCCATCGTGCGCGACCCGACGTTCCGCCCGAACGCACTTGTTGCCAACCCTGGCGACCGGTTCAACATGTCCGACCTGCTGCTGTTCGCGTTTGAGGGCCGGGCTGATCTGCTCAACCCGCTGGGTGACTGATTCCCGCTACACAAGGCAGATGCCCGCGCGACTTCAAATGCGAAGCGCGCGGGCATGACCTCCACGTTTGATGGCATAGCACCGCGCATCTGCAGCAAGCCGCTGATTGCCTTCAAGCATCTGATTTGCGACTTGCTATGATTTATATAGCTTCTTACGCAGTTAGTACCTGGGCTAGCGACACCTTTTGCTTGTAAAAATGCCGTCTGGCAGCCTTGCGACGCCACACGGGCTTGCTGCATCACACCGCCACGACAGACTGCACAAACGCCGTCTTCGCGCGGGTGTACGCCTCACGGTCCTGCGCGTGCTCGGTGGCCACGCGCTGCTTGAGCTGTAAATACTGCGCGGCCAGTTCGCCATTGCCCCGCAGTGCGTCGCGAAACTTCAGGCGCCCCTGCCACACGGCGCCTTCATGCACCACCACATGCAGATGATGCGTTCGATGGCCGTTGGCCCAGCGCATGAACCATTGTCGGTCGGTCAGTGATGCGTTGAATTCAACTGACGTGGTGTAGCCCGACTGGCACAGCGACTCAGCCAGCGAAATCGCCGTTTCCATCGACGCCACGCCGGCCATCATGTCGATGATCGGCTTGGCCGACAGGCCTTCGACGGCTGTACTGCCGATATGCTCAATAGCGGTAATCTGCGGAAAAAGGCCCAGCAGGCGCTTTCGTTCCGCCTCAAAAATCGCCGGCCATTGCGGGTTGTAGGCATGCAGCACCACGTCTTCGTGAATGGCGCGCTTCAGTGATTCATGGTCTGTCATGGCAACGAAATCATCGTTCAACTTGCAGATTCACGCGCAGTGTCACTATGATTTCCGTCATTCCGGGCCTGCCTAAATTTTCAGTCATGGAGTTTCAGCATGAGCATCACCACGCTTTTTCTTTTCTGCCTTGTCGCTCTGGTGGCAATTGCCACGCCCGGCCCCACCGTGCTGCTGGCGCTGGCTAATGGCTCGCGCTACGGGGTGCGGCGCGCCTTGCCGGGCATGCTGGGCGCGGTGCTGTCTGATTTTGTGCTGGTCGGCGCCGTCGCGCTGGGCCTGGGCGCACTGCTGGCGGCATCCGAATTCTGGTTTTCGGTGCTGAAGTGGGTGGGTGCGGCCTATCTGGCCTGGCTGGGCCTTCGTTTGCTGCAATCGAAAGGCGGCATCGAACTTCCGGCCGAGGCCACCCCTGGCGTGCAACACGGCGCCAGGGCGATTTTCAGCAAGTCTTTTCTGGTGGCGGTGACCAACCCGAAAGGCTACCTGTTTTGCTCTGCCCTGCTGCCGCAGTTCATCGACCCGCTGGCCGCGCAGGCGCCGCAGTACCTGACCATCTCGATCGTGTTTGCCGGGCTGGATTTTGCGGTGATGCTGGGCTACGCCTTCATCGGCGCCCGGGCGATCCGGCTGCTCCAGGTCAGTGCCGTGCGCTGGATTGACCGGCTGTGCGGCGGAGCGCTATTGGCGCTGGCCGGCTCTCTGGCGTTTTATCGACGGGTCGCGCACTCCGCCTGATTTCAGGGCCACCTGAACGCGCGTCCCCTCAGATCGGGTCAACGCTTGCTGCAGGACAGGTCTGAACTCCAAACAGGATTTGACTGATGGCAGCGCCACCGGGTTCACCTTAAAGTGACTATCTGGCTGGCGAAATCCAAACCCATGAACCCTTCCACACCCGTCCCGGTGGCCCGTGAAGTCCGCTGTGAAGTGCGTATTCCCTGCGGCGAGACCTGGCTGTATGGTGACCTGGTCTGCCCCGCCGGCGCGATCGGTGTGGTGCTGTTTGCACATGGCAGCGGCAGCGGCCGGCACAGTGCCCGCAACCGGCAGGTCGCCCAAAAACTTCAGCAGGCGGGCCTGGCCACCCTGCTGTTTGATCTGCTCACGGTGCAGGAGGAGCAGGCAGACCTTCATACCCGGGAACACCGCTTCGATATGGCCCTGCTGACAGACCGTGTACAAACCGCGACGGCCTGGGTGGCCGCACAGCCTGACTTGCAGCTGTTACCGCTCGGCTACTTCGGGGCCAGCACAGGCAGCGCGGCCGCGTTGATTGCCGCCGCACGGCTGGGCCAGCGCATCGCCGCGGTGGTTTCGCGCGGTGGGCGCCCCGACCTGGCCGGCCCGGTCGCACTGGCTGCGGTGACCGCGCCGACGCTGCTCATCGCGGGCGGCGCCGATGACCCGATCATCGGGCTCAACGAAGAAGCCTTGCAGCACCTGGTCTGCAAAAAGCGGCTCGCCATCGTCCCGGGCGCCACGCACCTGTTCGAAGAGCACGGCGCCCTGGAGCGGGTGTCCGAACTGGCCGCCGGGTGGTTCGGCACCCATTTCGCACGCAGGAAAATCTCGGGACATTCAGCATGACCAGCGCACTGCCCTTTGAAGACCGCCACCAGGCCGGCCGGGTCTTGGCCGACAGGCTGATGCACTACCGCGGACGGCCCGGTCTGCTCGTGCTGGGCCTGCCACGCGGCGGTGTACCTGTGGCCTGTGAAGTCGCGCGGGCGCTGTCGGCACCGCTGGATGTTTTCATGGTGCGCAAACTGGGCTTTCCCGGCCATGAGGAATATGCCATCGGCGCCATTGCCAGCGGTGCAGAGGGCAGCGTGCGGGTGATGAGTGACTTGTCTTGCATGGCGATATCACCTGAATCGCTGGCGGCCGTGGTGGCACGCGAGGAGGCCGAACTGGCGCGGCGCGAACTACTCTACCGCGGCCAGCGCCCGGCGGTGCCATTGCGCGGCCGCACGGTGATCGTCGTCGATGACGGGCTGGCCACGGGCGCGACCATGCGCGCCGCCTTGCTGGCGATGCACCAGCAGCAGCCAGCGCATCTGGCCGTCGCCGTGCCAGTGTGTGCCGCCGAAAGCTGCCAGCAGCTGATGGACGTGGCCGACGAGGTGATCTGCGCCGCCAAGCCAGAGCCGTTTCGCGCGGTGGGACGCTGGTACAAACACTTTGGCCAGACCAGCGACGAGGACGTGCAGGCCTTGCTGGAAGACGCCCGCAGCACTCTGCCGGGCCTATAAATTTTCTCGAGCCCTCAATGAAAATCGCGACTCGACGTGCCGAGTCGCCCCAGCATCGGCGTCAGGTCCTCCAGCCGGTGCGCGACCAGGTTGCGTACCGCGCCGTAGCCCTTGGCCTTGCCGTCTTCTTCACTCCTCTGCCATGTGCCGTGCACCGCCAGCAGCCGCGCGTGCATGACCTCTTCGCGCTGGGTGTCGCGCAGGGATTTCCACACAATCACATTGACCGGCCCGGTTTCGTCTTCGAGCGTCACAAAAATCGTGCCCTTGGCGGTTTGGGGTTGCTGCCGCACGGTGACGATGCCACAGGCGGCAACTTTTCGGCCATCGGGCAGTTCGTTGAGTTCACCCGCGCTAAGCAGACCCCGCGCCGCCAGCCGATCGCGCAGCAAGGCCAGCGGATGACGTCGCAGCGTCAGGCCGGTGGCCTCATAGTCGAACAGGATGTTTTCACCTTCGGGTGTGTCGGGCAGCGACAGCGCGGTTTCATGCACGGGAACATTTTTCAGAAGCCGCGGCGCGGGCTTGATGGCGGCGGCTTCCCACACCTGCTGGCGGCGATGGCCGGCCAATGTAAGCAAGGCATCGGCCGCGGCCAGTGCGTTCATCTCCAGCGTGCCGAGCTGCGCACGCAGGGCGAGGTCTTCGGCGTTTTTAAACGGTGATTGCCTGCGGGCTTCGGCCATGCGCTGCGCGGCAGCTTCAGAAAAACCCGAGACCAGGCGCAGGCCCAGGCGAACGGCGGGCTGGTTCGGGCGAATGCCGGGATGACGATTCGCAATACGCCGTTCGGGCTGAGCCTGTCGAAGCCCTTCGACAGGCTCAGGGTGAACGGATACGCCTTCAGGCTGCAACGCGCCCGATTCTTCCAGCGTGCAATCCCAGCTACTGATCGTCACATCCAGCGGCCGCACCTCGATGCCGTGCTTGCGCGCATCCTGCACAAGCTGCGACGGTGAATAAAAACCCATCGGCTGCGAATTGATCATGGCCGCCAGAAAGCACGCGGGCTCGTGGCATTTGAGCCAGCAACTCACGTACACCAGCTTGGCAAAACTGGCCGCGTGGCTTTCGGGAAAGCCGTATTCGCCGAAGCCTTCGATCTGGCTGAAGATGCGTTCTGAAAATTCGGGGTCGTAGCCTTTTTGAATCATGCGGTCGACCAGCCGGTGATAGAACCGGTGCACGCCGCCCTTGCGCTTCCACGCCGCCATCGAGCGGCGCAGGTCATCGGCCTCGTCGGCGCTGAAGTCAGCGGCGATCATCGCGATCTGCATCACCTGCTCCTGAAAAATCGGCACGCCGTGCGTGCGGCCCAGCGCTGCGTCTAGTTCGGGATAGGTATTGTCGAGCTGGCCGCCCTTGCGCACGATATCGCGGTTCTTCAAATACGGATGCACCATGCCGCCCTGAATCGGCCCCGGCCGCACGATGGCGACCTCGACCACCAGGTCGTAGTAGGTGCGCGGCTGCAGACGCGGCAGCATCGACATCTGCGCACGGCTTTCAATCTGGAAAACGCCCACGGTGTCAGCCTCGCAAATCATGTCGTAGGTTTGCGCGTCTTCTCCGGGAATGGTGTGCATTTCGAGCTGGCCGCCACGCGTCTCGTCGATCAGGTGCAGGCAGCGCCGAATCGCTGACAGCATGCCGAGCGCCAGCACATCGACTTTGAGCAAGCCCATCGCGTCGAGGTCGTCCTTGTCCCACTGGATGATGCGGCGATCTTCCATCGACGCCGGCTGCACCGGCACCAACCGCGTGAGCTTGCCCTGCGTCAGCACGAAGCCGCCGACGTGCTGGCTCAGGTGGCGCGGAAACGCAGGCCTCGCTTTGGGGCGGTTGCCGCCGTCGTCCAGATCGGCGATCTCGTCTTCGGGTTTGGGATAGACGGCCAGCAGCAATCTGGAAATCTCCAGCCATTGCAGAACTGGCCCGGCGTTGTCCTGCATGCCAGCTTCTGCCAGCTTTTGCTCCAGCACGCTGCTGCCGTCGAACCAGAAATGCTCCTTGGCAAATTCCTCGATCAGTTCCGGCTCGATGCCAAGGGCTTTGCCCACGTCGCGCACCGCGCTGCGCGCCCGGTAGCTGATGACCGTCGCGGCAATGGCGGCGCGGTCGTGGCCGTATTTTTCGTAGATGTATTGAATGACTTCTTCGCGCCGCTGGTGTTCAAAGTCCACATCGATATCCGGCGGCTCGCGGCGTTCGCGGCTGATGAAGCGCTCGAACAGCGTGTCACTTTCCATCGGGTTGACCGCCGTCACCCCCAGGCAATAGCAAACGGTGGAATTGGCCGCCGAACCGCGCCCCTGGCAAAGAATGTTCTGGCTTCGCGCAAAACGCACGATGTCGTGCACGGTGATGAAGAACATCTCGTATTCAAGCTCTTCGATCAGCGCCAGTTCTTTCTCGATGCGGGTCGTGATTTCGGGCGGTACGCCTTCAGGGTAGCGCTCCAGCGCACCTGCTTCGGTCAAGCGCCGGAGACACTGCGCAGGCGTTTCAGCCGGTGGCACCATGTCTTCCTTGGGATAGCGGTACATGCCGCGAATTTCGTCCAGATTGAAAGTGCAGCGCGCCGCTATTTCCAGCGTGGCACGCAGCAGATCGGCCGGGTAAATTTCAGCCAGCCGCATGCGCGGGCGCAGATGCGCTTCTGCATTGACCTGCAGCTCAAAGCCGCATTCGTGCACCGTTTTGCCGAGCTTGATGGCGGTCAGCATGTCATGCAGCGGCTTGCGTGAACGCACATGCATGTGCACATTGCCGGCTGCGACCAGGCGAATGCCGGTCTGGCGCGCAATCGCCCTCAACTGCTGCAGGCGCAGCGCGTCGTCGATTTCCTGCAATAACTCGACAGCGAGCCAGACTTGAGAGCCAAACAGGCCTCTAGCCCAGGTAATCT
>JANNKV010000108.1:0-2710 GCA_031396485.1 Polaromonas sp. | reverse complement strand
CCCCACGTTCGCTCGCTGCGCGTAGCTCTCTGCCCCCCGAGGGGCCGCTGCGCCTGCGGCCCGGCAAAGCCGGTTCCGCGGCCCCTGCTGGGCAACAGGGGACGCGTACCCTTGCGTCTCGTTCCGAGGGTGCTGCGTGCCGCGGCTCCGCGCCTGCCGGTGCAGGCTTGGACGGCATGCAGAAGGGAAGCGTCTCGCATCCCGGCGGCCTGCACGGCCTGCGCCTGCGGCTTGGCGAAACCATATCCGCGGCGCCGGCTGAAATGAAGATTCCCCTTGCTTGTCACCTCGTCTGCTGTTCGAAGCTCTGCGGAAAATCGCCCTGCATTTACGCCATCCATCTCAAGCGCCAGCCTGTTCGGGTTTGAGCAATTCAACCGCCAACTCGTGCGTCAGCGCCGCCACATCCTCACGCTGCTTGAACAAAATACCAGCCGTGTCGGCGACGACCTCCGGGTCAACCACCAGCGTGTCCAGCGCAACCAGCGCCTTGGCCCACTCGACGCTTTCGGCAATGCCGGGCGCGCGCTGAAAAGCGTTGCCGAATGGCGAGCGGCGCAGTCGATCGACAAAATCGGCTACCTGCACCGTCAGCGCTTCACTGGCACCGGGCACCTGCGCCCGCACGATGGCCAGCTCCCGGTCGCGGTCGGGGTAGTCGAGCCAGTGGTACAGGCAGCGGCGTTTGACCGCGTCGTTGAGCTCGCGCGTCCGGTTGCTGGTGAGGATGGTGACCGGCGTCACCGCGGCGCGCACGGTGCCGATTTCCGGAATGCTGACCTGGTATTCGCCCAGATATTCGAGCAGGAAAGCCTCGAACGGTTCGTCGGCCCTGTCTACCTCGTCGATCAGCAGCACGGCCCCGGGCGCCGGCGTTTGCAGCGCCTGCAGCAGCGGCCGGCGAATCAGGTAGCGGTCTTGATAAACCTCCTGTTCTACATCCCCCGCCTGGCTCTTTCCCTCAACCGCGCGCATATGCAGCAGCTGCGCGGCATAGTTCCACTCGTACAGCGTCTCGCGCTGCTCCAGGCCGTCGTAGCACTGCAGGCGGATCAATTGCCGTTGCAGCGCCACCGAGAGCGCCTTGGCCAGCTCGGTTTTACCGACACCGGGTTCGCCCTCCAGCAGCAGCGGCCGTTGCAGTTTGAGGGCGAGGAATACCGCCGTGGCCAGCCGGCGGTCGGCAAAATAGCCAGCGCCTTGCAGCGCCGCCGTCAGCGCGTCGATGCTTGTGAAAAGTGTCATGGATTGATCCCTGAGTTGCTATTATTTCAATAGCTGCTCACGCAGGTATTACCTGGGCTAGAGGCCTGAAATACCTAAAAACAGGCCACAAAAGGCGGCTTCGGTCGCCTTCCGGGCTGCTGAAGCCACTCTATATCACCCAAGCGCTTTGGTCACGCCACGCTGAGTTTGCACGCTGATCAGATTGGCGCGGTAGGCCGCCGTTGCATGAATGTCGCTGTTCAGGCCGGTCGCATCGATCTTCACCGCTGCTGCCGCTGCCGGCGTGAAGCTTTTGCTCAGCGCGTCTTCCAGCCCCTTATGGCGGAACACGCCGCTCGATGAAGCGCCCGTCACCGCAACCCGCACGCCCGCATCGAACTGCGCAATGAACACGCCGACCATCGCAAAGCGGGAAGCCTGCTGCTTGAACTTCATGTAGGCAGCGCGCTTCGGAATCGGAAAGCTGATCGCCGTGATCAGCTCGTCATCGTTCAGCGCGGTGGCGAACATGCCGAGGAAAAAATCTTCGGCGGTGATCTTGCGCGTCGTCGTGTGAATGGTTGCACCCAGTGCCAGCACCGCACTCGGGTAGCAGGCCGACGGGTCGTTGTTGGCAACAGAGCCGCCCAGCGTTCCCATCGCGCGCACCTGCCGGTCGCCGATATTGGCGGCCAGATCGGCCAGTGCGGGAATCGCCGCTTTCAGCTCGGGATGAATGGCCACATCAGCATGGCGCGTCATCGCGCCGATGACAAAAGCGTTGCCGTCGCGCTTGATGCCGGTGAGTTCCTTGATGCCGCTCAGGTCGGCAAGCTGCTCGGGACTTGAAAGGCGCAACTTCATCGACGCCAGCAGCGTCTGGCCGCCAGCGAGTGGTTTTGCGCCAGCTGCTGCGAGCTTCGAAGCGTCGGCGGTGGTGGTAGGCCGCTCGAGTGTGAATGCGTACATATTTTTTCTCCTTGGCGCAGATTAGTGTTTGGCCGACTGAATGGCTTCCCAGACACGACCGGGCGACGCGGGCATGTCGAAGTCCACCACGCCCAGCGGTTTGAGCGCATCAAGCACCGCATTGATGACGGCCGGCGGTGAACCGATGGCCCCCGCTTCGCCGCAGCCTTTGGCGCCCAGCGGGTTGTGGCTGCACGGCGTGCACAAGGTGGCGAGCGTGAAGTTGGGCATGTCGTCGGCACGCGGCAAGGTGTAGTCCATCAACGAGCCGGTCAGCAACTGACCAGACTCCTCGTCGTACACACAATTTTCAAGCAGCGCCTGGCCGATGCCTTGCACCAGCCCGCCGTGCACCTGGCCTTCGACGATCATCGGGTTGATGATGTTGCCGAAGTCATCGACGGCAGTGAAGCGGTCCACGCGCACCGAGCCGGTAGCGGGGTCCACTTCCACCTCGCAGATGTAGGTGCCGGCCGGGAAGGTGAAGTTGGTCGGATCGTAAAACGCGGTTTCGTTCAGGCCCGGCTCCAGCTTG
>JANNKV010000066.1:0-9554 GCA_031396485.1 Polaromonas sp. | reverse complement strand
CTTCCTCGACGGCGCAGAGCGCATCGATGTCGGCCATGTTCGACAGCCCGCCCGAGGCGATGACAGGAATGTTCAGCGCCTGCGCCAGCTTCACGGTGGCTTCGATGTTGATGCCACTGAGCATGCCGTCGCGGCCGATGTCGGTGTAGATGATGCCTTCGACGCCGTAGTCCTGGAACTTCTTGCCCAGGTCGATGACTTCATGGCCGGTCATCTTGCTCCAGCCGTCGGTGGCGACTTTTCCGTCTTTGGCATCCAGCCCGACGATGATGTGACCACTGAATGCCGTGCAGGCGTCTTGCAGAAAACCCGGGTTTTTCACCGCGGCCGTGCCGATGATGACGTAGCGCAGGCCGGCGTCGAGGTAGCGCTCGATGGTGTCCAGATCACGAATCCCGCCGCCCAGCTGCACATCGACCTCGCTGCCGACTTCCGCCAGGATTTTGCGGATGGCAAGCTCGTTTTTTGGCTTGCCGGCGAAGGCGCCGTTCAAATCGACCAGATGCAGGCGGCGAGCGCCTTTGTCAACCCAGTTGCGCGCCATGGCGGCCGGGTCTTCGCTGAAGATGGTGGATTGGTCCATGTCGCCCTGTTTGAGGCGAACGCAGTGACCGTCTTTCAGGTCAATCGCGGGAATAAGCAGCATGTTGCGTGATAAAAAAGACGGATGATAGGACGGGACGTGAGGTTTTGCAGAAAAATCTTTGCGCGGCGGCCGTCAATGCCTGGTGCCGTCAAGGCTGCCACTGCAGAAAGTTGCGGTACAGCGCCAGGCCATGATCGGCGCTTTTTTCGGGGTGGAACTGCGTGGCGAAAATATTATCGCGTGCAATCGCTGCGGCAAAGCGGGCGCCGTAGTCGGTCTCGCCGGCGATGTCAGCTGCATCTGCCGGACGGGCATAAAAGCTGTGAACGAAGTAAAAATACGCGCCATCGGGTATGCCGGCCCACAAGGCATGCGGCCGGGCCGATTGATGAGTGCCCTGATAAACCCGGTTCCAGCCCATCTGCGGCACCTTGTAGCGGCTGCCGTCGGGCTGGGTCTGGCCGGCCAGATCGAATTTGACGACCTCGCCGCCGATCAGCCCCAGCCCGGGCGTCGGTGCACCTGACAGGCCCTCGTGGCTGCGGTCCAGCAGCATCTGCATGCCCACGCAGACGCCAAACAGTGGCTTGTGGGCGGCGGCATGCAGCACGGCGCCCTGCAAGCCCGACTCGCTCAGGGCGCGCATGCAGTCGTGCATGGCGCCCTGGCCCGGCAGCACCACGCGTTCGGCGTCCAGCACGTCTTGCGGCCGCGAGGTAACGACCACCTCATAACCGCTGCCTTTCGCCACATGCTCGACCGCCTGCGACACGGAGCGGAGATTGCCCGAGCCGTAATCAACGACCGCGACTGTTTTCAAGGGATGCTTTCGACACGTTGATTGCTACGATATTGATAGCTGCTTGCGCACGGATTACCTGGGCTGGAAGGCTAAAATGCTTAGAATCGTGGCAAGAATTGCATTTGCAGGGCTCATTGCCTACAGCGAGCCTTTGGTCGAAGGAATCACACCGACGGAACGCGCGTCAATCTCCAGCGCCATGCGCAGGGCTCTGGCAAAGGCCTTGAACACGGTCTCGGCCTGGTGGTGGGCGTTGTCGCCGCGCAGGTTGTCGATGTGCAGTGTCACGAAGGCGTGGTTGGCAAAGCCCTGGAAGAATTCGTAGGCCAGCTGGCTGTCGAAGGTGCCGATCATGCCGCTCTTGAACGGCACATGCATTTCCAGCCCCGGCCGGCCCGAAAAATCGACCACGACGCGGCTCAGCGCCTCGTCGAGCGGCACATAGGCATGGCCATAGCGGCGCAGGCCTTTTTTGTCGCCCACTGCCTGCGCCACCGCCTGCCCGAGGGTGATGCCGACGTCTTCGACCGTGTGGTGGCCGTCGATGTGCAGGTCGCCTTGGGCCTGAATGTCGAGGTCAATCAGCCCGTGGCGGGCGATCTGGTCGAGCATGTGGTCAAAAAACCCGATGCCGGTCGACAGGCTGGCCTTGCCCGTGCCGTCGAGGTTGACCTTGACGGTAATTTTCGTTTCGGCGGTATTGCGGGAAACCTCGGCGGTTCGTTGCGCCGGGCTGGATAATGGGGTGTTCATAGAGATTCTTGAAGGGCTGCCAGCAGTTGTGCGTTTTCGTCGGCGGTGCCAACGGTCAGGCGCAAACAATTGACCAGCAAGGCATGCATTTTAGAAACGTTTTTGACCAGAACGCCGCGCGCCTTCATGCCTTCGAAAGTTTTGGCGGCATCAGGGACACGAATCAGGATCATATTGGCGTCGCTTTTCCAGGTCCTGACATGTGTCATCGCCGTCAGAGCTTCAAAAAGCATAGCGCGCTGCGCACGTATTTCCTGGGCTTGCGCGGTAAACACGTCTTGATGCTCAAGCGCGAAGAGCGCGCATTCGTAGTTCAGCACGCTGACGTTGTAGGGCGGGCGGACCTTGTCGATGTCAAGAATCAGCGCCCTTGGTCCCATCAGGTAACCCAGACGCACGCCGGCCAGGCCGAATTTGCTCATCGTACGCAGCAGCAAGACATGGCTGTGCCGCGCGATGCGGTCAATATAGCTTTTGCTGGCAAACGGCTGGTAAGCCTCGTCCATCACCACCAGTCCGCCCTGCTCGCCGACGGCATTGACAATTTTTTCGATCACCGCGTCGTCCCACAGATTGGCGGTCGGGTTGTTCGGGTAGGCCAGATAGGTGATGGCGGGCCTGTGTTCGGCAATGGCGGCCAGCATGGCGGCTTCGTCGAGTTCGAAGTCGGCTGTGAGCGGCACACCGACAAACTTCAGGCCCTGAAGCTGCGCACTCATTGCGTACATCACAAAGCCCGGAACTGGCGAAACAATGGCTGCGCCCGGCACGTCGCAGGCCATGGCCAATAGTGAAATCAACTCGTCAGAGCCATTGCCCAGCATGATGTCAAAGCCGTCCGGCATGTGCGCGTAGCTGGCCAGTGCGGCGCGCAAATCGTTGACGCGGCCGTCCGGGTAACGGTTCAGCGCCAATGCACCGAGGCGCTTACCAAGCTTTTCCTGCAAGTCAGCAGGTAGCCGATGCGGGTTCTCCATCGCGTCGAGCTTGACCATGCCAGCAGAGTCTTGCACCGCGTAGGCGTGCATGGATTGCACGTCCTGGCGGATGCGGGATTGAAGCTTGGCGTTCAGGTTTTCGTTCATGGGGGAGACATCTCGAATGGACTAATGACTTCAAGCTGGTCGTAGCGCGCCAGCGGCAATGCATCGCTCAGCACGGCATCGCAGCCACTGTGCATGGCCGACGCGAGGATCAGCGCTTGCCAATAGTCGACCTGCAGCCGCGCCTCCAGGCCCCAGGCGGTTTCCACCGTCTGGTGGTCGATCACCCAGGGCTGCCACTGCTGATAGCGGCGCAGCTTGGCGCGGGCATCGCCTTGGGCCAAACCCGGCTGGATGCGCTGGGTGACGCAAACGTAATACTCACTGAGCACCTGGGTGCTGGTGCGCCCGGTACGGCTGGCCCATAGCTGCGCGAGCCAGGCTCGCACCTGCTGGCGGCGTTGTGTGTCCGCTGCGTCGTCGGCATAGACGAATACCGGGGTGTCAACGAAAACGCGCGGCACGGTCGGCATAAATTTCTGCGCGCTTAGGGTAGGGCTGAGCGGTGGACGTGAACGTCACGTCATCGGCCTGCCACTCACGTTCGGCCCGCGCATACGCGTCTTCGCGCTGCATCTTTTCAAGCAGCATTTCACCCACCATGCGTGACACGCTGGTGTTGCGCCTCGCCGCCTCGATGCGAACCCAGTCGGCAACGGCATCGTCCATCGTGATGGTGACGTTTTTCATGGTTTTAATACTACACGAAATTCGTGTTGCACGAAGTCCGTGTATTTGAAAAACTGAAATTCAGCCCGGATAATCCGGGGACGCCCATGCCCACCCACACCGATTTTGCAAACTACTGCTGCGATTTGTTGCGCTCTGCCGGCCCGTGCGTGGCCAAACGCATGTTTGGCGGGTACGGCATCAGCACGGACGGGCTGACGATCGCGATTCTTGCTGACCTGGGCGATGGCGAAAAACTCTGGCTCAAAGGCGATGAATCGACACGCAGCCGCTACGAAGCGGCGGGCTGCCAGATTTTCAGCTATGCGGCCAAAGGTGTACCCCGATCCATGAACTACTTCAGCAGCCCGGAAGACGCGATGGATTCGCCGGATGCGATGCGGCCTTGGGCGGCGCTGGCGCTGGAGTGCGCTTTGCGCGCGCGGGCGGTGAAACCAAAAGCCCCTCGAAAAAAAGCCGGCACGGAAAGCGCCGTCCTGAACTGGCGGCTTTAGGTCAAGCCTTGTTTTGCCGCATCGCAGGCACGTCGTGAAGACGCATCTCGGCCGCCCGGGCATGCGCCTGCAAGCCCTCGCCATAGGCCAGCTCGGCCGCGATCTTCCCCAGCGCCTGCGCGCCCTGCTCGCTCACTTCAATGATGCTGCTGCGCTTTTGAAAGTCGTATACGCCCAGCGGACTTGAAAAGCGCGCGGTGCCGCTGGTGGGTAGCACATGATTGGGGCCGGCGCAGTAGTCGCCGAGCGATTCGCTGGTATACGCGCCCAGGAAAATCGCTCCCGCGTGCTTGAGCAGCGGCTCCCATCGGTGCGGCTCGTGGCTGGAAATCTCCAGATGCTCGGGCGCGATGCGGTTGCTGATGGCGCAGGCTTCTTCCATGCTGCGAGTGTGAATCAGCGCGCCGCGGCCATTCAATGATTTGGCGATGATGTCGGCGCGCGGCATGGTAGGCAGCAGGCGGTCAATCGCGGCCTGCACCGCGTCAATGTAGGCCAGGTCAGGGCACAGCAGAATGCTCTGCGCCAGCTCGTCATGCTCGGCCTGACTGAACAAATCCATCGCCACCCAGTCGGCGGGCGTGCTGCCGTCGGCCAGCACCAGAATTTCCGACGGCCCGGCGATCATGTCGATGCCGACGATGCCAAAAACGTGCTTTTTGGCGCTGGCGACATAGGCATTGCCGGGGCCGGTGATCTTGTCGACCTTGGGCACGGTCTGCGTGCCGTAAGCCAGTGCGGCGACGGCCTGCGCACCGCCAATCGTGAAGGCGCGCGTGACGCCGGCGACGTAAGCCGCAGCCAATACCAGTGCATTCTTCTCGCCTCTAGGCGTGGGCACCACCATGATGATTTCGCCCACGCCGGCCACATGCGCCGGAATCGCGTTCATCAGCACCGAAGACGGATACGCCGCCTTGCCGCCGGGCACATAAATGCCGACACGGTCAAGCGGCGTGACTTTCTGGCCCAGCAGGCTGCCGTCTTCGTCGCGGTAGCTCCAGCTTTCGCCGTTGGCTTTCTTTTGCGCCTCGTGGTAACTGCGCACGCGCCGGGCCGCGGCCTGCAGGGCGCCCCGCTGGGCGGCGGGAATCGCGTCGAACGCGGCCTTCAGTTCCGCCTGCATCAGCTCGAGCGCAGCCATCGAAGCGACCTTCAAACCGTCGAAGCGCTCGGTGTATTCCAGCACCGCCGCATCGCCGCGCGTCTGCACGTCGGCCAGAATCCCGGCCACACGCTGCTCGATAGCCGCGTCCGCTTCGGCTGACCAGTGCAGGCGCGCCTTGAATTCAGCATCAAAAGTGCTTGAAGCCGTTGAAAGTCGTGCGGGAGCAGCTATTAATTTCATAACGAAAGACAAATGCCTAAATTATTTATTCACGGCAGCAGAAAACGCATCGATGATTTTGCGCACCGGCGCCTGCTTGAGTTTGAGCGCGGTCTGGTTCACCACCAGGTGCGAGCTGATGTCCATGATGCGCTCGACTTCAATCAGGTGGTTGGCCTTGAGGGTACTGCCAGTCGACACCAGATCCACAATCGCGTCGGCCAGCCCCGTCAACGGCGCCAGCTCCATGCTGCCATAAAGCTTGATCAGGTCGACGTGCACGCCTTTGGAGGCGAAAAACTCGCGCGCGATGGCCACGTATTTCGTCGCCACTTTCAAACGTGACCCTTGCTTGATGGCGCCGGCATAGTCGAAACCTTCGCGTACCGCCACGCTGATGCGGCACTTGGCGATTTGCAGATCCAGCGGCTGGTAAAGGCCCTGGCTGCCGGATTCGATCAAGGTGTCTTTACCCACCACGCCCATGTCCGCGCCACCGTACTGCACATACGTGGGCACATCGGTGGCGCGCACCAGCAGCACGCGCACGTCGGGCTGGTCGGTCGCCAGAATCAGTTTACGGGTCTTTTCAGGGTCGTCCAGCACCTCGATGCCGGCGGCCTTTAGTAGTGGCTGGATGTCATCAAAAATGCGGCCTTTGGACAAGGCTATCGTGATCATGGTCGCGCCTCGCAGCATTGAAATTCGACTGAGTTTGAAGGCGTGACATGACGGCCGCCGCGCCGGGCCGCCCCAAGCAAGGCCAGCCCCCTCGGGGAGCAGCGCAGTACGCGCAGTGACAAGCGTGGGGGCATCACTCTTTGAGCCTTTGAATGTCGGCACCAATGGCGCGCAGTTTGATCTCCATCTGGTCGTAGCCGCGGTCCAGGTGATAAATCCGCTCGATCAGCGTTTCGCCGTCAGCCACCAGGCCGGCAATCACCAGGCTGGCCGATGCCCGGAGGTCTGTGGCCATGACGGTGGCGCCCGACAGCTTGGGCACGCCTTCCATGACCGCGATCTTGCCCTCGATCTGAATCTTCGCACCCAGGCGCACCATCTCGTTGACGTGCATGAAGCGGTTCTCGAAAATCGTTTCGGTCACCGTGCTGCCGCCCTCGGAAATCGCATTGAGCGCCATGAACTGGGCCTGCATGTCGGTCGGAAAACCGGGATATTCGGTGGTGCGAAACGACTGCGCTTTCATGCGGCCACTGCCCTGCACGCGGATGAAGCCGTCACCTGCCGTGATGATGGCGCCGGCTTCGCGCAGCTTGTCGATGACGGCATCGAGGTGATCCGCCCGGCCATGCTTGAGCACCACGTCGCCACCCGCAGCAGCCACGGCGCACAGGAACGTACCGGTCTCGATCCGGTCGGCCACCACCTGGTGCGTGCAGCCGTGCAGGCGCTCCACGCCCTGAATGCGGATGCGGCGTGTGCCGTGGCCTTCGATCTGCGCGCCCATCTTGATCAGCATTTCGGCCAGGTCGCCAATTTCAGGCTCTTGCGCAGCGTTTTCCAGAATGGTTTCGCCTTCGGCCAGGCTGGCCGCCATCAGGAAGTTTTCAGTGCCGGTCACCGTGACCATGTCGGTGGTGATGTGGCAACCTTTCAGCCGCCCGCGCTGGCCGTTGGGGCCGGTCGGCACCTTCGCCAGCATGTAGCCATGCTCGACGATGATCTCGGCGCCCATCGCCTGCAGGCCCTTGATGTGCTGGTCGACTGGACGCGAGCCGATCGCGCAGCCGCCCGGCAATGACACAGTGGCTTCGCCAAACCGCGCCAGCAGCGGGCCCAGGGCCAGCACCGACGCACGCATGGTTTTGACCAGCTCGTAGGGTGCCTCGGGCGAGCTCAATGCACCGGCGTTGATGGTGACGCGCCCCGCTACCTCGGTGCTGCGGTCAGCCTGCACACCCATGTTGCGGATCAGCTTGAGCATCGTCGACACGTCATGCAGGCCCGGCACGTTTTCCAGCACCACGGTATCTGCGGTCAACAAGGCTGCGCACAGCTCGGGCAACGCTGCATTCTTGGCGCCTGAAATTTCGATGGTGCCGGCCAGCGATTTACCGCCCTTGATGAGTAATTTGTCCATGATTCAGCGAAAGTCCGTTAATGTTTTTGGCGTGTTATTCAGGAAGAGCAGCCCACTCGGCGGGCGTGTAGGTTTTCATCGACAGCGCATGCACTTCGTCGGTCTGCAGCCGCCCGCCCAGCGTCGCGTAAACACGCTGGTGACGCTGAATCAGCCGCTGCCCCTCGAACGCGCTGGATACGACGGTGGCATACCTGTGGCGGCCATCGCCCGACAGTTCGACATGCTCGCACGCAAGGCCTGCGGCAATGATGGTTTGGAGTTCTTCGCTGGTCATAGTTTATTCATTACGTTGGTGCTGTATTCATTCAAGCAGGGGCCGCGGGACTGGCTCTGCCAGACCGCAGGCGCAGCGGCCCCCTCGGGGGGCAGGGAGCTACGCAAAGCGAGCGACCGTGGGGGCGACATACGCAAGCAGGGGCCGCGGAACTGGCTTTGCCAGGCCGCAGGCGCAGTCCTTGCAGGCCGCTAGGCGGCAATATGCCGCCCTTCTGCGTGCCGTCCAAGCCTGCACTGCAGGCTCTGAGCCGCGGCACACAGCCCCCTCGGGGGGGCAGAGAATTACACGAAGCGAATGAACGTGAGGGCTTCATGCCTAGTGTCTGATTTTGTAGCCGGTGCGCAGCATATTGACTGCCACCGCACTCACCACAAGCAATGAGATGCTGACGATGGAAAGGCTCAACCACGGCGAGACATCGCTGACGCCGAAAAAGCCATAGCGGAAACCATCGATCATGTAGAAAAACGGGTTCAGGTGGCTGACGGTTTGCCAGAACGGCGGCAGCGAATGGATCGAGTAAAACACGCCGCTCAAAAAGGTCATCGGCATGATGACGAAGTTCTGGAACACCGCCATCTGATCGAATTTCTCCGACCACAGCCCGGCAATCACGCCCAGCGCACCCAGAAGTGCCGCCCCCAGCAGGGCGAATATCGCGATCCACCACGGCGCTACAAAACCCGGCTGCCCAAAGAAAACCGTGACCGCAAAAACACCGGCGCCCACCAGCAGGCCGCGTGCCATCGACGAGCCGACATACGCGAAAAACCAGTGCCAGTGAGACAGCGGGCTGAGCAGCACAAACACCAGGCTGCCCATGATCTTGCTTTGAATCAGCGACGAGGAACTATTGGCAAACGCGTTTTGCAGCACGCTCATCATCACCAGGCCTGGCACCAGAAACGCGGTGTAGCTGACCTTGCCATACACCAGCACCTTGTCTTGCAGCACATGGCCAAAAATCAGCATATACAGCACGGCAGTCAGCACCGGCGCGCCCACGGTCTGAAAACCGACTTTCCAGAAACGCAGCGTTTCCTTGTAGAAAAGGGTTTGCCAGCCAACCATGTTCGAGCCTACGGGTTCGCCGGCCAACGTGCTGGCGGCGCTGGTCTGTGGCAGTCCGTCCTGACGCGCGGTCATGCCGCCACCCCGACTTTTTCGGCCATCACTTCCAAGAATACATCTTCCAGATCGGCCTTGCGGATCTCGACATCTTCAGCCACCAGACCCGCCTGGCGCACGGCCGACAGATACTGCTCGATCTCATGGGCGTTGTGCGCGGGAAACTGCACGATGCGCCCGGTGATGCGCGCCTGGCTTGCCAATTCAAACGGCAGTTCACTGTCAATCTTGAAGCGCAGCACGTTCGATGAAGCGGCCTTGAGCAGTTCGGACGTTTGCGCCAGCGCCACCACACGCCCCTGCTTGAGCATGGCCAGGCGGCTACACAGGGCCTCGGCTTCCTCAAGGTA
>JANNKV010000080.1:0-6579 GCA_031396485.1 Polaromonas sp. | reverse complement strand
GATCGCCGCCGCCACGAACACGGACGAATAGATGCCGAAAAGAATGCCAATTGTCAGGGCCAGCGCAAAATAAAACAGGGTCGGTCCGCCGAAGAGCAGCATCGACAGCACCATGATCTGTGTCGAGCCGTGGGTAATGATGGTGCGGCTGATGGTCGAGGTGATCGCGTTGTCGATGATCTCGGTGGTATTCATTTTCCGGTAGCGCCGGAAATTCTCGCGGATCCGGTCAAAAATCACCACCGATTCATTGACGGAATAGCCCAGCACGGCCAGCACCGCGGCCAGCACGGCCAGCGAAAACTCCCATTGAAAGAAAGCGAAAAACCCCAGGATGATGATGACGTCATGCAGGTTGGCGATGATGGCGGCCACCGCATACTTCCACTCGAAGCGAAAAGCGAGGTAAATCATGATGCCGACGACGACCATCGCCAGCGCCTTCAGGCCATCCTGAGCGAGCTCTTCGCCCACCTGCGGACCTACAAACTCCGTACGGCGCAGCGTCACGCTGTTGTCGGCCGCCTTTAGCGCAGCCAGCACCTTGTCGCTCTGCTGCGCAGTGCTGACGCCCTTTTGCGCCGGCAGGCGGATCATCACGTCGCGGGAGTTGCCGAAGTTCTGCACCTGCACATCAGCAAATCCCAGGCCTGAGACGGTGTCACGGATCTTCCCGACGTCCGCGGCCTGGGTGTAGTTCACCTCCATCAGCGTACCGCCGGTGAATTCCACAGACAGATGCAAGCCGCGTGAAAACAGGAAAAACACCGCCAGTGCGAACGTGATGAAGCTGATCGCATTGAAGACGATCGCATGCCGCATGAACGGAATGTCGCGGCGAATCTTGAAGAATTCCATTTAGTGTCCTGAGGTGGCGAAGGCCGTGGAAAACATCGTTATTTGGTGGCGACGGCGGTCGATTCTGCCGGGCGCCAGACCGTGCCGATCGAGACGGTCTTGAGCTTTTTCTGGCGGCCGTACCAGAGGTTGACCAAGCCGCGCGAAAAGAACACCGCCGAGAACATGCTGGTCAAAATGCCGATGCAGTGCACCACGGCAAATCCGCGCACCGGGCCCGAACCGAAAGCCAGCAAGGCCATGCCGGCAATCAGCGTGGTGATGTTCGAGTCCAGAATGGTGGCCCAGGCGCACTCGTAGCCGGTGTTGATGGCCGCTTGTGCGGACGCGCCGTTGCGCAGTTCCTCGCGCACGCGTTCGTTGATCAGCACATTGGAGTCAATTGCCATACCCAGCGCCAGCGCCATGGCCGCCATGCCCGGCAAGGTCAGCGTGGCCTGCAGCATCGACAGCACCGCCACCAGCAGCAGCAGATTGACTGCCAGCGCCAGACCCGAAAACAGCCCGAACAGCATGTAGTACGCGCCCATGAACGCCACGATCACGAGAAAGCCCCAGGTCACGCTGTTAAAACCCTTAGCAATGTTGTCGGCACCGAGCGTCGGGCCAATCGTGCGTTCTTCAATGATTTCCATAGGTGCTGCCAGCGAACCGGCACGCAGCAGCAGGGCCAGGTCATTGGCTTCCGAGACGCTCATCGAGCCCGAAATCTGGAAGCGGTTGCCGAGTTCGCTCTGGATGACCGGCGCGGTCAGAACTTCGCCCTTGCCCTTTTCAAACAGCAGAATCGCCATGCGTTTTTTGATGTTTTCACGGCTGGTGTCGCGCATGATGCGGCCACCCTTGGCGTCAACCGTCAAATCGACCTTCGGCTGCTGATTTTGCGAGTCGAAACCAGGCTGCGCGTCGGTCAGATTCTCACCGGTCAAAATAACCTGCTTTTTGACGATGACCGCCTGTCCGTTGCGCTCCAGAAAGCGCTCGGCGCCAAACGGCACCGGGCCGGAATTGTTCTCTGCCGCGCGGGCTTCGGCGCCATCCTCAACCAGTCGCATTTCCAGCGTGGCGGTGCGTCCCAGAATGTCTTTGGCCTTGGCCGTGTCCTGCACACCGGGCAGTTGCACCACGATGCGGTCCAGGCCCTGCTGCTGAATCACTGGCTCGGCCACGCCCAGTTCATTGATGCGGTTGTGCAGTGTCACCATGTTCTGCTTCAGCGCCTGGTCCTGAATGCGCCGCGCCGCATCGGGCTTGATGGTGGCGGTCAGTTTGTAATCCGTGCCGTCCGCCGCATCCGTCGTTTGCAGATCGGCGAATTGGTCCTGTATCAATGCCTTGGCCGATGCCAGGGTTTCCGAATCGCGAAACCGGATTTCGATCGCCTGTGCGTTGCGATTGATGCCGCTGTGGCGGATGTTTTTCTCTCGCATGGTCGAGCGAAGATCACCGGCCAGCGACTCCGCCCGCTTGGTGAGCGCGGCCTGCATGTCCACCTGAAGCATAAAGTGCACGCCACCGCGCAGGTCGAGGCCCAGGTACATGGGATTGGCATGCAGTGCCGTCAGCCAGGCAGGTGAGCGCGAAATCAGGTTCAGCGCCACCACATAAGCCGAATTGGCTGCGTCGGGGGCCAGCGCTTTTTGAATCGCGTCCTTGGCTTTCAACTGGGCGTCGGTGTCGGCAAAACGCGCTTTGACAGACACACCATCCAGCGCAATCGCGTCGGCTGTAATCGAAGCATCTTTGAGGGCCTGCTCGACCCTGGCCAGCGTGGTGGAATCAATTTTGACGCTGGAACGGGTGCTTGAAACCTGCACTGCGGGCGACTCGCCAAACAGATTGGGCAGGGTGTAAAGCGCCGCCACCAGCAGGGCGACCAGCATGATGGCGTACTTCCAGACCGGATATCGATTCATGAGGGAGCTGTTCCTGGTGGACGTGTAGGGAAATTCAAGCGGGGTTCAGTTCGGCGGCCGCGGGCGGGCGCCGGCAGCGGCACCTGTTTACTTGGACGTGTTGATGGCGCCCTTGGGCAGTACCTGCACAATGGCGCTGCGCTGCAGTTGCACTTCCACACCGGGTGCCAGTTGCAGCGTCAGGTAAGACTCGCCGAGCTTGGTCACGGTACCGAGCAGGCCGCCAGCCGTCGCCACTTCGTCGCCCTTGGCCAACGCCTCGATCATCGCGCGATGCTCTTTTTGTTTTTTCATCTGCGGGCGAATCATCACAAAATACAGCACCACGAACATCAGCACCAGCGGCAGCATGCCGGTGAGCGAAGACATCATGTCGCTGCCACCAGCAGCAGCGGGGGCGGTTTGGGCAAAAGCAGAAGAAATAAACACGGCTGACTCCAGAGCAATTTAAGGGGATGCGCCGGCGCAGGCTCCTGTCTGGGAGCCCTGCCAACAACTGCGCAATTGTATGCGGCGCCCAAGTTGGAAGCGCCAAGGCTATGGCAGGTTCCCGTCGTCATGCAAGGGCCGCAAATATTGCCTTGAATTCTGCCTGCCGCAAGGGCTTGCCTGAGTCGGCACGGAACCCCGTTCCGGCGCCGCGATCAGGCCGTTGCCAGCTCGGCCACCCGCTCGGGCTGGCGAAATGCCGTCATCAGCGCCGCCCATTGCGGCCGCGCAGTCGCCAGATGGCGGGCCTTCACATGGCCATAACCCTTGATCATCTCGGGGATTCTGGCGATTTCCACCGCGGTGGCGTGGTTGCCAGCCTCCAGCTTGCCCAGTATTTCCTCGATGCTGGCGCGGTATTCGCCGATCAGCGCGCGCTCGGTCTGGCGCTCCTCGGTACGCCCGAACGGGTCCAGCGGTGTGCCGCGCAGTACCTTGAACGGCGCCATCACCTTGAAGGCGGTTTGCATCCACGGGCCGAACGGGCGCTTTTGCAATTCGCCCTTGTCGTTTTTGGCGGACAGGGCCGGCGGCGCCAGGTGGTAGTTGAGCTTGAAGTCGCCTTCGAACATCGCGTTCACCCGGCCGAGGAAGGCGCGGTCGGTGTGCAGCCGGGCGACTTCATATTCGTCCTTGTAGGCCATCAGTTTGAACAGATAACGCGCAACCGCTTCGGTCAGCACGGTCTTACCCAGTTTGGCCTCAGCGCTACGTACCTTTTCAACGAAGTCCGCATACGTCCGCGCATACGCGGCATTCTGGTAGGCCGTCAAAAACTCGACGCGCTTGGTCACTATCTCGGTCAGCGACGGCTTTTTGACGAACTCGATGACTTGCGCGGCCTTGAACAGCGCCTGCACCTGCGCCAGGTCATGCGCGCAGCGCCGGCCCCATTCGAACGCCGCCTTGTTGTTGTCGACCTGCACGCCATTGAGCTCGATGGCGCGCATCAGCGCCGCATGCGACAGCGGTACGCGGCCCTTCTGCCACGCGTAACCCAGCATCAGCGGATTGGTGTAGATCGAGTCGCCCACCAGTTGCACCGCCACCTGTTCGGCGTCGAACGAGCCGACCAGATCGTGGCCCACCGCCGCGCTGACGGCTGTTTCGCAATTGCCGCCAGGAAACTGCCAGTTCGGGTTGGTCACAAAAGCCGCTGTCGGCGTGCCGTGCGAATTCAGCGCCACAAACGTGCGCCCCGGCTGCATCACGGTCAATGTGTATTTGCTGGCCGCCACGATCGGGTCGCAGCCGATCACCAGGTCGGCCTTGGCCGTATCAACCTTTGTGGTGTAAATCGCCTCGGGGCGGTTGGCAATCTGGATGTGACTCCAGGTCGCGCCGCCTTTTTGCGCCAGGCCGCCCGCGTCTTGCGTCACCACGCCCTTGCCTTCCAGGTGCGCCGCCATACCGAGCAATTGCCCGATGGTGATGACGCCGGTGCCGCCGACGCCGCCGACCACGATGCCCCAGGCCGCTTCGGCTACCGGCAGCACCGGCTGCGGCACGTCGAACATGCGCGACGCATCGCCCTTCTTTTCCTTCTTCGGTTTTTTCAGCTGCCCACCTTCTACGGTGATGAAGCTGGGGCAAAAACCTTTCACACACGAATAGTCTTTGTTGCAGGTGCTCTGGTTGATGCGGCGCTTGCGGCCGAATTCGGTTTCCAGCGGCTCCACCGACAGGCAGTTCGACTGCACCGAGCAATCGCCGCAGCCCTCGCACACCAGTTCGTTGATGACCACGCGCTTGGCCGGGTCCACCAGCGTACCGCGCTTGCGGCGCCGGCGCTTTTCAGTCGCGCAGGTCTGGTCATAGATGATCGCGCTCGTGCCCTTGATCTCGCGAAACTCGCGCTGGATACGGTCCAGCTCGTCGCGGTGCTGCACTTCCACGCCGTCAAGCAGTTTGGCGCCTTCGTATTTCTCGGGTTCGTCGGTCACGATGACCAGCTTGCTCACCCCCTCGGCTACCAGGCTTTGCATGATCTGCAGCACCGAATGGCCTTCAGGCCGCTCGCCGACTTGCTGGCCACCCGTCATCGCCACCGCGTCGTTGTACAAGACCTTGTAGGTGATGTTGACGCCCGAGGCGATCGACTGACGAATCGCCAGCAGGCCGCTGTGAAAGTAGGTGCCGTCGCCCAGGTTGGCAAACACATGCGTGTCGGTCGTGAACGGCGCCTGCCCAACCCAGGCCACGCCTTCGCCGCCCATTTGCGAAAAGGTCGAGGTCGAGCGGTCCATCCACGTCGCCATGAAGTGGCAGCCGATGCCGGCCAGCGCCCGCGAGCCTTCGGGCACGCGCGTGCTGGTGTTGTGCGGGCAGCCGCTGCAAAACCACGGGGCGCGTTCGCCGGTGTGGACCTTCAACTCAATCAGCGCCCGTTCGCGCGCCTCGATGATGGCCAGCCGCGCATCCATGCGGGCCGCCACATCGGCTGGCACGCCCAGCTTTTTCAGGCGCTTGGCGATCGCCTTGGCGATGATCGCTGGCGTCAAATCAGCCTTCGCGCGCAGCAGCCAGTTGTCACTCGGATTGGCCCGGCCCCACTCGCCACCCGACTGGTCGCCTTCCGGCTCGTCGAACTTGCCGAGCACGTTGGGCCGCACGTCGGCGCGCCAGTTGTATAGCTCTTCCTTGATCTGGTATTCAATGACCTGGCGCTTTTCTTCAACGACCAGAATTTCCTGCAGACCCTGCGCAAAGTCGCGCGTTATCGATGCTTCGAGCGGCCAAACCACATTGACCTTGTGCAGGCGAATGCCTTGTTGGTGGCAGGTCTCTTCATCCAGACCCAGGTCAGCCAGGGCCTGGCGCGTGTCGTTAAAAGCCTTTCCGCTGGCGATCAATCCGAAGCGGTCGTTTGGCCCGGCGATCACGTTGTGGTTGAGCTTGTTCGCGCGGATATAAGCGAGCGCGGCATACCACTTGAAGTCCATCAGCCGTGCTTCCTGCTCCAGCGCCGGGTCGGGCCAGCGGATGTGCAGGCCGCCCGGCGGCATCTGGAAATCTTCCGGCATGACGATCTTGACGCGGTCGGGGTCGACATGCACGCTGGCGCTGCTCTCCACCACCTCCTGGATGGTCTTCATGCCGCTCCACACGCCGCTGAAGCGGCTCATGGCGATGGCGTGCAGGCCCATGTCCAGGATGTCCTGCACGCCCATGTCCAGGATGTCCTGCACGTTGCTCGGGAAGAACACGGGCAGCCCGCAGGCCTTGAAGATGTGGTCGCTCTGGTGCGGCGCGGTGCTGCTCTTGCTGACGTGGTCGTCGGCGGCAATCGCGATCACGCCGCCGTGCTTCGACGTAC